>CAZYTZ010000092.1:0-1559 GCA_964650545.1 Microcaldota archaeon | reverse complement strand
GAAGTTGCGGGTGTGGAAGGATGCAAAATTCCAATAGCCCCACTTGCGCACGCGGCGCATGGAGATGAGCACGGTCGCGCACCAGGCATAGCGGAACTTCCCGCATTTCATCAGCCTCATGCCAAGGTCAGTGTCCTCGGATGTTTTCAGCTTGGGATTGAAGCCCCCGCATTTCCAGTAGGCGCTTGCGCGAGCCGAAACATTGTCGCCGTTCACATATGCGAGGCCAAGCGGGTTCAGGACAGCTGCCAGGAAATTGAGTATGCCTGCGCCGCAATACTCTGGCAGGTTTCCCTCAAATGGCCTCACCCCTCCGACTGCCCACACAACGTCCTTGTCTGAAAATGCGTTGTAAATGTGCTGTATCCACCCCTGGCACGGTTCCACGTCCGAGCTTGTGAATATGTAGATCCTGCCGTGCGCGATTTTCGAGCCTGCGTACCTGCCTCCTGAGGCAGTGCCGTACTTCTCCTCCACAATGCGCGCGCCGTAGTCGCGCGCAATCTTCTGCGTGCCGTCCGTGCTGTTGCCGTCCCCGACTATCACTTCAAACGTGCCTGTGAACTTCTGGCGCTTTATCGCGGCAAGGCAGGCCCCTATGTACTTTTCCTCGTTGTAGGCAGGAACTATCACCGAAACATCCACTTCCTTTTTTCTTTTCAAGCAACCACCTACAAAAGTTCCGCACCGCCGGCATGCACCTTTGCCTTCAGTAGCATTAAAGGCTTTCGGCGCAGCGCGAGCGGAACGTCTGAAAACAGCGTCTGGCCCACCATCGCCATGCTTGCGCGCGGGTTTGCTTCCATTTCCTTGCCGCACCACGAAGCTAGGCCTGTCTCCAGCGCGAACATGCGCGACTGCGCAAGCAGCGTATCGAATGCCTTTGACGAGAAAAGCGCATCAAGCGCGCGAGCGCCTGCGGCATTCACCTTCTCTTTCCACTCCTTTGAGCCTATCACGCTTGCGGTCTTCATTGGCCTGAAAAACGCGAACTCCAGCTGCCTTTCCTCTAAAGGCAGCGCCTCCACTTCCATGCTTTCCAGGCCCTGCCTTGCCAGCACGCCGCCAATCGCAGCCGCGTCCACGCCCGAGAGCCCGCACTTGCATTCCACATCTGCATTGTGCGCGATTTTTACGCACTCCTGGCGCCGCAAGCCTGCGCCGATTTCCTCATTCAGCGCAAGGGATAGCGAAAGCGCGCCTGCCGCGCTCATCCCCAGCCCGTAGCCTACTGGAACGTCGCTAACATGCTTCACCTCAAGCGCTGGAAGCGAAAAGCCCCTCCTCACAAACCCGCGAAGCACCGCGCGCGAGACAGGGGCTGGCACATCCTTGCCATTTATGGATATTGAAATGCCCTTTCCATTCCCTCCCTTCGCCTCTGTCCTCATGAACCTGTCTATTGCAAAGCCCGCGCCCGCGGCATCTCCCTCTCCAATTACGAATATGCCTGTCACGTAAGCAGGGCATATCGCAGAAGTTGCCATGTTTTCCCTTGCCCTATAAACCTTCTTAAAGGTTAGGCAGCAGAAAAATCACATCAGGGGCCTATAGTCGAA
>CAZYTZ010000091.1:0-1831 GCA_964650545.1 Microcaldota archaeon | reverse complement strand
TCAGGGCTTTTTCGGCTCTTTTTCGTATTTCCGCATATTTACCTTGTAATCTATCTCACAGAAGGTATGGTGGGGCTTGTTAGAGAAAAAATTCTCAAGCGGCATCAGCAAAAACAGGTTTGCCAGCCCGACAGCAGTGAGAATGGCGCTGCCTGCCCTTTCAATTGTGTGGTGCCTGAAAAAGTCCATGATTTCCTTGATGTTCTCTTGGCTGGCGGGGTGCCCTTTCATGAAAAGATACACTGCTAATGAGAAGGAGGTGAGAATAACCAGCGCGCTCCAGCCCTGGATTTTCTTGTCCTGCCCCCACACGCTATTCAATACCGGGCTTTCATTGTAAGTGAAGTAAAATGCGCTGGCAGCCTGTTCGTATTGCTGCTTGGCCTGCGCCAGCGCAGCTTGGCGCTCGCTTGGGCTTTTCACGTCCTTTTCTCTCAAGAGAGCGGTATAAGCGGCAGAAAGCTTCCTATACTCCCCCATGTCACGGCGGAATCGCTTCCTTTCAGACCCAGTCACCTTGATGCGCACCACACCACAGATTTGTTTTTGTGGGAAAGGCATTAAAAAGATAGGCTTGGCTTCTGCGCAAGCAAAGCGGCATTTCAAGCCCGCGTTTCGTTTTGTTTTTAATTCTACGCCCCATAATGGGGTGGGGGGTAATGCCATGCTTGAGATTGTCCTGCTTGCAATTGCTGTAGTTGTTGTGCTGTTCGTGCTCTTTTTCGTGTTTGCCTACAACTCGCTTGTCGTCCAGAGGAACAGGATTGACAATGCCTGGTCGCAAATAGACGTGCAGCTGAAGAAGAGATATGATCTTATCCCCAACCTGGTGGAGACTGTGAAGGGGTACACCAAGCATGAAAAGTCCGTGTTTGAGAACGTTACGAAAGCGCGCGCAAACGCCCTTGGGGCGCAGTCGGTTTCAGAGAAGGCAAAGGCGGAAGGGATGCTTACATCTGCGCTGAAAAGCGTTTTTGCGGTTGCGGAAAACTACCCCAAGCTTGAGGCAAGCGCAAACTTCAAGATGCTCCAGGAGGAATTGTCTGGCATTGAGGGAAAGATTGCCTATGCGCGCCAGTTCTACAATGACTCGGTGCTTTCGTACAACAACTCCATCCAGACCGTGCCCACCAATGTGGTGGCAGGCATGTTCAAGTTCAACGCGCGCGACTTTTTCAAGGCTGACGAGAGTGAGAAGGCGAATGTGAAAGTAAAGTTCTAGCTTGCGCTGCTTTTTTTCTTTTCAATGCCAAGCGCGCGCCTTACCTGATGTACGACAAGTCGTGCTTGCCCGGCTCTGACTGCGGAACCATTCCTTTGGCGGCCAAAGCTTCCTTTTCCATCTTTTTCGCAAATGCCTCGCTTTCGCGCGCGCGCTGGTCAAGCTTCTTCAGGTCGAGTTTGATTCCCAGTATCTTGCAGAGCACCTCGAGCTGCGCCTGCGCGCTTTTGGGGTCGACAAAGCTCCCGTGAGTTTCACCCATGAGGCAGATGCCTTGCATGCCGCGTATCTTGCCCATGCCCAGGAGAAGCCCCGCTGCGCCGATTATTGAGCCGCGGCACTGGCCGAACAGCACGCCGTATTTCTTGTACTCTTCCACCATTTTCTTGTGGCTGGCTATGCCGAACACGCGCGGCTTGGCATGCACCTTTCCAGTGCCATAGCCGCCAAGCGTGATTGTGAGCTTCACTCCCTTTTTCTGGCAGTAGTCAAGCATCTTTCCAGTTGCTTCGTACTGAGCCTCGGAAGTCACTGCCTGGACATCGCCGACCAGAATGAGCAGGTCGTGCTTTTTTCCTTTGATAACGTAGAAACGGTTCTTTATCATGC
>CAZYTZ010000090.1:0-1838 GCA_964650545.1 Microcaldota archaeon | reverse complement strand
TCGGACGGCGAGCACCAGGAAGGCAGCACCTGGGAGGCTGTGATGCTTGCAGCAAAGTACAAGCTTGACAATCTGGTGGCAGTTTGCGACAGGAACCACATACAGATAGATGGCGGCACAGAGGATGTGATGCCGCTTGGCGACATGGCGGAAAAATACCGTGCGTTCGGATGGCATGCGATTGAGGTGGACGGGCATGATTATGGAGCGATAATGCGTGCGCTTGACGATGCCAGGAAAACAAAGGGGAAGCCCACGATGATAATTGCAAAGACTGTGCCTGGCAAGGGCGTGAAGATGTTTGAGAACGACTACAGGTGGCACGGGGTTGCGCCAAAGCCGGAGGAAGCGGAAAAGGCGCTTGCAGAGCTTGCGGAAGAGAGGAAAAAATTAGAGGCGGAGTGAATGGGATTTGCGCTTAACAGTGAAATGCACCTCCTTGACATCAGGTCGCCTGGTTTGAAAAAAGCCGCGACGAGAAGCGGCTTTGGGGAGGCGTTGTGCGAGATTGGCAGGAAAGATGCGTCAGTGGTCGCGCTTTCTTCGGATGTTGCAGGCTCGGTGCAGATTGGGAAGTTTGCCAAGGAATTCCCGGAAAGGTTTGTGCAGGTGGGAGTGGCTGAGCAGAATTTGGCAGCGGTTGCCGCGGGATTGGCGTATTCCGGCAAAAAGCCCTACATTGGCGCATTTGCGGTATTTTCGCCAGGAAGGAACTGGGAGCAGATAAGAACGACGATTTGCTATGCAAATGCAAACGTGAAGATAGAGGGCTCGCATGCGGGGCTGGATGTTGGCGAGGACGGCGCCACCCACCAGGCGCTGGAGGATGTGGCGCTCATGCGCTCGCTCCCCAACATGGCAGTCATATCCCCTTGCGACTTTGAGGAAATGAAAAAGGCGGTGCATGCTGCGTGGGGCATGCCAGGGCCTGTTTACCTTCGCTGCACGAGGAATGCCACACCCATTTTCACCACTTCTGAGACGCCGTTTGTTGTGGGAAAGATGAATTTGCTTTGCGATGGCGCAGATGTTGCGATTGTAGCTTCAGGAAGGCTGGTTTATGATGCGCTTCTTGCTGCTGATGCACTGGCAGGAGAAGGGGTGAGCGCTGCGGTGGCAAACATGCACACCATTTCCTCGCCTGATGCATCCGCGCTGGAAAAGCTGGCGCGCAAGTGCGGCCGCGTGATAACCGTTGAGGATCACCAGGTGAAAGGAGGCTTGGGAAGCGCGGTGTGCGAAACGCTGTCGGATGTTTATCCTGTGCGCGTGAGGAGGACGGGCATGGGGATGAAGTTCGGCGAGTCTGGCAAGGGATACGAAGTGATGGCAAAGCACGGGCTCTCCAAGGACGGCATTATTAAAACAGTGAAGGAAGAGATGGCTAGGAAGAAGTGAATGACTGACGGAAGAAATTGATGTGGGGTGTTGGCATGAAGATTTTCCTTGACACTGCGGAAACGGCGATGATAAAGAAATATGCCGGGATGGGGATGGTGGACGGAGTCACCACAAACCCGACGCTTATACTAAAATCAGGAAGGAAGCAGGAGGAAGTGACGCGCGAGATTTGCAAGCTTGTTGACGGCCCGGTCTCTGCCGAGGGCAATGAGGACAAGGCAGAAGGCATTGTGAAGGAGGGCGAGGTTTTTGCCTCGTGGGCTGCGAATGTGGTTGTGAAAGTGCCCATGACGCAAGAAGGGCTCAAAGCGGTCCGCGCACTTTCGAAAAAGGGGATAAAGACCAATGTCACGCTTGTTTTTTCCCCAGCACAAGCGCTGCTTGCCGCAAAGGCGGGCGCGACTTATGTTTCCCCGTTTGTGGGAAGGCTGGATGAC
>CAZYTZ010000089.1:0-1930 GCA_964650545.1 Microcaldota archaeon | reverse complement strand
ATGCCATCCCCGGGAAGAAGCCTAAAAGCGCAACGGAAACAAGCGCGACGATTAGGACTACTGCAAGAAGAACAAGATATTCGGTCGCGCCCTGCGCGCGATAACTGCAACTCCGCATATGCTTATTGCGGGGTGAGAACTTTTTATTCCTATGCATCTGCCATCCAATTTTCCATTTCAAATCATCTGACATTGCCGCTTGCTGCCTCTTTTATCAGCGGGTCTGAAACAAAATAGCGCCTGTCGCGCTTTTCTATGAACCCATAGCTTTCGAGCGCGGAAAGGTATGCGAAAAGCCTTGAATCTGAAACGCCCTTGCCGAGCCTGATTTCGAGATAATTCCTTATTTTGCTCCATGCAAGGGGCTCTGTTGCGAGCGCGGACAGGATGGCGAGGTATTGCCGCTCCGCCACCCTCCGCTGCACCATGAATGCACTGATTTCCTCCCTGACGATTTTCGTGCCTTCCAGCCTGGTTTTTGCAAGTGCCGAAGCATGGTTTTCAGACAGGGCATAAAAGCCATACATTGAAAGCCAGCCTGCGGTTCCATCCAGACTGTCCACCACGGCCTTAATCTGCGCTTCTGCTGCTTTTTTGCCAGCCTGCGCAAAGCCCTTGCGCAGGAAGTCAATGGACTCGTTCCTCTCGAATTTCCTGGTGGTTATCGTTTTTTTCACCCTTCCGTAAAGCGGCGAGCGCGAGCTTTCGCCGGCAAACTCGTCGAGCAGCCCGATTTCCGAGCCTGCCAGCACGGTTTTTGTGTTCTTGAATCGGTCATAGGCAAATGCAAGGAATGCGTCAAAGCCGGATTGCTTGAGCACCTGCGCCTCGTCTATGAAGATGCAGAATGTTTTCTTCTCCTTCCCGGCCTGCGCGTCTATTTCGGAAAGCATCGCCGAAAGCAGGGGAGTCTGCCTCTGGACGCTTAACTTCACTCCCAGTTCCACAGAGCTAATCGTTCCTGCTATCCTGCTGAGGATGTTCCGGCTTTGCATATAGGCGGAAAGCCGTGTGATGAAATGCGAATAGACCTCGGAGCTTCCCTTCCCGGAGATTTCCCGGGCATCAATGAAAATCTTGCCGGATGGGAGATTGGCGTAGACCGAGTTGAGAAGGCTCGTCTTGCCGGTGCGCCTCAGGCCCTTCACGATTATGAGCCGGTTCTGCGAGGAAATGGCTGCGCAAAGCTCAGCATATTCCCTGTCAAAGCCATAGAGGTCTTTTTTGTGCTCTTTTGGGCCAACTCCGAAGTACATGAAACGATTGGGCTGGCAGCATTTATATTACTTACGGGGTCGTAAGTACTTACGAGGGCGTAAGTAACGGCGTGCCGTCGGCACGACCCCGTAAGTAAAGATTCTTCCCCCAATGTATCCTCATATTGTGCGCGTGAATGTGGCTTTCCCGCTCAAACTTTCAAGGAGAACGCCGCCCTGCGGCTAATTGCACCTGAAAAAGAGCGGCTTTGCGCCGATTTCGCGCTTGGTGATTTGCTGCCCGTCGATGTATTCAATGTACTCGAAGCCGAAGGAATCGTACATCACATATGAGCTTGAGTTTGTGCAGTACTGTTTTGCGCCGTCAAGGACGTTGTTGCCTACTCCTCCTCCCGAGCTGGTGCTGAAATGTATCCTTCTTTCCGGGTCGCTTGCTGCTTTCATGTTCCCGAAGCTCGTGGCAAAAGCTATTTCTTCGCCAGGTGAAATGTAAAAATAATCGCTTATGTTTTTGGCGCCTACGGTGTCCCAAAAAACAACCAGGTAGTAGTTTGGCGGGGCAAGGGCCTTGGTTATCCTTATGGGGTATGCTCCGCTGTTCCTCAGCCGCATGTACGCGGGGGAATACGCCTGCGTGCTATATGCCGTGGATTTCACATCAACAATCGCAATCGGGCTTGCGCTCTGCCAGTACATCTGGCTCTGCGTGATTT
>CAZYTZ010000088.1:0-1931 GCA_964650545.1 Microcaldota archaeon | reverse complement strand
CAAAAGCTATTTAAATACGTTCGCGATAGAGAAAGAAGCGGTTTTGAGCTTCATTCTGATTTGGGGTTTGACTATCATGGAAAAGGAAAAATTTGTGGTTCCAGGGGACTTCATCGGCACCGAGGAGGAATGCCTTCCCGGCAGCGGCACGCACATGGACGGGGAAAACGTGTATTCCGCGCTGGCAGGCAAGGTGCTAGACGAGCAGCGCACGCTTAGCGTTTCGCAGAAAAGGGTGCTTGGCCACCTGGGAATAGGCACGGTCATCATAGGCAGCATCGAGAACATCGTGGAGCCAATTGCGCTTGTGCGCGTAAGAGTGGGGAGCGACGGCAAGGACAGCAGATACGGCGACAACCCCGATTATGCAGTGCTGCACGCATCCATGATAAAGAAGGGATACGTGAAGAATGTGCGCGACGAGTACAAGATTGGCGATTTGATACGCGCAAAAATCGTGGACCTTCGGAACGGCGAGATGAGGCTGTCCACTGACTCGGACGAGCTTGGCGCTGTGAAGGCGTTTTGCGGAAAGTGCCGCCACGCAATGAAGATTGCCCCGGGGGGCCTGGAGTGCGAGGCGTGCGAGGCAAAGGACAACCGGAAGGTTGCTAACGATTACAGGAAAGTGACGCTTGACTGAGGTGTTTGCATGGACATTGAAATATTGAAAAACGAGAAGGATTACCTTGAGGTCACAATAAAGGGAGAGGACATCGGGTTCATCAATGCGATAAAGGAGCTGCTTTTCGACGACCCTGATGTGGCGTTTGCGGCCTACAGGCTGGACCACCCCATTGTCGCCTCGCCTGTGCTTATAGTGAGGATGAAAAAAGGCAGCGCGCTTTCAGCAGTGCGCACTGCGGTGAAAAAGCTCAAGAAACAGGCATCAGACTTCAAGGACGCGCTTGCAAGCGCAAAGAAAACGAGAAAGAAATAATTGGTGGCAAACGTGTCTGGGAAAAAGGAACTGCCTGAGCCTCTTGCAGTCCTTTCCAGCCCGCGCCTTGCCTATGGCGCAATAATCGCCTGCTTTTTGCTTTATCTGATATCTGGTGTCTGGGTTTTCGGGCTTCTTGTTGGGCTTGGCATCCTCTGGGTGGTTGTTCTTGAGTTCGCGCAAGGGACGCGCGAGCACGGCCTGAAGGACGAGATAAAAGAGACTGCCATTGCGCTGCTTCTCGCGCTTCTTGTTTGGTTCGGCGCATCTTTCGTGCTTCAGACGCCCTCGCCCATCAATGCGATTGTCTCATGCTCCATGCTTCCGCACATACAACGCGGCGACATGGTGGTGCTGTCAGGCGACAGGTTGCAAGCCCCGCAGGAGGAAGTGGCGTCGCTTGCAGGAGTGGCTGGCGCGCAAGTATATGAGAACGACGCGCTTGTTGCAACTGTGAACGGCTCCATCTACTCCTATTGCGCGACCAGGCAGAATGCCACGCTTTGCCAGCGCTTCATTTCCTCGCCTGAAAGGTTCGTTGAGGAGCACGGCGCGCTTTCCATTGGTTACTCAAAATGCGAAATTTTGATGGACAAGCAAAGTGACGCGCTTTACGGCCCGTGCGCAGAATGGCTGGAAGTGAATGGCAACCGCTATTACGAGAACCTGTCAAACGACATTGTTGTTTACCAGCCTGAGAAGGGCGAGTACTACGCGCGCACAGGCGACATCATTCACCGCGCATTCATACTCCTGAATAACAATGAGGACGGCAAAACCTATTTCCTGACAAAAGGGGACAACAACCCCATCTTTGACATACAGGTATATGACTACGCGCTTAACGAGGGAAACCGGCCGGTGGAGCTGTCGCGCTCAAAAGGAAGGATTTTGTTCGGCGTGCCCTACCTGGGCTTTTTCAAGCTCTTCATCTCTCCCGCGGCGATTGTCACGCCCGCGGGGTGTGACAGGCATTACGCGAAGTGGGATG
>CAZYTZ010000087.1:0-1963 GCA_964650545.1 Microcaldota archaeon | reverse complement strand
TTTCCCAAGAACTTCAGGAAAGAGCCAATCAGCCCGATTCCTTTCTCTTCTTCCTTGCTTTCTTCTGTTTCCTCTGGCTCTGCTTTCCCGTCAAGGATTTCTTGGAGCGCGCGAAGCCCTTGGAGGGTTTTTTCAAGCGCCGCCTTGTCTTCCCCTGCAAGCTCCTCCCTCTTTTGCTTTATCCTGCCTGCGCGCGACCATTCCTTTTCATCAGCCTCTTTTGTTTTCCCAAGCTCGGCCAGCTGCTCCGCAAGCTTGCGCGCGTTCTCATCGCTGGCTGACAAGCGGGCAAGCGCGTGCTCATTCATCTCTGGCGTGTGCAGGGACATTATGCCAAACAGGAAATTCCTTCGCGCGACAATTTCCTGCCTGAAAAGAGGCAGGTCAACGCCAGTGTGCCTCAGCCTCTGCTCGCTTTGCCCTGCCATCTCGTAAAGCTGCTCCGCGGAGCTTTCCTCAAGCTTGTTTTTTTGCAGGAATGATGACAGCGCGCCTGCCTCGCCTGATGGCAGGGCGGGGAAGCCGATTTTGCCAAGCTCCTCTTCCTTCATTTTCCCAAGAAGCTTGCAAAGCGGCATGGACTTGAGCGCCTGTATATGGCTTAGCCACATTTTGGAAAGCTTCTCATTCAGCTGCGCCCACTCGCCATGCCTTTTCACTTTCCCGTCATCAACTGGGGGCTCCTTTTCCAGCCATTCCAAGCCAGACAGCTGCGCCTCAACGCCGCGCCTTGCGCGCTCGAATTGCGCGCGTTTTTTCAAAAGCAGGTCATCGATTATTTCAAGCCGCGAGCCCATTCCCAAAAAATCGTATAATTCCTCTGCCTCGCGCCTTGCCTTGTCCGTGTTTTTCGACCGCAGCAGCTTGATGATGGACACCATTTTCCTTCCATGCTCAAGAGTGATGTGCTTGCCCTCGTATTCCTTCACAAGGTGCTGTTCAAAGTTGTTCAGGTCCTTTGCCTTGCGCCGCACTTTCCTTGAGAACTTCACCTTGGCATCAAAGGCAGCATGCTCCTTTTCGTGCATCTTGCGGCTCACTTCCTCTATTTCATCTATTATGCCTGCCAAGTCAGAGCAATCTTCCAACAAGTTGCTGAAGTCCTCGCCGCCTGCAAGCTTAAGCTTTGCCTCAAGCTGCTTTTTCTCCAGCACAAGGGAGCGTACCTCTCTTCCATCGTTGTCCATAACATTGCCGCCAAGCTTTGGATAGGCACTTTTTTATACTCCCCCTTTCCCATCTTCGCAGTACAGAGGTGTAGTTATGGCAGGTTCTGACGTTGGCCTCCCTATTCGCGCTAGCGCGAATGGGCCCCTTTTTGCCAACGGGCAAAAAGTGGGCAACCCAGGGTGGGGCATGCGCTTGCGCGTGATAGTGACCACCATACTTGTCTTTGGCTTGGTGGCAGCCGTTATCGGCCTTGTCCTCAATGCCATGGGCTACGGCGGGTCAGGAAACATCATGGTCTGGGTGGTTGCCTCCTTTGTGATGATAAGCGTGCAGTGGTACTTTGGCCCCAACATCATCCGCTGGTCAACTGGCGCAAAAGAGCTGAAGCGCGAACAGGCGCCTGAGATATTTGACATGGTGCAGAGGCTTTCCGCAAAGGCGCGCCTTCCCATGCCCAAGCTTTACATCGTGAACAATCCCTCCCCCAATGCATTTGCATTCGGCAGGACGCAGTCTGACTCGGGAATTGCAGTGCACGCTGGATTGCTGCGTGCGCTTGGCAAGGACGAGGTGCAAGGGGTGCTTGCGCACGAGCTTGGGCACATAAACAACCGCGATGTAACTGTAATGACTTTGGCTTCAGTGCTGCCAGTCATGCTCTTCTACGCCTTTCTCATCTTCGGCAGGGACGAGAACGGCAGGGGCGGCATTGCAACCATACTTGGCGCATTTGTTGCACAGTTCATAGGCCAATTGCTGGTAATGTGGCTCTCGCGCCAGCGCGAGTACCTTG
>CAZYTZ010000086.1:0-2050 GCA_964650545.1 Microcaldota archaeon | reverse complement strand
GCAATAGCTATTTAAACAGTTGCCAATAGGGACAAAGCGGGTTATTATGGCTATGATGCGCTTGAAAAAAATCATGACTGGCCTGAAAAAAATATTCAGGCCAAACGACTTCAAGAAGATCCATATCAACGACTTGGCGGTTCATATGGACGACGGTAAAAGGCCAGCCATGCAGTCGCGCATGGGTGGGGGCTCCCGCATCTTTTTCTATTGGTAAGTGTGAGCAACCGCTCTGGCTTTGAATCAGAAACCAAAATCCTGAAGATTCTTGGCAAAGACCCAATGCCCTATGTTCCCGCTGACACTGTGCTTGGCCGGCGCGAAAGGCTTCTTGAAATGCCTGCTGGGCCCGGCCCGTGCAATCCAATTTTCACCAAATTCGAGCTTTTGACCGCGAAAGAAGCAAAGGAAGCAATGCAGCTGCTCAGCAGCCAGGGCTAGCTTGTTTTGGAAAAAGAAAAAAGGAGGAAATGGCGCAAATGCGCCAAATCTACGTCTTTGTGTGTATGAGCACGCTTGCGGGCTTGCGGAACACGTTTCCGAGCTTTATGCCGACCAATATGCCGATTTTCTTGTTCTCAGCCAGGTCTGCAAGCCTCTGCGTGATTATCCCGTCGAAGACGATTGCGTGTATGTCCTTTTCGTTCTCAAGGGATTTCATCATCTCGCGCACAGGCATCTCCTTTACAGCTGCAAGCTCTGCATTGTAGAAGCGCGCGCGCAGCGTGTTTTCCAGCTCGTCAAGAGAGGTTAGCAGTGCCGGGGGCACTTCAGCAGGCTTTTTCGCTGCCGGGGCTGCTTCAGGCTGTGGAGTTGCCTGCGGCGGGGCTGACGGAATGTCTGCTGCCCGTTGCGCAGGGGCTGGCGCCTTCTGCGCAGGCTGCTCTGGCAGCGGCGGCATCACATCGCGTGAATCGTCGCGCCTTGGGCGGCGGCGGTCCTCAAACCTGTTGCCTCCGCGTGAGCCGCGCTCGCGGTCCCTTGCCCCGTACGAGCGCCTCTTGTCCTCGTCATTGCCGCTTATGGGGGTGGCTGTCTCATAGGGCACCTTTGCCCTCAGGCACTTGATGAGCTCCTTTCTTGAAAGCTCCTCCACTTCCTTGCCAACAGGCGCGCGCGCCACAAAGTCAATGTCTGCAACGCGGGCAAGCTCTGTCAGTATGATGTCGCCCCCGCGGTCGCCGTCAAGGAACACTGTGACTTCCTTTTCGCGCGCAAGCTTTGCAATCGCAGAAGTCACGTTCGCGCCTCCCACTGCGACAACGTTTTGCACGTCGTTCTTTAGCAGGTTCAGGACGTCAGCGCGGCCCTCCACAATCACTATGGAGTCAACCTTGTCAATGCCTGGGCCGCATGGCAGCTTCTCAGGTCCGTATTCCGAGATTTCCGCCACCTTGACCTCCTGGCGCACCATTTCCGAGATTTCCTTGCTCTCGGGGATTTCGTTCGTAAGCATGCTTTTCAGCAAGATCTTTGCCCTGTCAACCAGTATCTTGCGCTTGGCATTCCTGGTGTCCTCCACCTTCTCAATGCCGATTTTCGCCTCGCACGGACCAACGCGGTCCACGGTCTCAAGCGCGGCTGCAAGTATGCACGTCTCCACCATGTCAAGCGAGGAGGGCAGCTTTATCTTGCCCACGCTCCTTCCGCCGCGCGGGTTGAGCTCCACCTCAATCCGCCCAATCCTTCCGTTCTTCTGCAGGTCGCGCAGGTCAAGCTCGTCGCCAAGCAGCCCCTCGGTCTGGCCGAAGATGGCACCCACGACGTCAGGCTTTTCCACCAATCCGTCAATCTCAAGATTAGCGTAAACCAGGTATTTCACCGTGTCAATGTATGTCTTTCCCATATGTTTCACCTTTGTTCTTTCATTGTATTGGAATTGCTATTCCAATGCTGAAAAAGTTGTTTTCAACTTTTTCATTGCTTTGATTATGCTGGCTGCGTCACACTCTGCAGCCAGCGTTTTCCTTTTGCTTTTATGCCCTGATAGCATTTCCACGCGGCAGGCTAGCGCTTTTTCAAGCTCCAAAAGAAGGAACCGGTTGGCGCG
>CAZYTZ010000085.1:0-2244 GCA_964650545.1 Microcaldota archaeon | reverse complement strand
AAAAGCACCTATCTAAAAAAAGTGCAAGCGCCGCAACTTCAGAGTGTGGCTGCGTTGTCACGGACAAGTTGGCATCTGCAAGCTCATATGCCTCGCGCGGCACCTTTCCCGCCCCGATAATGACGACGCATTTCCCCTTCCCAAGTTTTTTTGCCGCAGGCTCGAAATCCTCGCCGTACATTGTAAGGTGAACCACTTTCCACCCGTCAGCTTTGCGTTCCCTCACAAACTTCCGCCAGTTCTGCTCATACCTCACCTTGAAGCCACTGCCCCACAATTCCGAAACACGGGCAATGCCTTCAACAACAGAGCTGTCAGTTTCCCCTGAAAGCACGCCTTCGGTTGCGCCCAGCGCGCGCGCCACCAGGAAAACGTGCGTGGTAATCCTCTGGTCGCGCAGCCGGCGGTGTCCCAGCCTAAGAACGCAAATCTCTGCCATAATGCGCTTTTGCCGTTTCATTTTAAGAAGCTTGGCAGCGCGCTAAACCGGCGGCCCGCACTTTACAATCCATTCCTTGCCAATCTGCCGCTTTGTTATCTGCTGGTTGTCGATGTACTCGATGTATTCAAAGCCAAGCGTCTTGTAGTCAAGCGTGCCGGGCGAGGCGCTGGAGTTCTGGCAAACCGAGGACGCCCCGCCAAGCCAAATGCCTGTGGATGCTCCTGTGGTGGCATAAAGCTGCCAATTGCAGGTGGTGCCATACCCCGAGGTCCATGCAAAATACTTCTCCTCACCAGGCGCAAGGTAAAAGTAATCGCTGATGTTCACATTTGCGCCTGCCACGCCGCAGCCGCTGACCCCGTAAAACAGCGTTATCCTGTTGCCATCCGCGCCAATGAGTCCACTTACCCTTATCGAATACGCGCCCGTATTCTTCAATCTCAAATAAGGAACAGTAATTCCTGAAGTTGAAGATATCCTCCCACCCCCCTCAGTTATTGAAATCGGACTCGTGCTCTTCCAATACATTTGGGATTGCGTTATCTGCGCATCTGACGCCATTCCTGGATAAAAGCCAAGCAGGGCGACGGAAACAAGCGCCACGATTAGCACAACAGCCAACAGCACCAGGTACTCAGTCGCGCCCTGCGCGCGCAAGAAGTCCATATTCTTCCTTCCCGGCGCAACTTTTTAAATGAGCTTCCAGCGTGTTGCCTCGCTGTATTTATTTTCCCAACAAGCTCCCAAGCAGGTCATGCCTGCTGCCATTTGCATGCATTTCGTTCGCGCGAGGGAAATCATAGAGATACCTCTCCCTCAAATCGGGTGCCTGCACTTTATTATGACTGGCTTTGCGCCAATCTGTTTTTTTGTTACCTGTTGCCCATCCACATACGCTATATACTGGAAGCCGAACGAATTGATTACTACTGTGCCTGGGGAAGAGGTGGAATTCTGACATAATGAGTTGGCGTTTACAAGCTGCCCGCTGGTTGCCCCTGAAATGAGGACGATTTGCCTCCTGCAGGGTGCGCCCATGTAGGACTGGAAATATTTCTCCTCACCAGGCGCAAGGTAGAAATGGTCGCTGATATTGTTGTATCCGTCTATGGTTCCGCAGGACGCGCTTGCCAACCCGTAGAAATACGTGGCTATGTTGCCATCTGCCCCAATCACCCCGGTTATCCTTATTGGGTATGTGCCTGTGTTGCGCAGTAGGAGGTATACCCAGTTCTCGCCAGTTGTTGCAGACTTTCCGCTTGCCCATTCCACGATCGAAATCGGCGATGCGCCTGCCCAGTAAATCTGGCTCTGCTCTGCCTGCGCGTCGCTTGCCATGCCTGGGAAGAAACCGAGCAAAGCCACGCTGACGAGCGCCACTATCAACACAACAGCAAGAAGAACCAAATATTCAGTTGCCCCCTGGCCGGCCAAGCCCTCTTTTTGCCGAGCAAAAAGGGGCGCGACCAGAACGTCGCAACGTTCTGGTGCGCAGCAGAACCGAAGTTCTGCTCGCGCAATCGTCTCTAGACGATTGCCGGGGCAATGAGTAGAGGCAGACTTCTGCTGTGTGACGCCCTGTCCTCGCAGTTCCATGGTGCCCTTTCCCTCCACACACTTTAAAACCTTCCAGCATCCATCTGAGGGCATGGACAAGATAGTGGTGGACACAAACTTCCTGCTTGCGCAGTTCGAGTATGGGGTGGACGTCCCCTTTGAGCTTCTGCGCATCTCAGACGCGCCCTTCACGCTGGTGATTCCGTCCGTTGTAAAGAAGGAGCTTCTCACGCTTTCCGGCAGGA
>CAZYTZ010000084.1:0-2321 GCA_964650545.1 Microcaldota archaeon | reverse complement strand
GGCAGGAACGGCAAGCGCGCCACAGCCGCGCGCTTTGCGCTGCAGAACATGGAAAAATGGCGCGCGCGCTTTGCCATTCTTGAGGAAAAAAGCGAAGGCAGGGCGGACGACTGGATTTTTAAATACGCGCAGAAAAACAAGGCTGCTGTCGCAACCAACGACGTGCCCCTGAGGAAAAAACTACTGGCGTCAAATGTGATGGTGATTGCCATGAAGGGCAAGTCAAAATTGGATTACGTTTAACTGACTGCAAAAATCTGAGGTGATAATTTGGTGGCATCTGCAACAACACCCGACATTCTGCTTTACCTTCCGGTGGCGCTTGCCTTAATCGGCATAGTCTATGGTGCATACCTTTCACTTTCCATCTTCAAGCGCAGCGAAGGCACTGAGAAAATGAAGAAAATATCCGGCGCCATCCGCGAGGGCGCGGACGCCTATCTTTCGCGCCAGTTCAAGACGATCGCCCTGTTTGCAGTGGCGCTCACCGTTGTGGTCTACCTCGCGCTGGGCCCGCTTGTTGCAATAGCGTTTGTGGCTGGTGCAGTTTGCTCCGGGCTTGTGGGCTACTTTGGCATGTACATTGCAGTGCGCTCCAATGCTCGCACAGCGCAGGCGTCACTGACTTCCATGCAGGAAGCGCTTGCCGTGCCCTTCTCAGCTGGTGTTGTCTCAGGCTCCCTGGTTTCAGGGTTAGGATTGTTTGGGGTTGCAGTTGTTTTCATAGGGGTTTACCTTTATCTTGGCGCAAACGACGCTGCACTTGCAGCTGCAGGTCAGGCGCTCATTGGCTTTGGGTTTGGCGCCAACCTTCTCGCCCTTTTCATGAGGGTAGGTGGGGGCATCTACACCAAGGCGGCTGATGTTGGCGCTGATTTGGTCGGCAAGGTGGAAAAAGGCATCCCAGAGGACGATCCGCGCAACCCGGCAACAATTGCTGATAATGTGGGTGACAATGTGGGGGACTGCGCTGGAATGGGCGCAGATGTGTTTGAGTCATATACAGTGACCATAATCTCCACAATGGTCCTCGGAATGGTCTCCTACGGCCTTTCCGGGGCCGTTTTCCCGCTTTTGGTGGCGGGTATTGGCATGCTGATTGCGCTTGCATGCAGCGTGTTTGTGCGCGTCAAAAGCGAAAAGGAATACCCGTTTGAGGCAATGAGGCGCGGCTTCCTCTACTCAACCGTGCTCCAGGCAATCGCATTTGCAGGGATTTCGCTGTTCGTGCTCAACTCAGAGGCTGCGTTCTTCGCGCTTCTGACAGGGCTTTTCGCCACGCACATCATCATGAGCTTCACAGACTACTATACATCTACCAAGCACAAGCCCGTGCAGGAAATCGCCGCTGCCGCAAAATCCGGCGCAGGCACAAACCTGATTGCAGGGCTTGGCGTTGGCATGGAGTCTGCTGTAGTTGGCGTTCTTGTGGTGGCAGCCTCAATAGCGGTGGGCTACTATGGCTTTGGGCTTGGTTATTTTGGCATTGCGCTCGTGGGCCTGGGAATGCTTTCCACCACGGCAATGATCATGGCAATGGACACATTCGGGCCGATTTCAGACAATGCAAACGGAATTGGCGAAATGGCAGGCCTGGAAGCCAAGGGCAGACGCCGCATGGATACTCTGGACGCAGTTGGCAACACCACAAAGGCAGTCACCAAGGGCTTTGCCATCTCCTCTGCTGCAATTGCGGCAGTGGCGCTGTTTTCCACCTACTTCGAGTCCAGCGGCCTCTCATCGATAAACGTAGCGCTGCCAAACGTGTTTGTCGGGCTTCTTATCGGAGGCGCGCTCCCATTCATCTTCTCATCGCTCACAATGAAGGCGGTGGGCAGGGCGGCAAACCTCGTGGTTGAGGAAGTGCGCAGGCAATTCAAGGACCCTGCAATCATGAAAGGCACTGCGGACCCGGACTACGCAGCATGCGTGGACATTTCCACCAAGGCGGCAATAGACTCGCTTTACCTGCCTGCGGCAATCGTGGTGCTCACGCCAATAGTGCTTGGCTTCACGCTTGGGCTTGAGGCTCTTGGCGGCTTCCTGGCTGGCGCCATCATAGTTTCCCAACTCATGGCGGTCTTCATGTCAAATGCAGGCGGCGCATGGGACAATGCCAAGAAGTACATCGAGGAGGGCCACTTTGGCGGAAAAGGCAGCCCCGCGCACATGGCTGCGGTGGTGGGCGACACGGTCGGCGACCCCTTCAAGGACACGTCCGGCCCCGCGCTCAACCCAATGATAAAGATACTCAACATAGTCTCGCTGCTCGTGGCGGCAATAATCGCTGGAAAACAAGTCGGGGCTATCTGAGTTTCTTT
>CAZYTZ010000083.1:0-2430 GCA_964650545.1 Microcaldota archaeon | reverse complement strand
AATCAAGTGCATGTCTGCATTGAGTACGTAGGGAATATATGGATAGACAGCCGATCGGCAAATCGGCAAGGATTTGATAATAAAATGCCGCGAGCCTGTCTGAGGGTGCCGGTTTTTGGCGCCCGGTTTGCAGCGGCTTCCCTATGGAAGGATGGAATCCGCCGCAAGGAATGTCGGCAGGGGGACGAGGTGGATTGTTATCCCATCAACCTCGACCGAGTCATACGGCCCCTGGTAGATTACGCAGCCTGATGCGCGCCTGTTTGCCTTGAGGTAATGGAGCATGCTGGAAAGTTCGGAGCGCGCGACCTGCTTCCCGGATTTCACTTCGATTGCGTGCTTCTTCCCGCCAAGCGCCACAATGAAGTCAACTTCCCTTTTCTGGCTGTCCCGGTAAGTCAGTGGCCGGAGTTCGGACAGCTTCGAGAACACCGCGGTCTCAACAAGCCTGCCCGCCGAAAAGTCCGGGGCCGTCTGGGAGTAAAGCGTCGGCGAGGCGACAAACCCCTTTTTCTTCTTCCGTATCATTTTCGAGAAGTTCGCCTCGGTGTAGACGCGCCTGACAAGGTGGCTTTCCTCAAGGTAGGAAACATAGTCCGCGACCGTGAGCGCGCTTAGGCCCGTGAGCCCTGCGATTGACTGCTCGTGCACGAATTCGCTGGAATAGCTGGCGAAGTAATTGTAGATTTCAAGAAGCTTTGCCGGGTGCGCCACCCTGAAAGTCCCGGGTATGTCCTCGAATATCATCTTTTCCACCGTCGATTTCGTCACGTACTGGCGTATTGCCTCCGGGTCATCCACGCCGCAAAGCTCGGGGTATGCGCCCTTGCCGAGGAAGCCCGGGAGGGATTCCCCGAATTCGGAGGGGTGTTCTGGGTTTTCCAGGCTCAGGTGCAGCCTGCCTTTTTTCACGCCTGAAAGCTCCAGATACTCGTCAAACCCCATTGGCGGCAGCGTGAAGCTTGCCATCCTTCCCGCAAGGCTTTCGCCGCCCTTTTTCATCTGCAGCGTTGCCGAGCTAGAGAGGAGGAAGGCGGCGCGCGAGCGGTCGTAGTGCTTCTTCACCACGCCTGCCCAGTCGTCGATTTTCCCAACTTCGTCAAGGCAAATGAGCGCTTCCTTGTCCTTTTTGATGAAGAATGAGATCACCTGCTCCAGCGCCTCGGCGGTCTGTTGGGAGCGCTTGTCGAATGAAAAGTAGAACGCCTGTCTCTTCCCCTGCGCCCTGTTGAGCGCCTGCTTGAGAAGGACGGTTTTCCCCACGCGCCTCAGCCCGTCTACCGATATTATGAAGCGGGGCTTGGCATCAAGAAGCGTTTTTATCGCCTTCCCGAGCTTGCGCTCGTATTTTGGCACTTCCTCCTGCCCGCCGGTGTTCAGAGGGCTGTTCAGGAGGATTTCCTCGCTTGTTATGGATGGCATGGGAGGCATTTCAGAGCCAATATTAATTAACTTAACTGTAGTTTAGTTAAACTTGATTTAACTATAGTGAAACTTAGTTAAAATCAGCATGCGGATGGGCAGGCGCCACGCTCGTAGGCGCGGCATCAGCAATCTTTTCGCAGCCTGATGCAGCAAAGGCGATAGGGGAGCTGAAGGCGGACGCCGAAGAAGGCGCAAAAACTCACGCTTAAAATGGTTGTTGCAGAAATGCAGCCATGAAAGCACAGGGCGCGATTGTGAAGTCAGCATCGAGCTATGCTCGATGTCTGATGCATTTTGCAAAAGCAAAATGCACATCGTCTGCGGCTTCTGCTGGCACCTTGCGTGCGCAAGGTGCCACCGAGTATTTAGTCCTCCTCGCAGTCGTGCTAATCGTCGCGCTCGTCTCGGTCGCGCTCCTCGGCTTCTTCCCCGGCATGGCAAGCGACGCGCAAGTTACGCAGAGCCAGATGTACTGGCAGTCTGCAACACCAATCGCGATTGTGGAGAGCGCAGCGAGGGCGGATTCTGCCAATGGCATCATATACCCATACTTGCTGCTCAGGAACACCGGCACTTACTCAATAAGGATAACCGGGATAATCGGCGGGGATGGCGGCAAGGCGACACAGTTCAGGGACAATATAGGCACTTGTGGGCTGAGCGCTGGCACCTACAACATAAGCGACCATTATTATCTGGCGCCTGGCGAAGAGAAATATTTCGCAGTGGATACTTGGTATGGCTTGCCTTGCCGTAGGTGGGTGCGTTCATATGTTGGCGGCACGAGCTCAGGCTATGAGGTCCGCGGCGCCTCATCTGCCTGCCAAAACTCCACTGCCTCGCCAGGCACGCTTTCCTACAAGACGTTCGGTTTCGAGTACATTGCCTACATCGACGGGCAGCAAATCACCAAGCGGCAGATTGGCAAGGAGCTCATCATCAAGTGCCGCGAGCCGGCTTGAAGGCGCGCCTGACAGCATGTTTTTTAAGCCAGGGGCAGCATGG
>CAZYTZ010000082.1:0-2458 GCA_964650545.1 Microcaldota archaeon | reverse complement strand
TGCGTGCTGTTTTTATAGGCTTGCGGAGAATTGATATCATGGCACTATTTGGAACCAACGGCGTGCGCGGCAAGCTTGACGTACTCTCGCCGCAGCTTGCATTTGACTTGTGCGCCTCCTTTGCTTCCTGGTGCAAGGGGCAGGAAATAGTGCTTGCGCGCGACATGCGCATTACCTCCCCCATGCTGCACGCTGCAGCGCAGTCAGGCATCCTCTCATCAGGCAAGGACGTTCTTGATATCGGGCTTGCCTCCTCGCCTGTTGCCGAGTTCACTCTTTCCCGCCAGAAAGCATCAGGGCTGGTGATAATCACGGCCTCCCACAATGCTCCTGAGTGGAACGCGCTGAAGTTCGTGGATGAAAAAGGCGTGGCAGTCTCGCACGAGCGCGGAGCGCTCATTGAGCAGACGGCACTCGCCAAAACATATTCTCAAGCAGATTGGCAGTCGGTCGGCCATCAGCAGCAATTCCTCGGGGCAGCAGGCGCGCACGCAAAGGAGGCAATCTCATCTGTGAAGGCAGCAAGGATAAAGAAGCGCAAGCTCAAAATTGCCCTTGACTTTGGCAACGGAACCTCCTCACTTTCACGCCAGATGTTCAACTCCCTAGGCTGCGAGGTGGTTGCGCTCAACGAGGAAATCGACGGCACCTTCCCAGGAAGGGCATCAGAGCCGTCAGAGGCAAACGTGCAGCAGCTTCTCAAGGCAGTGAAGAATGAGGGCTGCGACTTTGGCGTTGCTTGGGACGGCGACTCTGACCGCGTTGTTTTCGTTGATGAAAAAGGCAGCTGGATAGTGGGTGACAAGGGATTTGCCATCTCAGCCGTGCAGGCGTGCAAAGAGGCGAAAAAGCAGAAGGAAAAAGCCATAGTCACAACTGTTGCCACCAGCCGCTGCGTTGAGGAGGCATGCGCCGCGCTTGGCGCAAAAACAATCTACACAGCAGTCGGAGCCCCTTACCTATCGGAGAAGATGTCCCAGCTTGGCGACCGCGCAGTTTCCGGCGGGGAGGAAGTGGGCGGCATAATCTGGCCGCGCTTCTCGCTTGCCAAGGACGGCATATTCGCAGCAGCAAAGATATGCGAAATGGTCTGCGACACGCCTCTTTCCGAGCTGGTGTCAGAACTGCCTGTTTACTTCAACAGCAAGACGCGCATAGAGGCAAAAGGCACAGAGGCAAAAGCAGCAGGCATCAATGCGGCAGTCGCGCATGCAAAAAAAAGCAACGCCCGCCTCACGCGGGTGGATGGCGTGCGGGTTGACTTTGACGACGGATGGGTGATTGCGCGCGCGAGCGGCACCGAGGACTACATGCGCGTGTTTGCAGAAGGGAAGACGAAAAAGCGCGCTGATGCCCTCATGAAAGAATACGAGGAAATAGTGCGCGCAGCCGTTGCCTCTAGCAAAACCCGCTTCTAAAAGTAGTGAAATCCTCGAACTTCGCCCTTTTTCCCTGCTGCGGCACAATCATGCTGGGATAACACTGGCTCTCTATTTCCGCCTTTTCAGCAGCCGCCTTGGTTGCCTGGCCCTGTTCGAAAATAGTCACGAACATCAAGGGGCGTCTTCCCATGTTGCGCCCCTCCTGCTATGCTTTCCACAAGCACACGTGTTTTCTCAATGGCTGCCGCGGCATCTTGGTTCCCTCTCACGCACATGACAAGCCTTTTGCCGATTGCCAGAAGCTTCCTGCCAATGTCCCTTGCTGACTCGATTTTTTGTTTGATTTTCATAAATATCACCACGTTGGTGCAGCAAAGTCAGCAAAACCCGCTGGTGAACATGGGCCCAAACTTTCCATTCACCGGCTCCTGTGCGCTCACTACCATCTCAGGCACCTTAGGCTCGCGCTTCACTATACTTTCCGCCAGCACAGGCTTTTGCTCAACTGCCGCAGCAGTCCTCAGGTCTCCTTTCATACACATGACAAGCCTTTTGCCTACTGCCAGAAGCCTCATGCTAAAATTTCTCGCCTTGCTGCCCTTGCCCGCAGCCGGAATCTCGTTTTTGATTTTCATCATAACAACCACACTCTGCCATTCACAGCTCTCTTATGATCATGAACCTTTTTAAACATTTTTGTGCAATATTGTACATATGCTCCAATACCTTGAAGAATACTTCGCCGGGCAGCGCGCCAAGCTTCGAGTAGTTTCCACTCTGCTTCGCCTGGGAATACGGGTGGATGGCAAGGGAAAGCTCTACTGCGACCAAATAGAGCTTGCGCCTGCGAAAATGAGCAGGGCAATCGGCGTGGACAGGCGCGTGGTGATAGAGACTGCGCGCGACATTGCAGCAGACCCCAAGCTTCTTGCTATTTTCTCATCGCTTCTTCCCATCGCAAACGTTTCCAGGGCTGCAAAATACTTTGGCCACGACGTGATTGAGATTGACGCAGACCCAAACACGCTTGGGCTCACGGCAAAAGTGACTGCTATTCTTGCGCGCCACAAGGTGGG
>CAZYTZ010000081.1:0-2491 GCA_964650545.1 Microcaldota archaeon | reverse complement strand
CGATAAGCCTTTATACTTTCCATCCCCAACCTCTTCGGTGATAGCCTGGCATCGTCCCAGTATAAGCAGCCTACAATTGACATTCACAAGCCATCAGAGCCGCGCAAGCCCTCCCAGAACGCAAAGCCCATGCTTTCCTTCCTTCCTGCTGGCAAGATAAGAAGCCTGGTCGAGCACCTGCTTGCCGCTGCAGCTGGTGCAATATTGCTTTTCCTGTTTTTCATGGCATCAGAGATGGCAGTGCTTTTCATGCGCGACACGCCGCTGATGTCAATCACGTTCGTGCCTGTCATCTGCCTGCTTCCTGTCCTTGCAGGCGCGCTTGCCGCAATAGTCTTTGAGAAGCTCCGCAAGGCGCCGCTCGGCATAAAGCGCGGCGCGCTTGTGGGCGCGCTTGCCGGGTTTTTCGGCGCGCTCGTGTCATCGGTGCCCCTTCTTGCGCTTGACCTCATGAACATGAACCCCCTTGGCGATGCGCTTGCCTCCACACCAATAGTTGTAGCAGTCCTTTTCGTGACCATCGGGCTTGACACAATCCTTGCAGCGCTCGGAGGGGCGCTTGTGGTGAAATTTACCTCATAAGGCGCCATGCGCCTTGTGGCTGACATGCTTATGCAGTCTCCATTCGAGGCGTCATCTGCTTCTGCCAATTTTGACATAGCGATAGTAGCAGCCACCATCTCCATCTTGATAGGGGGCATCCTGTTCGGCGTGGGCTTGGGCTTTGGCATGCGCCGCATCAGGCTTCTTGGCGCCGAGGAAATAGGGCAAGGCATAATCTCCGCAGCCATGCTTGGCGCGCTCGTTGCATTCACACTGCTTCTTAACTCAACATTTTCCTCCCTGCCCCTGGCCTCGCCTCCCTCCTGCCCGCAAATAAGCGCACCCCTCTCCTCGCCCCACGCCTACTACTCCTGCAACCTTGCGGCACTTGAGCTCTCGCTTCGCAATCTTGCCTCGCTGCTTTTGCGTGCAGCAGACATCACAGGCTTTGCCTCCTCCCTTCAGCTCTCGCTTGGCGTAATTCTCGCCCAGCCCTTCTTTGCCCTCCAGTCATTCTCGCAGCAGCTATCAGGCGCATCATACCTCATCTACGCAGCATCCGCGCTTTCCTTCCTTGAGCTTGAGCTGTCGAATTTCATACGCGCCTCCGCACTGATTGTTTTCCTGCCTGCTGGCTTGCTGCTTCGCACTTTCTTTGCCACAAGAAAGCTAGGCGCAGCTGCAATGGCAATCGCAATAGCCGCCTATGCCGTTTACCCCTTGCTTTTCACCTACACCTTCTCAGTAAGCGGCGCACTGGGCGAAATCTCAGCAGCCTCAGCGGCTGCCTCATCATTTGACAGCAAATTCGCTTCGCTGCCGCTTCTTGAGCTTGACGAAAACTCTGCAGTAAAGGACAAGATTGATGAGCTCTCCTCTGGCGACTTTGGCGCAGCTGCCCAGCCCCTGCTGCCATCTGCCATGCGAGCGCTGTCCCTCTCGCTTGCCGACCTTCTGATCTACCCATTGCTCGCGCTCGCAGTTTCAATAGTGGCTGCAATCGAGCTTTACCGCCTCCTTTCCGCGCCCATCTTCCTTCCATACTTTTCTTCAGTTTAGGCAAAAATCAGTTGCGAAATTCGTCATTTATGCCTATTTGCGTCTTTTTCTCCTCTCCAAAAGACGAATTTAGCAGTGTGAGTAAAAACGTTTATATAGGGGCATATTCACAGTCAAAGCCATGATAACGACAAGAATCTCTCCTGCGCGGGTGAATCAAATAAGGCGCTTCACGGTGGATGTGCTGAAACCCATTAAAGCCGGCAGCAAGTACGAGGCAGCACTCTCACTTTTCAACCGCTACAAAGGCAGCGAAATCCCTGAGCGTGCTGGGGAATATGTGAAAAATCTAAATGGTGGATGCCCGAAAACAAAGGAGCGCATCCTTTTAGCAGTGAAAGAATTCCGAGGCATGTCCGGCTATGTTGAGAACGTTCTGCTTTCCACCAACAAGAACAATGATGCGTGCGCAGAGGATTTCCTCCCACCCAATACTCTTGGCGGTAGAACCACTGTGAGCCTTCAGTAGCTTTTTCTACATCTCCTTCAACCGTTTTATCCTTTCCTCCAGCGGAGGGTGGGTGGCAAGCAGGCCGCCCATGGAAAGCGGGCTGGCAAAATAAAGCGAGGCAGTGGCATCGGTTGCCTTCTGGGCAACAGTGCCTGATTTTTTCATCTTCTCAAGCGCGGATGACAGCCCTTCAGGGTAGCGCGTGAGCTGCGCACCTGTGGCATCGGCCAAATACTCCCGCTGGCGCGAAAGTGCGAGCCTCACAAGCTGCGCCACAATGGGCGAAAGCACGATTATCAGCAAGCCGACGAGGGCAAGCGCCCCCCCGCCGCGCCTTCCGTCGCTTCCCCTTCCCCCCCAAAACATGGAGCGCAAGCCAATGTCTGAAAGTATTGCAACCAAGCCCACCATGGCAACCGCAATGGTCGCCATCCTCGA
>CAZYTZ010000080.1:0-2529 GCA_964650545.1 Microcaldota archaeon | reverse complement strand
ATGAGCAGGTCGTGCTTTTTTCCTTTGATAACGTAGAAACGGTTCTTTATCATGCGCATCACGCCGTTTTTCTGCATGATGACCTGGTGCGGGAAGTGCGGCGAATAAAGCTCTGCCACCTTTTCAGCCTTGAGCTCTGCTATCATGTGCGAGGCTGCGATTTTCCCCACCAGCCCGATGCCTGGAAGACCCTCTATCAGGATGGGGTTCTTCAGCTTCACCTTGCCTTTTTCAATTATCGTGGTTTCCATCATTGAAATCAAATTCAGGCCGCCTGTTCATGCGGCGGTATTTTGCATATTTGTCTTCTATTGAGAATTTGGGGGGGTGCGGGCCGTGCGTGGGCTTGCCGCAATGCGATTCATCCAGCGTGTAAGCCTTGCAGACTTCGCACTTTCTCATCCGTTTCATCTTAATCGCCTTCGGCGATGTGCATTTTGCATTTCGACGCAAAATGCATCAGTCATCTTCGTCCTCGAAGATGCTGATTTCTGAAAAAATGCCGCTGCATTTTTTCATTTTCCGCCTCGTCGTCTTAATTTGAGTGAGGGGTTTAAATAGGCTGCGGATTTTGTTTTGCTTGGCCTTTCAGGAAAAATCAGGCTTCTATCTTCTCAAAAGCAGTTGAGGAGGGGAAGGGTTTTGCAGCTGCGGTAAGGGAGGCAACGATGTCGTCCATCACCTTGTCCGCTGACTTGAAGTCGTCTGCAACCACACGTATCTGGTAGCGCGGCGCGCCAAGGTAGAGGAATTCCACTTCTGCGCCCTGCGGCTTTTTTGCAGCAGAGAAGACCTTGGCGATTGCCTCCACGCCTTCGGGTGAAAAGATTGTGAGCGAGAAAATGCCGTTCACTTCGGCCTTTGCCTTTTTCATGCTCTTGACCGCGACTTCCAAAAGCGCCTTTGCAAGCCCCTTCTCTATTTTCAGGCCGGAAATAGCCTCCTCGCCCTTGTCTGAAAGCTCCTCGATCGCGTCTATCAGGCTGCCATACTTGTCGATGAGCGCGTTTCTCGCTGAGACTTCCTCTATCTTGGTTGATTTTGCTATCTTGAGCGCGACTTCGAACAGCTTGTCCGCGCGCTTTTCGCGCCTGTTGCCCTCGACCTTTGCCTTTTTCTCGCTTTCAGTGACGCGCTTGAGGGAAAGGTCGATTTGCCCTTTCTCAACGTCGAGGTGGTAGACTTTCGCAACAAGCTTTTGGCCCTCGCGCAAAAACTCGTGGATGTTCTTTATCCAGCGGGGCGCGACTTCGGAGATGTGGACGAACGCCTCGCGGCCCGCGTATTCCTCAAGGGAGCAGAACGCGCCGTAGGGCATGATTTTCCTTACTGTCACTAGCACCAGTTCGTCCTGTTCGGGCATCTCTGGCATTTCACAGCACCTTTATGACCTTGCAGCCGTCTTCTACGATCACGCGCGAGCCTGACGGCTTTGCCACGGTTTCTCCGCAGACCAGGCATGCGATTTTCCTGGATGCATTGCCGAAAATGTTCTGCTCGTTGCCGCACTTGCATTTTACCCTTATGAATTTGCTCATCAAAACACCTTAGTTGAATTCCAGTTTCTTTTTCGTGCGCGAACCGATGACGCGCTCCTGTTTCTTCTTGCACACGGAGCATTCGAGAATTATCTTCTGGCGCTTGCCCTGCTTTTTCACGGTTTTTTCCCCCGCGCGCTTTCCGCCGTGCCCGAACAGGCTGCGCTTGTGCTTGCGGTTCCCGATTGCCATCGGGCGCGCCTTGCCCTTGCTCACCAGCTTTGCCTTGTGGCGCGCATGCTTGCGGCACTTGGGGCAGTATGCGTTCACTTCTTTCGGATACTTCATAGAGAACACCTGTCTTATGACCTTGAAGGTCACTGTATCGTTTCGGCCATTTTCTGGCGAAGGAGAATGTCGGCTTCCTGCTCCGGCAAGTCAGACTCCTGCCCTTCCTTGAACGGGCCGAATCTTTCCCTGTTCATGCCAATGTACTCCTGCACTTCAGTTGTGAACCTCACGCGCTTGACTTGCTGCGGTTCAGAGGTTGCTGGCGCGGCTGATTCCCCGGCCTGCGACTTTTTGCTGGACTCGAAGCGAGATAGCATTGAATTCAGCTTCTCATTCTCCTCTGAAACTATGGCGCGGAAGCGGTCGTACACTTCGTACTCCTCGCGCGTCATCTCGTCGATTTTGGTCTCCTCGCCCCCGCTTCGGATTGCGCGGAACAGCAGCTTTTGCTGCCGTATGAGCACGAGCTCGCGGATGGTTGCAGCCGCGTTTTCGAATTCGCGCATCTGCAGCACCGAGCGGTTGCTTTCCATCTCCGAGAATTTCGAGGACAGGAAAGACTGCATCGATGGGTAGAAATCTCCTGGGAGCTTGCCAAGCCCTGGCTGCGCCTTCTCCTCCCGCGCGAAATCGCGCAGGTTCTTGTAAGTAAGTTCAGCCATGCCTGTCTCCTTATGGCAACCTGCAGCAGCAGATTGGCAGTTGTGGGCGGCTATTCTAAGCCGACCGCAGTACTGTTGCGGTTCAAAAGGTATAAAAA
>CAZYTZ010000079.1:0-2640 GCA_964650545.1 Microcaldota archaeon | reverse complement strand
TTCTTCATATCAACCACAATTTATTGGCCGATTTAATAAATTAGTGCAGGGGGAGGGATTTGAACCCACGAAGGCGCTAGGCCACAGGATCTTAAGTCCCGCCCATTTGACCTGGCTTTGGTACCCCTGCAAGGGATTGTAATTGGCGAAAGCTTATATATTTCAGGCGCATTCCTCTTCTTGGTGGTTCTAATGGCGGCCAAAAGATCGAAAAAGAGGGCTATGGTGAAAAAAGAGAGCGCGTGCTGCTCTTCTGGCGGAATAAGCAACTTGAAGGAATGGCTCCTCATAGTACTGGGCGCAATCGGCCTTGCAAGCGCGCTTGGCTATGTTGACTGGCCAGGGTTTGAAAGCTACTTCCCATATGTGTGGTCAGTCCTTGTCCTCGTTATCGGAATAACGAGTGCAATGGAAAAGTCCAACTGCAAGTAACCGTTTCTTTTTCTGTTTTTTCTCCATCATCAGTGAAAACTAGAATATTACTTTCTGCAGCTTGTTTGCCTTGGCAGCCGCCTTTATCTCCCGCGCAATCCTTCTCCCCATGCTCATGGGCTCCTTGAATTGGTATGGGGTGTACGGGGAGCCTTCAGGGTAGATATTGGTGCCTGCAACAATGCGCGCAGAAACCTCGAATGCGAAAAACTGCAGGTTCTCGTCGCAGACAGTCTCAATGCAGAATGGGCCTGGGATGCCCCCAAACAGCCTGTCTGCAGCCTCAACCACGTTCCTGCCCATTTCCATCACGTTTTCCAGCAATGACTCGCGCACCACGAGTAATTCATTGCCCACAACAGTGAATGAAGGCGTGAAGGACAGGCCAACCTTTTCCATCCTGTAAGACTCGTCGATATTGCTTTCAAAGCGCCTGTCAATGCCTATGAGTTCCACATGCCCCTCAGATGCATGGTAGCCTTCGCGCGACAGCGGCGAGTAGAAGTAATGCGGGTACACGCGCACGCCAATGAGATACTCCTGCACAGTGACGTTCATGCCCTCAAAGTGCTCGTAAAACTCCTCAGGTGAGTTTACCACCCTATAGCCCCTGCCTCCCTTTGCACCTGCAAGTTTCACCACGCACGGGCGGTCTATCTTGTCCGGCTCAATGGTGGCAGGCACCTGAAGGCCAGATGCTTTCATCCACTCAAACATCTTCATCCTGTCTCTTTCCCATGCCAGGGAATCTCTATTGCCCACCATGGGCACTTCCATTTTCGCAAGCGAATCGCCTGAATACTCCACAAGCGAGCCATGGGGCACCAATATGGCGTTTTTCTCCAGCAGCTCGTCTGTTGGAATGTCCTTCAGATCCGCCACTTCAAGAAACTCGTCAGGGCAGCCAAGCGGGAAAGCCTCGTACACCTTGCGCCTGTTGGGTGTGCAGATGCCGATAGTCTTCATGCCCTCTGCGCGCGCGCCATGGAAAATCTGAAGTGCAGTGTGCGAGCAGATGGTGGCGATTTTAAGCTTTTTCTTGTCGTAGGAAGCAAGCGTCTCTGCGATTTTTTCACGCGTCATTATCATTCAAGTCACCACTTCTGTGAGCCTTCCCTGCTTTGCCGCTTCCTTAACTTCCATTGCGATTCTCTCGCCCACGCTCATGTTTCTTCCGTAAAGGTACTCGCCATAGGGCGTGAAGCGCACTCCCGGCGAGCCTGGCACCCTGAAGGAAACGTCGAATATGCACGGCTTTTCGCCCTCCTCTGTTGGCAGTATGGCTCCCTGCAGGGCAAACGGGCCGATGATCCCTGGCTTGTACTCGCGCCTGCAGGTCTCTACGAATTTCTCGCCAATCTCAAACACGCCCTCAAGAAGCGACTCGCGTATTGTGCAGGCAACATGGCCGACTTCAATATTTTTCATGCGCGCGTACTTGAGCACTTCTGTTTGCTCAGGCGCAGTGAGCCTCAAAAGCCCGTCCAAGTTGGTTTGCCGCCGAAAATCAGTGCCAAGCAGCTCCAGCTCGCCAGTTAAGGGCGAGACAAAGTAATTGAAATTGAACTGCGCGCCCAGGATGAATTCCTCAATGAGCGCGGTTTCGAGGCCCTCCTTTGTAATCATGCCAGCTTTGAGCATCTCCTTGCTCTTCCTCTCATACTCGCGCGCGGAGTTCACGATGAAAAACGCGCGCTCATACTTCCTTTTTGCCTCGGACGCCTTGACTATCACGGTCCTGTCTATTTTATCTGGCGCTGCAAACGTTTGCGGCACCCTTACGCCGGCTTTTTGGAGCAGCCATTGCTGGTTGCGCTTGCAATTCCTTTCCTCTGCCCTCAAAAGCATCCTGTTGCCGAATATCGGCACGTTGAACTCCTGCTCGATTTTGTCATATCCCACATAAACTGAAAACGAGCGGTGGGGCACGAAAAGAGACTGCTGCTTCACAAGGTAGTCGCACCATTTTTTCGAAGCAATATCCGAGAATTTGTCAAGAAGCACCAGATCGTCAATGCAGCCGCGCGCCCCGCCAATCCCCTGGCGTTTCTTGTAATACTTTTCGTACGTCCTTTCCCTGCCCTTCTGGCAAAGCACGATTGACTTCATGCCCAGCTTTCCCGCGCCTGAGGAGATGTCAAGCGCGGAGTGCGAGCCCAGCACGGAAATTGAGGGCGACTTGTAAGAAGATGCGATTTTGCCAACGTC
>CAZYTZ010000078.1:0-2672 GCA_964650545.1 Microcaldota archaeon | reverse complement strand
CAGTTCATAGGCCAATTGCTGGTAATGTGGCTCTCGCGCCAGCGCGAGTACCTTGCGGACGAGTTTTCCGCAAGGCTGACCGGCAGCCCGGTGCACCTCATGAGCGCGCTTGCCAAAATCTCGTACGGGCAAGCCGCAGGCGCTGCCAAGGGAAATTCGCAGTCCATGGTAAACGCGCTTTACATTGCCGAGCCCTCAGGCGCCAAGATGAATGTTGCGGAAATCGCAGGCGCCATAAACTCGGGCAACGAATCCGCGCTTGCAGAGGCGATTGAAAAGGAGAAGAAAGGCGGCGCAATGGAGCTTATAATGACCCACCCGCTCACTTCAAAAAGGCTTGAGAGGCTAAACAGGCTTAGGAAAGGGCAGGCAGCATAGGGTGATTTTTTGGAAAAGATTTCAGACGGTATTTGGGAAATGCCAAAAGAAGGCAATATGCGCGTTGCTGCGCGCATATTCGCAACAGACAAGATGATTGCCACTATGGGCAAGGACAGGACTTTCGGGCAACTTCGGAACGTTGCTTCATTGCCTGGCATAGTGGGGAAAGCCTGCCTCATGCCTGACGGGCACGAAGGCTATGGCTTCCCAATCGGCGGAGTGGCTGCATTTGACCCTGAGCAGGGGGGAGTGGTGTCGCCCGGGGGGGTCGGTTATGACATCAACTGTCTCGACGGAGAAACGAAGGTTCTTCTTGAACATGGTGCATACGTCAGAATAAAGGACATTGAAACTGACTGTGGAAAAAGCGAGGCAAAATTTGTGGATTTCAAGAATTCTTCCCTGAGCGAGGCAAAAATCCTCTATTTTATGAAAAGAGAAGAAAAGGAATCCATCTATCACATAACAACCAAAACTGGCAGGTGCATTCGTGTTACTGGCGACCATCCAGTTTACACCAAGGAAGGGATGAAAAAAGCCGCAACTCTGAAAATCGGAGAAACTACTGCTTCGCTCGGTTTCGAAGGGGTACAATACACCGAACCTTCTGATGAAATCCTAGTAGATGAAAAGGCTTTCGAAGCAGCCTTTCTTTCCAAAAGAGGCTCGAATGAAGGGCATGCTTTGGAGCAAACATTAGTCCAGCTTAACAAAACTGGTCTGTTGCCCCTGAAATTCTCGAATCAAAAACTCCCATACCTTGCAAAAATAGCAGGATATGTATTCGGAGACGGCTCAATTTCGTTCTTGAAAAAGAGAAAAGGCGTAATTTGGTTTTATGGAAAGGAAAATGACCTCGAAAGCATAAGGGCGGATGTTTCTAAGCTGGGATTCACGCCTTCCAGGGTTTACAAACGAACTCGTGCACATAAGATAAAAACTCATTACAAGGACTACGAATTTGTCCATGTCGAATGCAGCTTCAAGGTGTCATCAACAGCCCTGGCTTCTCTGCTTGTTGCTCTCGGAACTCCGTCCGGCTTGAAGACCGCCCAGGAATATTCCATTCCCAAATGGATCAGGAGAGCACCGCTTTGGATGAAAAGGCTGTTCCTTGCAGCTTTTTTCGGGGCAGAGATGTCTGCGCCTGCAACTTTGAACAAATACAATTTCTATGCACCCACTCTTGGCATGAACAAGCTCGAGACGCTGGAAAACAACGCAATAGAGTTCATGACAAGTATAAAAGAGCTTCTGGGGGATTTTGGCATTGAGACCAGTCCAGTAATGAGAGTAAAGGAATATGCCGTGGAAGGAAAGAAAGGCAAAACCTGCGGGTATAGGATGCAGGTGCTGGCAACACCGGAGAATCTGACCAAGTTCTTTGAAACTGTTTCTTACGAATACCATTCGGAAAAATTCAAGGGCGCTTGCCTTGCGGCAAATTATGTCCGCCTTAAAGAAAAGATAAAGGAAAAGCGTCTGAAAGTTCGTGGGAAAGCCATCGCTCTTTATGCGAATGGCGCGCGGCCAAAAGATATCTACGACCAGCTTTCAGACATATACACACAGGAAAGTTTTATCAGAAAATCTTTGTGGGCAAAGCACACAGATGAGCCCAGGGTAGCATTTAATTTCATGTCATTTGCAGAATACAAGAATGGCTGTGCACTTGGGGAAGGGGGTTTGGCTTGGGACGAAATAGAAACGATAGAAAAAGCCCCCTTTGACGACTTTGTCTATGACATAACAATTAACGACGAGAATCACAACTTTGTCGCCGACGGAATAGTCGTTTCCAACTGCGGGGTTCGGTTGATTGCCACAGAGCTTCCTGCAAGCGAGGTGCGCACAAAGATGCGCCCGCTAGTGGATTTGCTTTTCAAGAACGTTCCCTCAGGCGTGGGCTCCAAGGGAAAGCTTCGCGTGACGCCACGCGAGCTGGAGGAAGCTGTCACGCGCGGAATTGACTGGGCAATTGAAGCAGGCTATGGAACAAGGCAGGACAAGGAAAGGACTGAGGAAGGTGGCAGGATGGAAGGGGCCGACCCGTCAGCAGTCACTGAAAAGGCGAAAAAAAGAGGATTGCCCCAGTTTGGCACAGTGGGGGCAGGCAACCACTTCATAGAGATACAAGAGGTCCAGGAGATAATGCTTCCAGAAGTCGCTGAGAAATTCGGCGTGAAAAAGGGCAATGCAGTGATAATGCTCCACTGCGGCTCGCGCGGCTTTGGCCACCAGGTGTGCGACGACTCTCTGCGCGACATGCTTGCAGCCTCGCGCAAGTACAA
>CAZYTZ010000077.1:0-2829 GCA_964650545.1 Microcaldota archaeon | reverse complement strand
TTGTGTCAGCAGCAATGCGCGTTCCCGCGCGAAAGCGCAGTACAGGCAACATCGTAAAAGGGCTTAACTTCCGAGTTCGGAATGGGTTCGGGTGTTTCCCCTCTCCTATGACCGCTGACAAGGCTTTGTATAAGGCGAAGGGCTTTTAAGGGTTGCCATTTTCCTTGCTGCCAGTGAGTTTCTCGTAGTGAAGAAGGTCCTCCTTGCTCTTGCTGTCCTTGCCGACATATTCGTAAAGCCAGCTTCTTAGCAAATACGCGTCAGCATATTTCGGATTAAGCTCTATGGAATCAGTGCAATCGCCAATAGCGCGGAACTTTTGTTCCAAGTCGCCGGTTTTGAAGCGGGTGTAGGCAATATTGTAATGGTACACTGCCAAGTCAAGCGCAGGGACGTTTCTGTCCGTTGCAAGCGCAAGAGCCTTTGCATAGGGCGCCAATGCCTTGTGCGGGGCGTTCAGGGCGATATATGCAACGCCGATCGCATTATATGCCTTTGGGTTTTCTGGGTCACAAGCCGCCCCTTTTTTGTAGAGGGCAAGAGCATCCGCATAATCACCCTCAACATATCGTTCATCCCCGGTGTAAGCATATGCCAAATACTGGAGCCGGTCGATGTCGGAGTGGAAAAAGGAACGTTTCTCCTCAACAGATACCAGCCTTACTGTGAGCGTTTCAGGCACAAGCACAAGGTTCCCCGCTTTTGCAATCTGGCGATTGTTAAAAAACGTCAACTCCATGTCTATCCCAAGAAGATTGCCTACGTCATAGGCCAAAACAGACAGCATCCCTGTGCTGCCAGCTATTTTCATTTCAAGCACAAAATCTATCTTGCCGGTTTCTTCCTCCTTAAGCTGCCTGCTGAATTCCTGGAAAAATCCAAGGCTGTCTCTTGACCCTGCAAGGCGGGACTTTATCCCAAGTGCCACTCGCTCAACAAGCTCGCGGTAATTGCGTGCAACGTATTCCTTGTTCTTCCCAAGGGTTGCGTCTATCGCTGCAAGTCCAACCATGCCTGCGAGTGAAAATGCGCCTGCATTGGCGCTGGGCGCACCAATGGAAAATGGCTTGCGAAGCCCGCGCTCATCAAGAGTGTATATCCGCTTGCCGACAAAAACGTTTGTGAGTTGCTGCGTATAACCACCATCTATTCCCAAACCCTGGCATCCCTGAGCCTTGCCGCGTGCTTCAGCGTGTCCCCGCCGAATTCCGGCCCGCTCAAAACGTCTTGCTCTGCATTGTGGAGCGCCAACTCGCCAATCTCGCGCACGTTTTGGTTTTGCTCAGTGCCAATCGCAACAAGGATTTCTTTCTTGAGGCGGAAAAACTCGCCCACGCCCCCATCTTTCAAGGCTTTTCTGAGGGAGCCTGCCATTTGGGTTTCCCCATCCTTCACCAAACCGTGCAGTACAAGGAGCTTTATTTCCCTCTTGCCGCTGAGCCTGAAGCTTCCCGCGCAGTCTATCTTCCTCCTGAACGAGATGTAATCATTTGCAGTTGCTTTTTGCGGGGCATGGGTTAAGTTCATGGGTTCACCGTCTTTTTATGCATCCAAAGTGTTTAAAAATGTATGTTTGTGTCTATCGCCTGCGCGCGCCTGGTTGCAGGGCAACGGTTTTTAAGAGTCGGATGCATTTTTATTGCTTATGAAAGCCGCGCTCTTCACTGACAGCTACCTTCCCAACACTGACGGCGTGGTCTCAGCCATCCTTGCCTACAGGCGCGGGCTTGAGGCAGCGGGGCATAAATGGGTGATATTTGCGCCTGACGCGCCAGGCTACAAGGATGCGCCGGGCGACGAGGTGCTCCGCTTTGCAGGGATGAAATTCCCCCCCTATCCTGAATACCGCGCAGCGCTTTTCCCATACGCGATTTCTGAAAAGACAGCGCAAAAGCACGGCATACAGCTCGTGCACTCCAAGGCAATGGCAACCATGGGCATTGCAGCCTACAAGTTCGCACGGCGCTCCCACCTGCCTTGCATGGCGTCGGTTGAAACAATGATTCCGGATGGCGTGCACTACTTGTCCAAGGATGCTTCCATCCAGGCTTTTGGAAAAAAGTTCGCCTGGTCCTACCTCAAATGGATGTACTCGCACTATGACCTGGTGACTGCGCCCTCAGAGCACACAAAGGCACGCTTGGCGCGCCATGGCATTGAGGCGGAAGTATTGCCCTCTCCCATTGACACCAACCGCTTCAAGCCAAATGCCTCTGGCGGCGCACAGGTTAGGCGCGAGCTTGGCTACACCAAAAAAACCAAGCTGGTGCTTTCTGTCGGCAGGGTGGTAAAGGAGAAGAACTACGATTTTCTGCTCCGCGCTGCCAAAAAAACGCGCGACCCATCAGTCCGTTTCCTAATCGTCGGCAAAGGGCCTTACCTTGACACCCTGAAGCGCAAGGCAGCTGCGGCAGGCGTGGCGCAAAAATTCCATTTCACAGGCTTCATACTCACAAAGGACAAGCTGATTGATTACTACAATGCGGCGGACGCGTTTGTCTTTGCCAGCAAGTTCGAAACACAGGGGCTCACGCTCCTTGAGGCATTCGCCTGCGCCAAGCCGGTCGCAGTGCTTGAGGGAACTGCAATGGAGGAGCTGGTGCGCGAGGGCAAGAACGGCTACCTGTTTTCCGATAGCGAGGAGAAATGCGTAGAGGCTCTCATGAAATGCATTGAGCAGAAAAAGCGCCTGGCACCCTGCGCGCGCAAAACCGCGCTTGAGTATTCCATCCCGCGGCTCACTGCAAAAATGGTCGGATTGTACAAGCGGCTTCTCGAATAGCCCTCGTGCGCGCAAGCAAAGCCTTTATAAGCTCAGGCAGTGAATTT
>CAZYTZ010000076.1:0-2848 GCA_964650545.1 Microcaldota archaeon | reverse complement strand
GTGCTCATTGCCTTTGTAGTGCTGCTTGCGCTTCTGTACTTCTTCCTGTTCAGGAGGAAGGAAGAGGAGTAGGAGTTTTTTTGTTTTTCTTCTTTCTCCAGCCTTAGGCTTTGGCAAAAAGGAAAGGCTTTTTCCCTGCCCAAACCCTCAGCGTGTTTTTCGAGGTGAAAGGCTGGAAGCAGTGCCCGTCTATGAAGAACTGCGCGCGCTCGGGCGCGGACATGCGCAGCGTGCAGCGCGCGCCCTTGCGCAGCACAAGCGGCCTGAAGATTCGGCGGAAAGGGGAGATTGCAACAACCTGGTAGCGCGAGTCATCCTTTTTCATTTGTTTTCCGCCGCATGAATAGCAGTAAGCCGGCGAGCCGGTAGGCGTGCAGAAAAGGATTCCGTCAGCCCTGAAAGCATAATGCCTCTTGCCGGCTGCCAAATGAAGCGAAAGCACGCGCGGCTCAGGGTTTCTCACTCCAATGTCATTGAGCACGCGCGGCATCTTTTTCCCGTCTATGCTGCACAAAAGCATGAGCCTTTTTTCGCTTTTCAGGCTTGACAGCGCTCGAGACAGCTTGCTGCGCCAATTGGCAAAAGTTGATTGGCAGATGAAGCTGGTCTGGCTGCCGATTGCGAAAAATGGCACTCCGTAATGGCGCTTGTGGTAAAGCACAGTGCCATCCCCGCCAATCGTTATTATGAGCTGCGGCTTTTTTGGCGAAAGCACTACTCCGCACGAGTACAGGAACTGTTCCACTTCCCGTTTCACTGATGTGGTCTGCGGTTTTTTCCTGTTGGCAAAAACTGCTGCGCGAGTCACTTTCATGCAAGCACCAAATTCAGATTTTGAATTTCCCTTCAATGAATCTGCGCGAGGGCAAGGACTGTGCGCCCTTGCGCAGCACCTTTGCTGCTGCAACCGCATTGGCGAACCGCACCGACTCGTAAACAGAGCGTTTCTCCATGATGCCTGCCACAAAGCCAGCGCAAAACGCATCGCCCGCGCCCAGGGTGTCGACCGGCTTTACGACATAGGGGGGCACTGTAAAGGACGACATGCTCTTTGTCTTGACTATTATCTCCCGCCCGCCCTGCTTTATCACGCAGACAAGATTGTATTTCTTGGCAAGCCGCGCAGCTTCCGACTCCTCGCGCGAGCCCGTGATTGCGAAAAGCTCCTTGCGGTTTATGATAAGAAACTCGCAGCGCGAAAATATCGGGGCAAGCTTTCTCTCGCCAAGCCTGGATGCCGCCCTGCCTGGGTCAAACGATATCGGTATGCCTGCCTTGTGGGCTGCCTTGCTTCCAGCGTCAAGCATGTGAAAAGCGCAGCCGCTCATGTGCAGGAATTTGGATTCCCGTATGTAATCAGTGTCAATGGTGCGCCGATGATCCGCAACCCCCAAGTCCTCAATCACGCGCACCTCGCCAGCAGCGTCTATTATTATTACGGACAGCCCGCTCATGCCTCCAAACACCCGCACCTGCGAGATGTCCACCCCTCGCCTATGCAGGTCTGAGATGAGAAACTTGCCATGCCTGTCAGAGGCCACGTTGCCTATCACGCCTGACTTGTGGCCGAGCTTCACAAGGTTGACTGCCACGTTTGCCGCAGACCCGCCTCCGCTCACTGACGGGTGCATGCGCATGAGGGCAGTGTGGTCGGGCTCTGGGAATTTCTCAACGTAGTTCCTGATATCATACACAATGTGCCCAAGGGTCGCTATTTCGGGATGCATGCCCTTCCTCCTCAGCCAGATAATTTAAACGTTCGCGGCAATAGAGGGTGCATGGGGGAAATGCCAGAGCAAAAGCTTGCCGCGCATCTCGGAGACGGGCTTGAGGGGGCCATTGGGCAAAAAGTCATGTCTTTTGGGTGGCTTCTCACCCGTGCGTCAGCCATCCGCATCCTTTGCCATGAAAACGGGATTTCCACAGAGGAAAAAATAACGATTTCCCAGGCAAGTGCCACCAGGCTTCCCTTCTCGTTTTCCGCGCGCGTGGACAGGGTTTTTCCCATCCAGCAGTTTCCCGGCGGCTCCATGCGAAGCGCCAGGCTGCACATTTCTGACAAGTCTGGCGAGGCAACCCTTGTGCTCTGGAACGAGCAGGCAAAGCTTGCGCAACATGGCATCCTCTCAGGGGACAGCATAGAATGCACTGGCGCTTACTTCCGCTCAGGCGAGATTGCAATAGGCAAAAACGGCTCGGTTGCAAAGTCGGGGGAAAGCAGCACGGTTTTGGTCAGCAATCTGCCCGAGGGAGTATGCAACGTGGAAGGAGTTGTGGAAACAGTGGGCGGCGCGCGCGCTTACCTGGACAGGCGCAGCGGCGAGGAGAAGCAGATGCTTTCTTTTTCAATCTGCAGCGGCGGCAAGTGCTGCCGCGCAGTGTGGTGGTCGCCCCCAACTGATGCGCCGCAGTTGCGCAAGGGAACCGAAGTGGTGCTGGAAGGCGCATCTTTCAGGAATGGCGAAATCCACCTCAACAATTTTTCCAGGGTGCTGCCAAAAGGGGAAAATGGCAAGAAGAAAGGCAAATTCGGCGGTGCAGTTCTTGACGGGGAGTCGGTGGCGCTTGAAATAGGCGAAGAAAAATTCAGTGCAAGCCTGCCGGAAGCGCTTTCCCTTCTCGGTCTGCCCCCCGGTCTGCAAGGAATATCCCCTTCAACCGTCCTGTCAATCAAGGCAGGTGCGCTTGCGGGAAAGCAGGCTGCCTATACAGTGGAAGGCGGCAGGCTGCGCTCCTTAGAGTTTGAAGGCTAGGCAGAAGGAAAAAAAAGAAAGAAGAGCGGCAAAATCACACGAACTTGCCGATCATGTTCTTCGTGCCGTACTGCTTGGACGTCACGCTGTTCGGA
>CAZYTZ010000075.1:0-2889 GCA_964650545.1 Microcaldota archaeon | reverse complement strand
ACAAGCGCGCGATAAGCAGCATTTTTCTCAGGCAGCGCGTCAGAAAGGTTCACCTTCTGCCCGTCTCGGTACTTTGACATCACAAGCGAGGCAGCCGAGTCGCCAAGCAGCCACATTGCAAAGCGGTAGGCGGCATCCTTCCTCAGATAATAGCCAAACTCGCGCTTCCAAGCCACGTCATAGTCGCTGCCCTCCACAATCGACTTTGCAGCCAAGCGCCCGCTACGAAGCGCGTAAGCAATGCCAAACCCCATATATGGGTCCTGAAAGCCTGCCGCCTCGCCGACGTAATATTTGCCGCCGATAAACGCGCTTTTCGGGATTCTCACGCAGGCAGAGCCGCCAAACGAGCCCACCTTCCTTTTCCCGCCAACAACATCTGCAATTTCCTTCCTTTCTTTCATTGCTTTTGCATGAAGCTGTGAAAGCTGCGCAATGTATGGCTTGGAAACACAAGTGACAAACTCCACTTCATGCTTGCTCACAGGCAATATGTACGAATACCAGCCGCGTGGCGAAAATCTATCGTCAAACAGCACAAGCTGGCAGTCCCGCGGAAAATCACTGTCCTCAAAAACAGTGCCAAGCGCAGCAGAGTCTGGCTCGCCGCGGCTTCCTGCCGCCACAATCTCCACATCTTTCTCGCCTGCTCGCGAATTGAACTCAAACTCCACGCCAAGTTGCTCAGCCTCGGAAAAAAGCGCGCCATCAAGCGTCCCCTTCCCATTTCCCCGCAGGACAAATGGCATCTGGCCGCCCCCAGAGCAATCCAGCTCCACATTCCCCTTCCTGGTGCAGATTATCGCCTTGGGAAAATAGCGGAACTCGACTTTTGCGCGCACCCCCAAGCCTTGCATGAACTTCTCAGGAGGCATGTAAAGATAGCGCAATCCCTGGAGATTCGGGCAAAAGCGCATGCCAAAAGAAGCGCGCTTCTCAAACACCTTTACGTCCTTGCCTGCCCTGGCAAGGCTTATTGCAGCGCAAAGCCCGGAAGGGCCTGCCCCAAGAATATTTGTCATCACTCAAACAGCAGCTTAAGGTAAAACAAAGGCGAGGCATAGCCCTTTTTCGCTTCCTTGTTGGAAAGCGTGCCTGAAATCGCCTCGCGCGCCTTTGGGCTTTTCGCGGCCTTGCCCACCACAAAATTCAGCAGCAGCTCCACTTTGCCAAGCTTCTGCATATTATAGCTGGTGGAAAGCTCGTTCCACACGACCTCCCAAAGCCTGTCATCATACCTTTTCAAAAACGCCTCGCCCGTGTCATTGGCAGTAAGCGCTTCGTAAACAACTTCCGAGGCAAGCTTGCCTGACAGCATGGCATTGCCCACTCCCTCGCCGGAGAACGGGTCCACAAGCCCGGCAGCATCGCCAACAAGCAGCACCTTTTCCGCATGCACCTTCCTTTTCTTCGAGCCGAAAGGAAGCTGCCAGGCTTTCAATGGGGAAACCATCTTTGCATTTGCAAACCTTTCCTTGAAAAGCGGGTTGTTCGCCACAATGTCTCCCATTGCCTTGCCCAGGTCAGTGCCGTGCTTTTTCATGTCCTCCATCACCATTCCAACGCCAACATTGGCAAGCCCGTTTTCGAGCGGGAAAATCCAGAAGTAGCCAGGCATTATGGACTTCACAAAATGTATCTCAAGTTTGCTAGTCATTCCGGTTATGCCTGAGTAGTACGTTCGGTATGCAATGCATGAGTGCTTGGGGTCCACTTCCGCGCCGCGGATTTCGCGCGCAACCACCGAGTTCACGCTGTCAGCGCCAATTACCATCTTGCCGCGGAATTCATACTCCTTGCCGTCGCTCCCCTTTGCTTTCACGCCAGCCACTGCCCCGTTCTCCCTAATCAGCCCTGTCGCAGCCATGCCTTCCATAACGTCGCAGTTTTTCTTTGCGTTCTGGAAAAGAAGATTGTCATACACTTGCCTCCTGCAGGTATATCCCTTGGCAATGTGTTCATCGTTCTTGCCAAACGGTATGGATGCCATTGCGCCATTTGGCGAGGAGAAAAGCACACCGCCAATCTCGCCATGGTCGGCTTTTTCAATCTCGCCAACCAGGCCAAGCTCCCCTAAAATGGAGAGCGACTTCCCAGAAATCGCATCCCCACACGTCTTGTCGCGCGGGAAAGTTTCCTTGTCAATCAAAAGCACGCGCTTGCCCTTCTTCGAAAGAAGGGTTGCGGCAGTGGAGCCCCCCGGGCCTCCGCCCACCACGATGCAATCATAGAAAATGTTCTCGGACATTGACTCACCAACAAAGGATATTCACCCTTTCGGGTCATAATGAATAAAAAGAGTGCTCTCCATGCTCTTCCCATGGTAAACAGCACGGTTTTCTCAGGTGTGCGTGTGGTGTGGTTCGGCCACTCAAGCGTAATGCTCGAGGCGGACGGCATGCGGATCTACATAGATCCGTTCGTGGTCCCGCGCGGCCAGCCGCCGGCAGACATCATACTTTATTCCCACGGCCACTCAGACCATGCGGCTGCCGCGCCCTCCATCACGACCTCACGCACCGTGCTAATTGGCAACAACTGCAAGCTCCCAGTGCGCGTGATAGGGATTGGCGCTAGGGAAAAGGCAGGAAGCGCAATCATCCAGGCGGTGCACGCCTACAACATCGGAAAGCCATACCACCCCCGCGACTCAGGCGCAGGCTTTATCATCCAGTTCAAGACCGCGCGCGTCTATTTCGCAGGCGACACTGACGTGATACCTGAAATGAAGGATTACAAGTGCGACATCGCGCTTCTTCCCATTGGCGGCACCTACACAATGGACGCAAAGGAGGCTGCTGACGCGGTGGAAATGATACAGCCAAAAGTGGCAATACCAATCCACTACAACTACCTTGCAGACACGCGCGCAGACCCGCTTGCCTTCAA
>CAZYTZ010000074.1:0-2953 GCA_964650545.1 Microcaldota archaeon | reverse complement strand
AAGTCATCCTTTTGCGGCTCGCCGAGGTTTTTCTCCACAAGTTCCGAAATGCGGGCTATTCTCCACACGCCATTTTCAAGCACTGGGATTTTCGTTCCGCCTGCAAAGCAGTTCCTTCTTTTTGCAGTGTGGAAGTAGGGGTGCGCAAAGCCCACGTGCGCGTCTGAAAAGCCAACCACGCGCGCAAGCACGCCTGCGGATGTGTGCGGCGAGAGGCCTATCACAAGGTGCCCGAGCAGGTCCTCCTCGCGCGAAAGGGAATAGAAGCGCGGCAGTCCGTAGAGCTTTTCAAGCGAGTCGTCTATGAAGCAAGAGACCTTGAGGAGGTAGTGCGCGCCGTGCCTTGAGAGTATGATGTCCTGCGGCTGCAGCGCAACCACCTGCGTGGCTTCTGCAAGGGGCTTGCCGTGCTTGTCATGCGTGTAGCCGAACGAGCGCGCCTGCTCCACGCTGATGCTGATTTCATCAGGGCGGAAGTGCGTGAGCGGGATGTCGGTCGCGTCAAAGCGGCAGGTGCCGTCGCGGAACACGAACACCCCGTGCGCTGCGCGGAAAAAGCCCTTTTCAAGTGGCTCGGGGGTTTTCGACTCTGAGAACATGCCCTCCACGCCCTTTATGTCGGCAGACTTTGAGATTTCGATGCCTGCGCGCTCTGATGCGTGCTCCACAAGCCGTATGAGGTCGACCGCGCGCCTGTCATAGTGCTTTGTCGCCACGTGGCACTCTGCGCACTCCTCGGAGTTTTTCGGCCTGCCGCATTTGGGGCACACGCGCACGAGCTGAGCGCGCCCCCCGCAGGTGCAGATGTGCGAGAACGTGGTGTTGCCGCACGCAGTGCAGCGCATGCGCGCGATTTCCACCTCCACGCCCCGGCCGTCGCGCTCGTTTTTCGCTTTCAGCTTTGCGTAAGCGCGGCTGACGGACGCGTTCTTGTCAATCCTGTTGCCAATCGGGAAAAGCACATTCACGCTTTTTTTCATCTTGCGCTCGCGCGCCTTTTCAGGCCGGCCCATGCGCGAGCCTATGTAGGTTGGCGCCTTGGGCATTATTTTCATGCCTGACAGCGTGGTGAGAAGCTCAAGGATGGGCTTTTTCTCGTCGAAAAGCGAATCGAACTTTTCCCCTGTGATTTTCTTGTCCGCCATTATGCCCATTGTCTTGAGAAGCGCATATGCATGCTCGCCAGGCACGGTTATTTTCGCGCCCTCCACGCTGTGCGGCACGCAAAGCTCCTCAATCACTGATTTTGCAGGCGCGGATTCCAGCTCGAACGACTCGAGCTTGAGAAGCCCGTAGTGCGGCTTGCCGCTCTTTAGCCAGAGCGCAAGCTCGCGCAGCTGCGCATGGTTTATGTCGTGCCAGAAGTAAGTGTAGCGCGGGTGCAGCGGCAACCCTGTTCTGCGGGAGAATGCAACCGCCTCGCCGGCCATCAGGTCTGCGCGCGGCGGGGAGTGCCCGGCTTTTTTCGCCATGAGGTCAAACCTTTCCTCGCACCACGCTGCAGGGAAGAGCGGGTGGTTGCTTTTCAGGAAATCGCCGATTGATATCAGCATGTCGCCCAGGAAGAGTATGCGCTCCACGTTTGGCTGGAGCTGCTCTGCTGTTTTGATGTCCTGCACTTCCACGACCGAGCCGTCCTTGAGCTTTACCACTGGCCCCAAGATGGAGTCGCAAGGCGTGATGACTGTGCTTTTGCCTGGCCGCTCGATTTTGAGCTGCGTGCCGACGGCAATGAACGAGTCAAGGATTGCCATGCTTGCGGGGTGGACTGCTTTTCCCATGATGCCGCTTGCGCGGCTCCTGCCATAGCGCAGCCGCCAGCCGCCCTTTGTTGAAGGATAGGAAAAGACCGCCCTGCCTGCCACGGATTCCTCAAGGAAGCGGAAATTCGGCTTTGGCTCGAACTTGCCCTCCTTTTTCGCCACCTTTATTATTGAGTCCATCCATCCCCAGTCCAGCCCGATTTTTTTAGTGTACTTCGAGACTTTTGCGGCCTTTTGCGCGATTCCTTCGCAAATCACAAGCGCAATTCCTGAGCGCACGCGGTTGGTGGCGACTCCGGGCACGTCGCGGTGCACCGACACTTCGGCCTTTTCCGTGGGGTCGCCATCTATGCACACCGGGCAGCTTTTCACAATGTGGCGTATGTCATCGTCTGGCGGCCTGTACTGCAGGTGCGCCGAGCGCGTGCCGTAGACGTCGATTTCCTCCACGTAGCGCTCCACCATGTCGCCGGTCGGGCGGAAATCCCCAACGCCAAGCTGCCTGCGCGCCACGTCGCCAAGCACCACTGCAAGCGCTGCCACTGTTCCGCCTGCAGAACGTATGGGGCCTGCGAAATAGATTGCCAAAAAATCGCTGCCGTCCTGGTTGCTGCGTATCTCGAACTTGCTTATTCCCTCTGTTGGCGCGACCAGCACGCCTTCCGTGAGTATTCCCACGCCTGTACGCACAGCCTGCTCTATGAGGCGCTGCTTGCTTCCCTTGATAAGCTCGCCTGCCGCGATTTTCTGCACCACCATGTGCGCGATTGTCTGCCTGCTGTGCCCTTCGCGCTCAAGTGAGCGTATCACCTCAGTTATTCCCGGCGGGCCGACAATTCCTTCCACGCGCGCCGCCACGTCCGCTGCCCTTTTTATCTCAACAAAAGGCGCAGGGTCAAGCCCCCTGCTTCTTGCCTCCTCTGCCACGCTGTAGGCATGCTCCAGCTTTATGCGAAGCGCATCGAAATATTTTTGAGTTTCCCCGTCGCGTGAAGTCATGGCGTTCCACCCATGAAGCCCATGTAGCTTACCTTGCCTGTCTTTGCCTCAAGTATCGGCACCAGCCCGGGCGAGGGCACGTGGCCCATCCTCACCTGGAAGTCTGTCCTGTCCTGGAAGGTGCCGCTGTTCAGCAGAAGCGCGCCGCGGTAGAACATGTGCCCGTTCTTGTGCACGTGCCCCATGTGCAC
>CAZYTZ010000073.1:0-2992 GCA_964650545.1 Microcaldota archaeon | reverse complement strand
TAAGGAAGCTTGTGGGAAAGGAAAACAGGGCTATGGAGAGCATCGGCGACATTGCCTCGATTTCCGGCATCAATGGCTATCTAAAGGCAGGCAGGGAAGAGGCGGCGCGCCTTTTCCAAAATGAGATCATGAATGCCCGCAATGACCTCTCCATAAATTTAAAGAGGCTCAAAACCGCAATAGACATGCACGTTTGGACAAACGAGATTGCCCGCAAAATAAGGAAAGACCTGGCAGACTACATAGACGCTGCGGCCAGATATGCCGGCGCGCAGGCGGAAAGGGAGCGGCTTTTGGAAAGAATTGGCGCAATTGCCATAATGGATGAAAAGGATGGGAAACACGAGGCTTGCAAGGCAAGGGTGGAGGAACTGAAGGAAATGGGCAAAAGGATAGCAAGGCTCGAGGAGCTTGTCACAATGCAGCTTCGGATGATGGAAAGACGGAAGAGGCTGGCGGCAAAGCCAAAGGGCGTTGAAGAGGAGCAGGTTCCTGAAAAGCAGTCTGCGTTCGTGTATGAGAAGAAAAACATGGAGGGAAAGAGCAAGGAGGCGCTTGCGCAGGAGCGGCTGGAGAAATTCATTTCAGAGGCAAAGACAATTTTTGGAAAGAATCACGGCAAAAACAACACGATGGGAGAGAATTTTGAAAAAACCCTGAAGAACATAGCCAAAATCTACATTGAGAACGACTTTGTGCTCATAGCAAAGATGCTGGAAATGGGTTATCCCAGCCGTGACAGGGTGAAAAGCCAGCGGCTGCCAGAAAAGCACCAGCGCAAATATGCCATTGTAAGGATTGCTTTTGACTCGCACCGCAGGCAGCGGCTGTTGATAGACTTGCAAGATGCCAAAAACCCGCAGATAATATTCGTAGGCATGAAAGGCGCCTCCGACAATTACATGAAAGATGGGAACTTCGCCAATTATGCGCCAAACGACCTGTTTTCGCACCTCAAGCCAGAGTGATTGCTGACAGAATGCAACTTTTATTAACCCTGCGCGGGAATTAGGCGCGGTGGGAACATGGCAAAAGACGATTCCGGGAAAGTGAGAAAGTTTTACCGCTCGAAGAGCAACAAGATGCTCGCAGGCGTGTGCGGAGGATTGGGGGAATATTTCGGCGTTGACCCGCTGCTGTTCAGGCTGCTTTTCGTGATATTCTTAGGCCCCGCGCTCCTGTTCTACCTGCTTGCGTGGATACTGGCGCCTGAGAACCAGGGTTAGGAGACTTTTGATGGTGGAGACGAAGCAAACCGCGCTCATTGAGGTTTCGTCAGAGGCAGGGAGGAAAATAGGCGGCATCTACACAGTGCTTCGCAGCAAGGCAAAATACCTGCACAAGAAATTCGGGAACAACTATCTCCTTATCGGCATGCTGGACGAGAAGTGCGGCGAGGACATTGCGTTCGAGAGCCCGCCTGCGCAGGTTGCGAAGATTTTTTCAAAGCTTGAGCCGGAAGGCATAATCTGCAAATACGGGAAATGGAAGTATGGAGATAATGCACAGATAATTTCAGTTGACGCAAGGCAGGCAGGGCAGAAGACAGTGGAGTATGTGAATGGAAATGTGCAGAAAGACACGCAGAAAAACTACCTCAAGTTCCTGCTCTGGAAGAATTTTGGCGTGGACTCGCTGATGGAGAAAAGCTGGGACTTTGACGAGAACGTGGTGTGGTGCTTCGGAGTGGGAAGGCTGCTTGAGGAGATGTTCCTTGCAGGCCTGTACGACACGAAGGCAACCGTGCTGCAGTGCCACGAGTGGATTGCTGGCGCTGCGCTGCTTTACTGCAGGATACGGGTGCCTGGGCTGGCCACGGTCTTCACCACGCATGCGACCGTGTTGGGAAGGACGCTGGCGTCCGCAGGCGTGGATGTCTACAGCGTGGCATCCCGCGCCACTGAACCCATTTCCACCAATGCCGCGTACGCAAACAGGGTGGAGGGCAAGCACCAGCTCGAGGCTGCGGCTGCCCGCGAGTGCACTGTCTTCACCACGGTGAGCGAAACGGTTGCGCAGGAAGTGGAGTACATACTTGGGAGAAAGGCAGACGTAATCACGGTGAACGGCATCGAGTACCTGCCGAAGCGGAGCGACAAGAAGGAGCGCGTGCTCTCGCAGCTCGCGCGGCGCGAGCTTTGCCAGCTGCTGGAGGCGTGCTTCATAAGCTACTACCAGCAGAGGTATGACGACGCACTTTTCGCATTTATTTCAGGAAGGTATGAATTCACCAACAAGGGGTTTGACATTTTCATCGAGGCGCTGGGCAAGCTGAACGCGAAGCTGAAGAAGGGCAAGAAAAACGCAAGGAGGGTGTTCGGCTTTGTGTGCGCGCCAAGCTCTGTCCGCGGCCCCAAAATCTCGATAATCAAGAATTACCTGCTGCTGGACAAGATAAATGGGATAATGAAGCTGCTGCCCGAGCTTTCAGGCAGGCCGTACGTCAACCTGCAGGCTTCCCTTTCCTTGCTTTCAGGCGAAATCAGGGCGGACATTGAGAACATGGCAAAAGGCTTCATAAAGGACGGCGAGAGGCCGCACATCAACTGCTATGACCTCACATATGCCAATGACGCGATAATCAACGCTTGTGTAAAAGCCGGCCTGACAAATTCCAATGACGACGTGGTCAAGGTGATTTTCTATCCGACTTACATGAAGCCGAACGACGGGCTGATGAACCTGAATTATTACGACGTGATTTCAGCAATGGACGTGGGCGTGTTCCCCTCGCGCTACGAGCCGTTCGGCTACACGCCGGTGGAGGCTGCATCCGTGGGGGACATTGCGATTACATCTGACATGACCGGCTTTGGCAGGTTCATAATGAAAAAGGCGAAAAAGGGCTGCGGCGTGGACGTGATACGGATGGCGGGCAGGAGCTCATCGCAGTCGTCAGACGAGCTTGCACGCAAGCTCGAGGGATATTACCATATGGCGCCAGCCAGGCTTGAGTCGGAGAAAAGGAGCGCGTACAGGATGATGAGGCACG
>CAZYTZ010000072.1:0-3060 GCA_964650545.1 Microcaldota archaeon | reverse complement strand
TCAGAATAAGAAATGCTGGGAGCTATGCGATAAGAGTGACCAAACTTTTAGGCGCTAGCGGAACTTCCATCAGCAGTATGAGCGGGCCTCTCAACATAAGCGATTACTTTTACATGGCACCCGGTGAAGAAAAGTACTTCGCACGCACGGTAAACTATCCAGAGCTGTCACTAAACAGAGATATTGGTTTCTATGTTGCCAATTCAGGCCCCCCTGGTTGGTACCTGAAAGTGAATAGCGTTTGCACTGGTGTTGGCACAGGCACAGTAGTTATCAACGATTTCGGCTTCGAGTACATCGAGTACATTGAAGGCCAGCAGATAACCAAACGCGAGGCAGGTACCAAACCGCTCATCATCAAGTGCACTGGCTAGAAAACTTCGTCTATTCTCCAGTATCCGTCAGGCTTGAGCTCGCTGATTTTCGCGCGCTTGCCGCGCTGCCACTCCAGCGCGCCCAAGTAAGCAATCATGGCGCCATTGTCTGCGTTGTACTCGGGCGCCACCACGCCAAACCTTGCGCCATGCTCCTTGCATACCATGGAAAGCATCCGGCAGAAGCGCGCGTTTTGCGCCACCCCCCCGCACACAGTCATCTCTTTCTTGCCCGTAAGGCATAAAGCGCGCTCTGCCGCCTCGCAAAGCTCTGCAAACGCGGTTTCCATGAGCGAGTGGCAGATATCCTCTGTCCTGTGCGTGCCAACCTCGCGCACGGAGGATGTCAGCAAGCCTGCAAATGCAAAATTCATGCCCTTCACAGTGTAGGGAAGCGGGAAATAACTGCCTGATTGCGCCAAGCGCGCAACTTCGCTTCCATGCGAAAAGGCAAAACCTGCCTCGCGCGCAAACACGTCGAACAAATTGCCAAGCCCCATGTCAAGAGTTTCGCCAAGAACAGAATAGCGTGGAGCGCCTTGCGCCAAGCCTTTTCGTCCGCTTGCTTGGTTCCCAATAATGAGCTGCGTGTTTGCCCCGCTCACATAAACATAAAGCGGGTCGCGCATGGAAAGCAATCCGCGCGAAATCTCCAAATGCGCTGCGCAGTGGTTCACCCCTAAAACAGGCTTGCCGTACTTTGAGGCAAGGTATTTTGCGCCAGTGCACGACACTCTCAGGCACTGGCCAATGCCAGGCCCGCGCGAAAACGAAATCAAACCAACATCGCGCAGCTTCACGCCCGAAGTTGCCAGGGCTTCTGACAGAGCAGGCAAAAAGTTATCGCCATGGAAATCAGCCGCAGCGCGAGGCAGTATTCCCTGGCTGGCTGGTGGCTTGTACATCCGTTTGGAGTTGGCAAGCACCCTGGTGCCATCCACAATCCCCACGCCCAAAGTATGCGCCGTGCTTTCAATCCCCAGGCAAATCAAAGGAACACCGCCATCACTATGGAGGCAAAGTTAAAAGCAGCGTGCGCCAGCACGGCCGGAACAAGCGAATTGAATTTCCTGGTGCCAATGCAAAGCACAAAGCCAATGGAAAAAGCAACGCCTATCTCCGCCACTGAGCCGTATGACATATGCAGCAGCGCAAAAATAAGCGAGGACACAACAGCTGCCCCTATCCATGCGTCCTTCCCCTTGCCAAGCCACTCGCCAAATTTCCTGAAAAGCAGGCCGCGGAACAGCGCCTCCTCGCCAAGCGGCGCGATTGTGAACGCGGCTATCAGTGCAGGGAGCGGAAGCATTATCATCTTCTCATAGACTGCCTGCGTGTCAAGCATTCCTGCCAAATAGAAAATCCCGCTCATAGCAACAGTGGTTATTCCGCAGGCTATGAGAAGCAAAACCGACTGGAAAAGCAGCAGCGGCACATCCATCCGCCTGATGGAAAGCCCCAAATACGCCCATCCCTTCCTGGTGCCTCCTTTCCATGAAGCTGCAAAAAGCGCGCACGTGAAAAAGGCAAGGGAAATGTAGAAAACGCTTGAGCCAAACCTGTCAAACGGGAAGATAAAAACTGAAAGAACAAGCAGAAGAAGGATGGATATCACGACAAGCCGCTTCACAACCTCACTTCTTTTCAAAGTAACCGCACTTGCCGCACGCGCGCCTGTCCTTGTGCTCTGCAAGCCTCACGCCTGAGCCGCACTTCGGGCATGGCCTGGTTGCCTTGTAGGGCTTGATTTTCTTCGCAGGTTTTGCCTTTGGATCCGCCATAGTCTCTCACCCTACTTCTTTGATTTTGCTGCCTTCTTTGGCTTCTCAACAAGCCCGTCGCGCACCAGCAGGTGCTTCTTCTCGACGGCAAGCGCTTCCTTGCTGTCATATGCGTGCGCCAGCACTGTCCCGCTTCTGGTGCCAAAGCCCCCTTTTGAGGAAACAATCACCAGCAACTCGGGCTTTATGCCGGTTGCCGTGCAAATCGCCTCGCGCAGCTCCTTTCTCGAAGGCATTGCCTTCTCAAACGCTATGTCGCAAGTCAATTCTGTCCTTGCCAAAAGCTTGTTTTCCTTTTTGCCTTTTACCGTAACCTGCATGAAACCCACCTTCAATGTATCCTTGTTATCAATTTCTTGTCCATCGCGCACATGAGTTCAGCCTCCTTGCCCGCCGCGGCTTCTGATTGAAGCTCAGACGGAATGGAAAGCTCGAACACCTCATAAGTCGTGGTATCCATCAGCTGCGCAGTGTTGCCGTTCACTGCCACTATCTGCGCGGTCTGCCTGTCGATGATTGGCACTTCCACGTCTGCATCAGACGGGGCGAGAAGCATCTTTTTCTGCCCGTTAAACACGCCGATCCCAGTGACGCGCATCTTCGCCGCGCCGTGCTTTCCCGGCTTGGACGAGTCGATGTTGACAATCCTGCACGGGATGTCCTCAATCATTACATACTTGCCTTCCTTCAGTTCTTTTGCTGATGAGAATATCTTGCTCACAAAACCACCTTCAGAATAGAATCGCGCTTGTAATGACCATAATTGTTTATAAAATGCGCGTTGGTGCGCATTTTCGTGCTCTCGGGCGGGTTTTATGAAACGCGCCGCACTTTCGGCGCTACAATCTAGTTTTTATACCTTTTGAACCGCAACAGTACTGCGGTCGGCTTAGAATAGCCGCCCA
>CAZYTZ010000071.1:0-3147 GCA_964650545.1 Microcaldota archaeon | reverse complement strand
TGATGTCAAATGCATTCTTGGTGTTTCCTACGGAAAACAGAAGACGATAATGAAAAAAGGGTTCATAACTCAGGTGTGCGGTCAGAATTTCTGGCACATGGTGAGCGGTCAAAAAGAGTTCTACATCCAAATAGTCGAACCTCTGGGTCATAGGGCAAAAGAACTCAACGATTCGTTCAAACAGAAGAAAGCTCAGCTCATAAACAAATTCACCGGCGAATTCATAGGTGAGTTTTGCGACAAAAAAGGTGCAATACACTGGGGCAAGGTTATCAAGTTCAATTCGGGCAATTTTCACCCATAGCTCTAAAACTCAGTCAGCCTTCTCTGCAGCAGCACCTTGCTTTTTTTCATGTATTCGGAAAGCGGCACCGCAAGCCTTGAAGCCACGTGCGCGAGCGCCTCGTCTTTCGTCGAGAACTTCTGCGGTGCGCTCTCAAAGGCATGCCTCACATTTTCCCTAACTTCCCAGACCCCGATCGGCACAACGTAATCCGTGCCAATCTCGCGGAAAACCACCACTCTTGCCTGCCTTCTCATCCTGTAAAGCGCCTCAACCACTGCAAAGCGCGCGGCATAGTAGCCGCCTCCCTGCCTCCCAGCATAGTCGCTCCTGCCCCAATAAGGCTCATGCTCTTCGGAAAAGTTTAGCGTGCCGTTTGTCTTCCACTTCTCCCATGAAGCATGCTCAAAGCGCATGCCTGCCATTCCCTGCCTTTTCTTTTTCCTCCCCTCAATCTCAGAAGTGAGCGCTGATTCGAACTGCTCATACTCCCAGCTGCCAGGCAGCAGCAATATCTCAAAGTGGTTGTCAAGATAGGTGTTTGAGTAAACGCAGGGCACATCAATCTCGCGGTTGTCGCGCACGGATTCCATCATGTGCTTTGCAGCCATGTCATCAGTCGCAGTAATCGCCCATTTGGTGGGCACCATCTTCTTGTTCTCCTGCTTTCCCAGCACTCCTGCTGTCAGCAATTTTGAAAGGTAATGCACGTCAAAGCCAGAGAGCAGCAGCTCCACAATGGCGTCATTTGCCAGCGTGGAGTCGTTTGTGAGCGAATCCACCTTTTTGGGCACGGACGGATTGTCAGTCATCTTGAATTTCTCAATCGGGGCAGATGCGCCCACTGGTTGCGCCACATCATCCAGCTCAAGGGAAAAAACAGGGTCGCGCGAAAAGCGCGCCTCAACATCCACTGGCTTTATGCTCATCACGGCAGTTTGTGCCTCCTCCAGCATCCTGCTGCTCGCCTTCACGGAATCGCGCTTCATGCCGCGCACCAATCCAGCGCGGCTCTCAATTATCTTTTCCAGGCTCATGCCATACATATCGCGCGGGTCGTCGGACGCAGCCTCGCTTGACACAAGGGGGCCCCAGTAGACATTGGGGTAGAAGTTGTGCCCCACAAACACGTGCGGCGGCGTAGGGCCAAACATGTCGCGCTTGAGGGTGGGTGCCAGCCGCGCTCGTATCTCAAGCGCTGCATTGTGCGGGCACCACACACGCCCTTGCCTTTTGCAGTTGTCGCAAAGTGCTGCCATGGCAAAAAATTGCCCACGCTGGTTTTTAAGGAGTCTGCAACCAGAATTCCACTGGTGCTGGAATGGCAAAAGGCTCGCTTTCGCTTGTCGGGATAGGCATATCTGACGAAAAGGGCATATCGCTTGCAGGATTGGAAGAGCTTAAGGCATGCAGCAGGCTGTTTGCAGAGGATTACACCAATATCATGCCCCAAGGCACGCTTTCCCGCCTCGAAGCACTGTGCAGCAAGAAAATCACCCTTCTTTCGCGCGAGGCAGTGGAAGGCGAAAAGGAGTTGCTGGAAGCTGCGAAGAATGAAACAGTGGCGCTAATTGTAGCAGGCGACCCCATGATTGCCACCACGCACGTCTCGCTTCTGCTCGCGGCAAAAAAACTCGGCATAGAAACAGAAGTCATTCACGCCTCCTCCATCCTGTCAGCCGCCATCGGCGAATCAGGCCTGCAGGCATACAAGTTCGGCAAAATTGTGACTTTAGCCTATTGGCGCGACAACTACAAGCCCATGGCTGCCTACGAGGTAATATCAGAGAACCTGTCGCGCGGATTGCACACCCTTCTCTTGCTTGACATAGATGAAAAGCTCGGGCCCATGAAGCCAAGTACAGCGGCAGAGGTGCTCCTTTCCATGGAAAAGCAGGGCAGCAAGGACATTCTGCTGCCATCGACAAAGCTAGTGCTTCTCAAGGGGATAGGCTGGCGCGAGCCAACAAAAAAATACTGTGCGCTGTCCGAGCTTTCTGCATACGACGCAAAAGAAGGGCCGGCTGTGCTAGTAGTGCCTTCAATGAACCTGCACTTTGTAGAACTTGAAGCGCTCCAGGCGCTTTGAGCCCGAGTTTATCTGCGGTCCCCACTTCCTTCCAGCTTCCTGTGCAGAGCGGTTCCTGTCAAAGCCAATAAAGGCGGAGCCCATATATCCGTCGTGAAGCATGCTGTCATACTTTCTCCTGCACGTTCTCATCCTGTTGTGGACGTTCCATTTTTCCTTGGCGTCAAACATGTAGACTGCGCCGCTGCCCAGCCTTTTCTGGATGATGTTTGGCGCCTGCATTATGTCCTCGCAAAGCACGTCGTGGAACCCGCTTTGTATGATGTCTGCCGCCTGGTATCGGTTCCTGCAGAACGGGATTTCGATTTCGCTTATCAGCTTTCCCTTGCGCACTGTCTGGTAATGCGTGAGCACAGGCGAGCCTGAAGGGGGCATGGTTGCCATGAGCCTGTAGTTGAACTTCCTCGAGCCGGCAAGCACAAAACCATTTGCAAAGTTTTCAAGGTCGACAGCGCTTGGCGCCATTATTTCATCCACAATGCCGCGGTATTCAGGCTCGTTCTTGAATAACGACAATATGTCCTCAAGCCGCGCAAGCAGCCGGTGGTATTCCACCCAGGCGTCCTTTTTCCAGGCAAGCACCTGGGGCAATCCCTTGTAAATCAGCCCTCTTGCAAGCCGAATCATCTCAATCTCATCCAGCACGTTCCGTATTGACATTGAATTTGAATGGAAGTCCTCTGCCTTTGCCTTTGCGCAGAAATTATCCATATAAACGTCCCTAAGATAGGTGAATATGTAATACTCCTCCTTTGTCATGCCTTTGGGCGGTTCC
>CAZYTZ010000070.1:0-3274 GCA_964650545.1 Microcaldota archaeon | reverse complement strand
GCCCTCTGGCGCTGTTTAGGGTGGGGGCAGTGTTTTATGTTTTCAGGGCAAAATAGGTACATGCGCAAGGTGGTGGGAGCCGCTGCGCTTCTCTTGCTTGCCGTGTTTCTCGTTTTGCTCATCCCTTTCCCTGGAAGCCAGCCTCTGGAAGCTGAAGGGATAGGGGAAATTGCGCCTTCGCAGATGCTTCTTAGCTCAGCGGAAATTGCGGATGACGGGGGCGGAAAAGCCGCTGTGCTGCGCTTGTCGCTCTTTTCTGATGCACCTCGCAATGTAACTGCCTTTTGCCTGCCCTCTTCTTTGCAGAAAAACGTGCTCATCCTCTCTTTCCCCTCGGTGCCTGGCACTGACAGGGGCCTGCCCTCAAAAATAGCAGCCTCGCTCTCGCAGTCAGGAATTTCCTCAAGGACGGTAGGCGTGGACGATGCAATCACGTCTGAAAACACGCTCATAATCTCGCCGTCAGGCGCGATTCCCCTGCCCCTTCTGGAGAATGCACCTGCGCTGCAGACGGTAAATTCCCGCGTGGTGGTCCTTGTCTTGCTGAAGGGCAAGTCAATAGATGCTGATGGCAACATTGCGCAGCTGAACGAAAGCCTTCCGCCAGTTTTTGAGGCTGTGGCGCTGATGCCGTCAGGCGAAAGCAAGGCTGTTTCAGAGGCAACAAGGCTTGCGATTATTCCCTCTCAGGCAAGCCTCGTGCACGCTGCCTCAACAGGCAACTTCACATTGGCAGTGCCCATCAGCTCATCATCTGCCCACTGCCGTGCAATTCTGGACATGGGCAACGGCAAATCCAGGTTTGTTGACAGCGGCATGCTTGAGGCGCAAAAAGGCATTCTTGCAGGCCCTGCGCAGCTTGCAGCAGGAAAGAAGGGAGTGTTTGAGTTCTCCCTTTCAGGAAAGAGCGAGGTAGGCAGGACGCTTCGCTTTTTCGCAGTTGCCTATTCTCCATCAGGCGAGGAACACAGGCGCGAAATAGCCGGTGGCGAGATAAAGGAGGGCTGGGCAAGCAAGTTTTCCCTGGGCTTTTCGCAGGGCGGAAAATACGTGGTGCGCATAATCGACCAATTCGGAAGGAAGCACGCAGCAGCCTATGTGCAAGTGCCCCTGCTCGAGGTGCTTCCTGTTGCGGCAGAAGGAAACCGCTATGAATTCCTTGTGCTGCTTGATTCTGGGCCTGCAAATGGCGCGCTGTCTGCAAGGCTTGACAATGGAACCCAAAAAAACTACTCTGTGCAGGAAGGAAAGCTTGTGATATGGGCAGCACCGTCAAGCGGAGACCACGCCATCTATTTTGATTTTTCAGGTTCAAGCGCCGCATACCTATTCACCGCACAACAGTCAGGCATGGCAGCGCTTCTTGACACCTATATCAGGTTTGGCGTGCCTGCTGCAATATTCGTGCTTGCAGTCTTTCTCCTGCTGCGCGCAGGCAGGCGCTCAAAATACTCCATTACCTTCCCGGAGGCAGCGCTTTTCGAGCCTGGCATTGTCGATGCAAGCGAGAGTGACATTCTTGCCGCATACAGGCACGCTGACAGGAAATTCGGCGGTTTTTTCCTCCCATGCTATCCGCATGAGATAGCGTCAGAACTTTCGCGCGTGAAGTTAGGAAGGCAGGGGCGGGAAATCAGCCCGCACAGCGTGCTTTGCATCCTTCGCAAGCTCTGTTCGCAGGGGGCTTTTGCAGAGCACGAGTCAGCATTCGTGCCTGTCTCTGAAATGGGCGGGTTTTCAGCAAAGGAGCTTTCCATTCTGCGCACAATCCACGAGTCCATGCTCGAGCGCGGGCTGAGGTTTTCCAAAAAGCCCGTCATAACCGTGAGAAGGAACGAGCTTGAGCTTGCCATCTTCCGTGGCAAGGGATCAGTGCTTGCAGGCATTGGCAAGCCCTGCAGGGCAGTGGTGTTTGGGGCAAGCGAGGAAATCGCCAAATTCCAGAAAGAATTGTCAGTGCCTGGCGCTGAAAGCAGCAGGATAAGGCTCGCGCTTGCAAACGACAAGGTCATTTTCGTGCCTGCAACCAGGGCCGGGCTTTTGGGCATACTGCCCTAGGTGGACATGTGCACTTATTGCAATCAGCATTCATTGCCGTGCTTTGCTCATGTGCATGGGCAGTGCTGGAAGTGGAACAGGCATCCATGCACAACCTTGCCCTTGCGCCTCTGCTTCTTGGCGCAGAAAACGCCTGCGGGGCGCAAACGCGCGTGCCAACGCAGGAAAATATCTTCTCAGTTGCAGACGCGCGTATAGTTTCTATCGTTCCGTCAGTCTGCAACACAACTTCAGACTTGGCAAACGCCTCCCTTCTCTGGTCATGGTCCGCATCATTTCCCTCCGAAGCGGTATTTCCCGTTCCATCAGACCCGCGCTGCCTTGAGGGTGAAATCCGCTATTTTGCGCCATCCCAGCCCTCTTTTTCAGGCGAGCTTTCCTATTCCTATGGCAACTCTTCAGAAAGCCTATCTCTTTCATCAGACGAGCCAAGCCCAGTGCCGCTGAACCTGAGCGCAGCAAAGCTAACTGAAGAAGAGCTATCAACATTGCTTATTCCCCTGCCTGTTTCCCTCAATGCCAGCGTTTCAGTCACCTACCAATTCTCAAAAAGCTCTTACTCGTACTTCTGCACTGAAATGGGGGAGTATATTGGCTGCGGCTGCGACAGGCACGATGAGTCAGGCACGCGTACCTTTAGCACGGCGCTTTCGCACTCGCGCAATTTCTCAGTGGAAGCAGGGCCAGTGGAGCTTCTCTGGCTCAATCCGCCGCTTTCCTCCCGCCTTGAAGGGCAAGGGACTGGCAAGGTGGCGTTTTTTGCGCGCAGGATGCCCGCGAACATCTCATTCTCATTTGCGGGAAAATCCCTTGGTTTTGCCCAGCCCTACTTGTTTTCCGTGCGCAGCGGCGAGTGCGGCGAGGCTGTGGCGGAACGCATTTTCTCACCCTCTGACAGCGTCTTTCTGAATGCAAGCGAGCCTTTGTTCCCATCCCAACTTGTTGAGAAAAACGCCTCATATGCCCCATTTTACGCAGAATTCCCATGGCAGGCAGCGGCGGGCAAGAAAGAGTTTTTCATCTTCTTCGAGGATGCTTTTTCACACTCAGAGATTTTCGCAAAGAATTTCTCAGTCAGGCAGCCGCTGCCGCCGTCATTGCCATCTGGCAGCTCCGATGCAATGCAGCAGGTGGCTGCAACTGACAGCAACACAGCAGCAGCGCTAGTAGCTCCCCAAAAACAGTCATCATTCCCTGATTTTTCTGTTCTTGCAAT
>CAZYTZ010000069.1:0-3347 GCA_964650545.1 Microcaldota archaeon | reverse complement strand
AGCGCTTTGCGCGCTTCTCAGCAGCAAAGGTGGACGAGATAAAGGCGCTTTGCCCTGATGTTGACTTCAACAAAAAGCCGGTTGAGCTTCAGTGGGTGGAAGCTGATAAGATAATCAAGGCAATACACGATGAAAACGTAAAATGGATTGCGCCTGCCACAGACTCGGTGAAGCCAATCGGCTCTGAGCAGATTGAAAAGTCGCTCAACAACATCCTTGCGCCCCAATTCGTGGTGGTCACTGAGCGCTCGCCAAAAATCTACAAAGGAGGCATTCCATTCATGGTGGAGGCTGCGCTCGCATACGGAGGGGGCGCTGGCAAGAAGGCGGCCGGCGACCTGATGTCGTCCGAGGTCATCCGTTATGCCAACCGCGCGCCCTTGCTTTTCGACAATTCAGGCTGCGCAATCACGGAAGCCGTGAAGGGGATTGACTGGAAGCGCTACAAGCTGAAAAACTTCGAAGAGGAGCCCCTTTCGATTTTCGTGAACATATCGAGCGTATATGTCCCCTATACATCCGCGGGCAAGCAGGCAATCTCAAACGACGATGAAATCGTGCAGGAGATAAAGAACGCGATAATGGATGCTGCGCGCAACCTGCAGTCCTACCTGTCCGGCATCAGGCGCGACCACGACCGCAAGGAGCGCAAGAAAGCCATCCTGCGCTATGTCTCCCAGCTCTCGCACGACCTGCCGGACCTGGCAGGCAAGGGCAAGGCGGCCGATATTGAGAAAAAAATCCTGCATCTCATTGAAAACAAGTACTCCACGCAGATAGAGGACGAGGAAGAGGGCAAGAACGGGAACGGCAATGGGAATGGCAACGGAAAGGAAGAGGATGAAGAAGATGAAAAGGAAGAGTGATTCTCGCATGGCAAAAGTCAAGGATTCATCAGACTCAGGCAAGGGTGGCGAGTTTGTGGCAAGCAAGCTGGAAAAGCTCGGGCTTGACATGCTTGCGCAGATTGACTCAGAGACTTCCCCCACATTCACAACCGCGCTTCGCAGCAAGGGCAATATAGTATATGACAATGGCGTGGGGTTCATCCGCTTGGGCGACAAGACTGAGGAGCGCACTTTCATAAACGTGGCGCAGGCGCGCAAATTCATGCAGACAGTGGCAATCGCCTCCAAATGCAAGAAATTCCTAAGGGAGGGCGCCCACACGTCAATTCGTGGTCTTTACTACCAGCTCAAGTTTTCGCTCGGCGAAAACCTTGACGAGGAGCTTTTCACGGAACAAAGCGAGAGCAACCCCCTCGTTGAGGACCTGGAGGTCGCGCTGAACGTGAAGCGCGAGGACCTCAACCTGAACACGGACAGGAAAGGCGTGGTGGCAGGCCCGCTTGTCCTCAAGGACAGGTTTGGCGGGGACGAAACGGAGATAGACTGCACAAAGCAGGGAAGGAGCGGCTGGATGATCCCTTCCGACGTTGACAATGGAATGGAATTCAAGTCGGTTGACGCGGACTACGTGCTTGTAGTGGAAAAGGACGCCATGTGGCAGCGCCTTAATGAGGAAAAATTCTGGCGGAAGGAAAACTGCATACTCATCACGCCCAAGGGGCAGGCAAGCCGCGGCTGCAGGCGCCTCATAAGAAAGCTCGCAAGCCGCAAGCTCCCGGTCATCGTGTTCAGCGTGGACGCGGACGAGCCCATCGTGCTTGTGGATTCCGAAGGGATGATACGGAACGAAAGGATTGGCGAATACTGCAAGAAAACGTTTGAAAAAAACGGAAGCAAAAAAACGCCCCACTATGAAAAGGGCGCCGCCGCGGGCGAAATGGCGCCGCAGGTGGATTCAGGCGGGGCGGCAACCACAGGCAGCGTGCTTCATGTGGTGCGCCACCCGATAGGCGAAAAGCTTTTCGAGGTGAAAAGCGCTTGCGGCTATTCAGTGAAAGTGACGCGCTCGCACAGCGTGATGGTATTTGACGAAACCGCCTACAGGATTGTACCGAAAAAAGCCAGCGAGCTCAAAAAAGGAGACCTGCTTGTTGCGCCCCTCAAGGTGCCTAACAACGAAAGCCTAAATGGGGAAATAGACCTCATGGCGCTTGGGCAAAAGGCAAAGTGCGGTTCCATGGGCAGTATAAAGGCAGAGCGCGGCTCCATCAGGTTCGGAAAATCAGGAATCAGGCTTCCCAGGAAAATCAGGCTGACGCCGCAGTTTGCAAGGCTTCTTGGCTATTACGTGGCAGAAGGCTCGGGCGGCGCAGTGGCGACATTCAGCTTCGGCACGCACGAGAAGGAATACATACAGGATGTGGTGCGCGCAGCAAAGAAAATATTCGGGCGCATCCCATCGCTGGCACACCCCCATCCTAGCGAAACACAGGTAAAATTCGGCGGGAAGCTTGCCGAAATAATGCTCGCGGACATCCTTGGCTGCGGCACTGGTGCGAGCAGGAAGCAGGTGCCAAGCATAGTCTTCAACATGCCAAACGACCTCAAGATGGAATTCCTGCGCGGCTACTTCCGGGGCGACGGGAACGTGCACATCACTTCAAAGGGCTGCAGGCTGTGGGCGAACACGGTGAGCAGGAAACTCGCCTCCGACCTCGTGCTTCTCCTCCTCCAGCTCGGCTGCTTTGCGACCATTGAGCAAAAAAAGCCAGCAAAGCAAGGCCATCTCAAGCAATACCACGTGCTGATTTACAACCTCGAATCGCTCAAGAAGCTGCAAAGCATTGCAAAGGACCTCGAGCCATCAATTTCCCGCCACCTAAACAGGAAAACGCTCAAGTCGCCCGTCTTCAAATCAATCCCCACGCGCCTCCTCAAGCCATTCCAAAAAATGATTTACTCCCTGGGCGGCAAGGGCATATCCGGCACTTTCAGCCAGGGCACAATCTCGCTTGACAAGCTGAATGCCATATTGTCCCGCCTGCAGGCTGAGCCAGTGGTGAAAAGGGATGCCGTGCTCAAGGCGCTTGGCAGCAACCCGGGCTCGACTACAAAGGAACTATGCCTGCTCACCAGGCTGAAATTCATCACGGTTTTCAAATCGCTTTCGCGCGCACAGAAGCGCGGTGAAGTGTCCAGCGGACTTGTGCGCGGCGATCGTGTGTGGAAAATGGCTGTTTCTGGCAGCGGCGGCGACACAATGGAAAAGCTCGAAACACTCAGAAGGCTTGCGCAGAACGGAATAGCGCTCATCCCTGTAAAGGAAGTGGCAGAGGTAAAGGCAAGCGACGGCTTTGTCTACGATATAGAGGTTGCCCCCACCCACACGTTTGTCGGCGGCGTGGGTCCCCTCCTGCTGCACAACACTGACTGTGACGCGTGGGGCTGGTACATCTACTGGGCGATAAAGACAGGCAGCATGAACCTTGCCTACCTGGG
>CAZYTZ010000068.1:0-3453 GCA_964650545.1 Microcaldota archaeon | reverse complement strand
CACGGCGATGTTGCGATATATGATTCCATGGTGAGGATGGCGCAGGACTTTTCCATGCGCTACATGCTTGTGGACGGGCAGGGGAATTTTGGTTCAGTAGATGCGGACGCGGCTGCGGCAATGAGATATACAGAGGTGCGGCTGAGCAAATTTTCAGAGGAGATTCTGACTGACCTGGAAAAGGAGACTGTGGACTTCACTCCGAACTTTGACGGCACCTTCAAGGAGCCCACGGTGATGCCGTGCGGGGTGCCGAACCTCATTGTGAACGGCTCGTCAGGAATTGCGGTTGGCATGGCAACCAACATGGCGCCGCACAATTTGTCTGAGACTGTGGATGCGCTGGTTGCAATGATTGACCAGCCTGACATGCCCCAAGAGGTTCTGCGCACGCTTATTCCCGGCCCTGACTTTCCCACAGGCGGCTATATTGTGGGCAGGCGGGGAATTGCCGACGCTTACCTGACAGGCAGGGGAATAGTGCGCGTGAGGGGCAAAGCTGAAATTATTACCCATAAGGAAAAGAGAACACAGATTGTGATTACCGAAATGCCTTATCAAGTTAACAAGGCGGAATTCATCAAGCGCGTTGCAGAGCTTGCGCGCGACAAGAAGCTCGAGGGCATTGCCGACATTGCAGACAGGTCTGACAGGAAGGGCATGCATGTCGAGATAGTCCTCAAAAAGGATGCGAATGCCGATGTGGTGCTCAACCAGCTTTATGCGCACACCACGCTGGAGGGCACTTTTGGCATAAACAATTTGGCGCTTGTGAACAACGAGCCGAAAACGCTTTCCATGCCGCAGCTTCTCACTGAGTTTGTTTCCCACAGGAAGGAAGTGGTGAAAAGGAGGAGCGCTTTTGACCTTCGCGTGGCGCAGGAAAGGAAGCATGTTGTGGAAGGGCTGCTGCTCGCGCTTGCCAAGATTGACGCGGTGATAAGGACAGTGAAGGCGGCAAAGGTGCCGCTTGAGGCCCTCATGTCCGAGTTTGCGCTAACGCAGAAGCAGGCGGAAGCCATACTTGAGATGAAGATAAGGAAATTGTCCATGCTGGAAAGCGGCAAGCTGCGCGATGAGGATGTTGAGCTTGCGAAAACAATTGATTACTTTGCGGGCGTGCTTGCGGACGAGAAAAAAATATACGGGATAATCCGCTCTGAGCTTGTGGAAGTGAAGAAGAAGTACGGCGACAAGCGCAGGACGGAGATAATCGAGGATGACGGCGAAGTTGAGATGGAAGACCTTATTGCGGAGGAGGATGTCGCAGTCATAATCACGCAGGACGATTACATAAAGCGCGTGCCAATGTCCGAGTACCGCGCGCAAAGGCGCGGAGGCAGGGGAGTGATAGGCTCCGAGACCAAGGAGGACGACCGGATAAAGGATGTGATGCTTGCCTCCACGCATGATTATTTGCTGTTCTTCACCGACAAAGGAAATGTGCACTGGCTGAAGGTGTATAGGATACCTTCCGGCGGAAGGTATGCCATGGGCAAGGCGATTGTGAACTTGCTTTCGCTTTCAGGCGAGAAGATTGCTGCCTGGGTGAAGACGCGCACTTTCTCTGATGATGAATACCTGGTTATGCTTACCAAAAAAGGGATTGTGAAGCGGAGCAGCATGTCGGACTACTCAAGGCCCCGAAACGGCGGTATCATCGCAATCACCCTCAAGGAGGACGATGCGCTCATTTCGGCAAAGAAGACTGACGGGAAGCGGCAGCTCATACTTGCCACTGCAGAGGGCAATGCGATTCGCTTCAATGAGGATGAGGTGCGCGAAATCGGCAGGACCGGGCAGGGCGTGAGGGGCATTAGGCTGGAAAAAGATGACTCTGCGGTGGGAATGGCAATTGACCACACCGAGACTTTGATGATTGTTACCGAGAACGGGTATGGCAAGAGGACGGACATTTCCGAGTACCGCCTTCAGTCGCGCGGCGGCAAGGGAGTGATAAACATCAAGACGCACGGCAGGAACGGCCGTGTCGTGGGCATTGTTTCCGTGGCAGACAGCGACCAGCTGCTGCTTGTCTCCTCAGGAGGCAAGATGATACGCCTGTTCGTGAAAGACGTGAGCGTGATTGGCAGGAACACTGGCGGAGTGCGGCTCATGAAGCTGGATGAGGGCGAGAGGATTGTCGCGCTTGAGAAAATCAGCCCTGATGCGGAAGAGGCAGAGCCTGAGAAGAAGGATGAACAGGAAGGAAAGAAGGAAGAGGGCAAAGCTGCAAAAGAGACTGTGAAAAAAGAAGAGAAACCCGAGCCTCCGCCTGAGCCGATCATAATCGCGTAAGGCTTATTTTATCCCAAGCACTCTGCGCAGCCATGCCACCGCCACGCACTTGCGGATTTGGGCGGCGAATGCGAAAAGCAGGAGCGGAAGCGCTATGCTCGAGGCAATGGTGAGGATGCGCACTGTTTCCAAGCCCCCTGGCGGAAGCGAGGGCACCGTGCCCCAGTAATAGTCGGAAATGTCGTTCAGCAGGAACCAGGCAAGCGCGAGGGCAAGTGCCAGCCTTGCTGGCTTTTTGGGAAGCAGCGCAAGCCCTTCAAGGGCCATTCCAATGTGCCCGAGGATGAAAATCACGCTTGTCCAGAAAAAAAGGGGCTGGGAGTAAACGTCCCAGTGGAAAAGGAAGATAAAAACCGTCCACAAGCCGTATTTCACCATGCCTATGGAGACTATGAAGGAGAATATTTCATTGCGGATGATGCCGAGGATTATGAAAAGCGCGAGAAGGACGTAAAGAGGGCAGTCTGGCACGAACACAAGAAGGTGCGGCGCTGTTTCGGCAAGCTGGTCTATGTAAAAATAGCCTCCTGCGAAAATTGCCGCAATGTTGAGAAGCACGATGGGCAGGAAAAGTTGGCTGCGCTTGTCCATGCATTCAACCCTTGATTTTTTTTACAGGCACGCCGCCATTGCCGCGGGAAGGCGCCAGCCTTCTTGCAGGGATGCCGCCCCATGTCTGCCCCGAGGGTATGTCGCGGTTCACCAGCGACATTGCGGAAACGGATGCGCCATTGCCGATTTTTACGCCGGGAAGCACAGTGCAGTTTGCGCCAAGCATTGCTTCCTTGCCAATTTCCACCTTTCCAGCCCTGTATTCGCCCTGCAGGAACTCGTGCCCCAAAAGCACGGTGTTGTAGCCTATGATTGCGTTTTCCCCCACCTCGATGTTTTCAGGGAAGAATATGTCTATCGTTGCGCCAAGCCCGAATGCGGCGCCATTTGCCACACGCGCGCCTGCTGTGCGGAGCAAGAAGCGCTTGAGTGGGAGCGAGGGTGCATAGCGCGCTGCGTATATGAGCAGGAAATTCAGGCACACGCGAAGCGGGTTGCGCACGCGGTGCCAGTGGTGGAGCGAGTTGCCGCTGCATTTGTGCACTGTTATGCGCCTCATGAGGGTGAATTGGGGCGTTTTATTATAATAGCTTGCCACTGGCG
>CAZYTZ010000067.1:0-3501 GCA_964650545.1 Microcaldota archaeon | reverse complement strand
CAGCCAGCCTTCCGTCGTTTTGGCGCATCCCCCCTAACATGGCCCTTTCCTGATTTGTTTTTAATCCTTCAGCGCGCCTTTCCTCCCATGACACGAAGGTGCGACCGCTGCAGGGCGCCGTACGAGTCTGGCGCGGATTTAGGTGGGCATGACTACTGCATGACTTGCTACACCATTCTCAAGCAGGCAGACGAGCGCAAGCGCTACGGAGAGGAAAGGCTGCGCGAGAAAAAGGAGCAGAAGCTGATAGTCCAAAAAAAACACTATCTTCATCTGGATTACATGCGCGAGGCAGATGCGCGCAAGGTGCGCGCGCGCGACGAGGCGCAGGCGCGCCTTTTGCGCGAGGCCGCACAGGAGGCGCTTCGCGAGAAAAGGGAGCTGCCTACGATAAAGCGCCACTACGCAGTGAAAGGCACAGAGCCGCTGAAGATTTTCACGCCTCTCCTGAAAAAAAGGAAGCCCGTTCCAAGGCCTGAGCAAAAAAGCAACGAGCGCGCAGCCTACGCCCCGCCTCTGCAGCCCGCTGCAAAAAAGGATGGGAAAAAAAAGGCGAAAAAGCCGCAGCTGCCTGAAAAGCAGGCACTCTCGCTTTCCGTGGCATCGGGGCTCCCGGTTTCACTGTCAGTGGGCCAAAAGCAAATACAGCTGCTTCTCATAGGCAAGAATTCATCATCCGCGCCAATGGCGGTGGGGCTGAGGGCAATCGTGCTTGACTCCCAAAAAACTCAGGTGGCTGCAAAGCTCGACCCCCGCGCCAGCACAATCGACCCAGAAGGCGAATCAAAATTCAGGCTGGAGTTCGACCTTCCTGAAGGCATTGCGCGCGGAAGGCTCACGCTCAGCGCCCGCTTGAAGGAAAATGCAGTTTACATAGACAAGCAATCCGCGCAAAGCAACACAATCGCCCTGTCATCCCAGGTCAAGTTTTCTATGAGCTTGCAGTACAGGGGGGGGAGCGCAAAGTTCGCGGAAAATTCCATCATCCTTTCCTTCAGCAACGTTGGCGAAAGCGGGGGCATCCTGGAAACAGCATCATCAGTCTCGTACACGGGTGAGGGGGGCGTGGAAAGCAAGGCAAACCTCATTTCCCGCACCAAGGTGAAAGGCGGGCAGAAAAGCGTGGAGCTTGCCTTTTCCCCGGCAGAGCCCGCGCAAATCGAGCGGCTTGAGCTTGACTTGCTTGGCAAGGACTCGAATGGCAAGCCCTATGCCCTGAAGAAAAAAATAAATGAAAAAGAAGAGACTAATCCTTCCTGATAAACGCAAAGCCGCCGACAATGCCTATGAGCGCAGCAGGCAGGCAGCAGCACGAAAGCGCGTTTGAGGTGCTTGCCGCATCGTTGCCATTGCTTTCATTGGTCACTGTGCCTCCAAGAAGGTCAGCGCCGCTCGCTCCCCCGAATATCGATGAGCTGCAAAGCGTGCCAACTGCGTGGAGCCCGTCAGGGCAGCCGCAGTCAGTTGCCTTGTCAAGCAAATAGCCGTTCACGCACTTCTTCGGCTTTGTGGCAGAGCACACGCCGTCCTTGGTGCCGTCAGAGCAGACGATTCCGCAGGTTTCCCCGTCTAGGGTCTGGCCGACCGGGCAGCCGCATTCTGATGCCTTGTTCACCAGCACCCCGTTCACGCACTTCTTCACTTTTTTGGCAGAGCACGTGCCTTCAGGCACGCTTATTTCCCCGTCAGTGCATGGGATGAACTCGCAAAACAGCCCGCCTGCAGCCACTCTCTTGCCTGTCGGGCAGCCGCACTTGGTGGCGTTGTCAGTGTAAGTGCTCCCGCCAACGCACACCTTTGGCTTTGTGGTTGCGCAGTTCCCAGTCAAGGTGCCGTCACCGCATTTCGCCTGCACGCAGGTGGCCAAATCCCCGTCCCCCTGCTGCACCCAGCCTTGGATGTCTTCGCACCTGCACTTGCTCACATATATCTGGAGCGTCGGCGAGCTTATGCTTCCTATGCAGTAGCTTCCAGGGTTGACTGTGGAGCATTTGCCGTATTGCGTGCCATCGGCGCAATTGCCCACTGTGATTGCATGTGCCATGCCGAGCGCAAGCGCGGCAAAAGCCAAAACGAACGTGAAAAATCTCATCAGACCGCCTCATGGCAACTTTTCCCTTAAAATAATAAAAAGCTATTCCTGCGCCTCAGGCGATTTTCGCAAAGAAGTAGTCTGACAGGAACTCCGCGTATTTTGCCGAAACAATGGCGCTTCCCTCTGAAACTTTGCACGTCGCCATCGCGTGGGCCATTTTCTCAGGCGCGCCCAGACCGGCGGGGCGCCTGCACGCTTCCAAAAGCGCGGCTGCAGCATCCATCGTGGCGCGCCTCTCCACCGCCACTATCCTGTCATGCTCAATGTGGATATTCAGCGCGTTTTTGTGCTTCTTCACAAACGCGTCCACGTCGCGCGCAAAGCGGATGGAAGGGCCAGTGGCCTTCACAATTGCCGGAAGCTCCCCCCTGTCCAGCTCGAAAAGAACCATGCATTCATTGCCGTCGCTCCAGTGGTAGCAGCCGAAAACGGAAAAGTCAAGCGCCTCAAGCCTTCTCACAAGCGCCTGCGCTGTTTTCTTGAGCTGCGGCCAGAGCACGTCTGGCACCACTTTCGGGGCAGGGAAGCGCACAGCCAGGCAGAGCGTGCCCCTTTTCTTCATCGCCAAGGAAATCTCGCGCGGCTTCCTCACAATCTTTTTCGAAAAGAAAAACCTGTCGGACGGCGCCGCAAGGAAGCGGCGGCACTCGAAGGCGAACCGCGAGAGCGATGTGTGCGCCACCACCGCAGCAACATTCCTGCCCGGGTCGGTAGGGTCGACCACCACAAGCGGGGATGCGAAGTTCCTGCGGGCCGCGTCTTCGCTCAATTGCTTTTCAGTGTCAATCACAGGCTGCTCGCCCCACTGCGCTGCGGCTTTCATCAGAGCGCAAAGCGAGCCATAATGCACAATGAGAAGCTCGCACAAATAGCCCGAAAAGCCCTCCACGCGAAGCTCAGCCCCGTAAATGCCGAAATTCTTCATGAAGCGCTTGAGCAGCCGCACGTCGCCTTTGGCAGAATGGCTAAGCTTTGCGTTCACATATGCGGTGTGCAGCTGCGAGCGGTCCACGGACGAGCCGCGCTCCGAGATGCTGCCTATCTTGTAGGCCGGCACAATGTCCGCATGGTAGTCCCTGTAGAATACCTGGAGATAGGGGTGCTCGGCATAGCGCGCTTCGCAGCGCATGCCTGCAAAGGCATGCCTTGCATACTGCATCCCAAGCACGGTCATTTCATGGTGCGGGTAATGGCGCGGGAAAAGCAGGAAAATGTCAAACTCGTTGTTGCCTGAAAGCGCCGTTCCCTTGGCAAGCGAGCCTGCAAGCCTTATCTCAACGGCAGGCGGGGCCACGCGCTCAAGCTTTTTCATCATGGCAGCCGCGTTTGAAAAGCTTTCCGCGGCCTCGCGCTTGCTGGGCGTAATCTTTGGCAGAACTTTTGCAAAAATCTTATTTGCCTTGGCG
>CAZYTZ010000066.1:0-3848 GCA_964650545.1 Microcaldota archaeon | reverse complement strand
CTGCGGCGCTTGAGTTGCTGGAGAGGGACGACTCGCTTGTGAAAAAGCTTTGGGAAAATACGAAATACTACAAGGCAGAGCTGCGCAGGATGGGCTTTGACACCGGAGTGTCGGAAACGCCAATCACACCCATCATGCTTGGAGAAAGCAAATTGGCGCAGGACTTTGCAGCAGAAATATTCAACGAGGGCGTGTTTGCACTCCCCATAGTCTACCCAATGGTGGCGCAGGGCAAGGCGAGAATCAGGACCATGGTGACTGCGGCGCATACGAAAGAAGACCTGAACGACGCATTGGCGATATTTGAGAAAGTTGGCAAGAAGCTTTCCGTCTTGAAGTGAATTGATGAAAGCAAAAGACCCGGACATTGCAAAGCTTTCAGCAAAGGCGCAGGCTCACCTTGAGAAGGAAAGGAAGATGAAAGGCGGGGCAGGCGCGCTTTTGTCAGACGTGATACTGGGCGGGCAGGACGGGCTTGTCAATGTTTTGGGCATAGTTCTGGGAGTAGCATCAGCAACAAACGACAGGTTCATTGTGCTGGTGGCGGGCTTGGTTGCGACTTTTGCGGAATCGGTTTCCATGGCAGCAGTTGCCTATGCCTCGGTGCGCGCGGACGAGGACCATTACAAGCGCGAGCTTGAGAATGAAAAGTGGGAAATGGAAAACCTGCCTGACATTGAGACTGAGGAAGTGCGCCTTATTTACATGAGAAAGGGCTATAGGGGAAAAAAGCTTGAGCAGATGGTGAAGAACACCTGCTCAAACAAGGAAATGTGGCTGTCTGTAATGATGACTGAGGAGCTGGGGCTTACCCCGCCAGAGGCTGCCGCGCCCCTCCGCGCAGCAGCAATTGTTGGCGTCTCTGCCATTGTGGGCTCCGTCATCCCACTGATGCCATTCATTTTCCTGCCAGTGCTAGACGCGCTCGTCCCTTCGCTTGTTCTTTCCACCCTGGTGCTGTTTGCGGTTGGCGTGTACAAGGCGAAAGTCACGGTTGGCAACTGGCTCAAGTCGGGCATTGAGATGGCTGCTGTCGGCATGCTTGCCGCGCTTGTGGGCTACCTTGTAGGCAAGTTGACTGGCGAGTTCTTCGGCCTGAAAGGATTGCCTGCCTGAGCCGTGCAAACCTCTAAAAGGATTGCCAGCGCACGCATGAGCCATGGAGAGAATTCGCGCGCAGGGCGCAACACAATCGTGCTCTGGCACGATTTATTGCTCCTTGGTCGGCCAAGGGGCAACCGAATATTTGGTCCTGCTTGCAGTCGTCCTCATCGTGGCGCTAGTTTCAGTCGCGCTTCTTGGCTTTTTCCCTGGCATGGCGTCCGACGCGCAAATCACGCAGAGTCAGATGTATTGGAAAAGCGCGCAGCCGGTTTCGATTGTAGAGAGTGCCTCGAGATTGTGGACTGGAAATGGGTACAATTACCCTTACTTGAGAGTTAGAAATACAGGTACATATCCGATAAGGATAACGGGAATTGTTGGGGCAGACGGGCAGAAAGTGACAACTTTTTATGGCACTGGATGCGGAATATCGGTCGCCAACATCTACAACATAAGCGATTATTTTTACTTGGGAGCGGGAGAAGAAAAGTATTTTTCGGTTTCTTGGATATATGATACTGTTTGCAATTGGCAAATTGGCGCATTGACTGGTTCGACTTCTAGTTTTTATGTAGGCGGAGCGGCCTCAATCTGCCAGAACTCAAATGCCTCTCCTGGCACGCTTGACTACAAGTCGCTTGGTTTCGAGTACATCGAATACCTGGACAACAACCAGCAGATAACGAAGCGTCAGATTGGCAAGGAATGGATAGTGAAATGCCTGCCGCCTTTCTAATTTTTCTTCTGGCCCAGCTGCGCGAGCTTCCTGTCTATTTTCTTTTCTGCCTCCAGCCTCTCGAGCGCGTAGCTTTCATGGTCCACAAACTTCATGCCTGACGTAAGAAGCGGGTGCGTTTTTTTCAGGAGAGTGTGCATGCCCTGAGCCACGCGCCTGTAGTCAATGTGCCCCTGGCGCATGGAGCGCAGCTCGCAGAAGTGGTATGCCTCGCGCAGGTTCATCTTGATGTACCAGCGCATTCTGTAGCCCAATGGCACGACGTATTGCGCCTCATAAGGCATCTCTTTTTCCATTTCGCGGAAAAGAGCGTCTGCTGACGAAAGCGCCTCGAGGACTTGCTTGTCAAAGCCTGCTTCAATGAGCTCTTGCGGCATGTCAAAGCCGTGCGCGGTTGTGAGAAGCTGCCTTTCCTGAGTGAGTATCCTGTGTCTGTGCAAGTCGCGGTACATGCCAAAGTTGCCAGTTACGCAGAAAGTGTAGAATGTGCTCTCGAATGCGCGGCCTGGCTTCTGTCTCCTGTTTGCGCGATTGCCAATGTAGGCGCTAATGAGCTCTTCGCGCTCAGCGTGCGGCATGCGCTTGGCAATTGCTTGCGCCTCCTCAAAGGAACAATGGAGCCGCGGGAACAGGATGGCAGACAGCACCTTGTCCTCTGCGTCGGCATCGAAGTCAACGAGAGTGGTGTGTGAGGAATCAGTTGCAGCAGCAACAGAATGCTTTGCCGCAAGCGAGGAAACTGCTGCGCGCGTGGCTGCAAAATAAGCTTGCATCTCTTTTCCGTATTTGTCGTTTGCGCGCTTTACAAATGAAGGGATGACTTTGCCAAGCTCGGACTGCGCCTGCGGCGCGATTGCGCGCATTTCTGACAAAGGCGAGGCATACATTTTTGCAAGCAAATACTCAAATGCGCGGCCATTGCCGAAAAAGCCTGCGTTGGTTAGCGTGCCTGCAGGCAGGATGCCGCGGAGAAGGTCGCACACCTTTGCCCTTATAGTTGAGGCGTATGCACGCTCGCTCACGTCAACGGCGCGGGGGTTTTTTTCCTCCTCGATTTTTGTGAGCTTGGAGATGAGTGATGAGTAGGTGTCAAACAATAAGTCGCAAGCTGCAATGTATTTGTCAGCAAAGCGCGAAGACATTATTTTCTCCTCGCGCAGGTATCTGTACTTGTCATCTACTTTCTGGTCAAAGTAGACATAGCGCGTGGATTTTTCAAGTGGCGAGATGCCAATGCGCGCGTCCTGCATGAATTTTGTGGCTAAATTCGAGATGCTCTCCGCCGCCAGGTGCGCACCGCCCAATTCCGCCACAGAGTCGTCGCCATAGCCCACCAGCACCCGGTCATAGAAGTCCTCTGCTTTCTTGGTGGCAACTATCTGCGACTCGCCGCGGTTTTTCATTTCCCCAACAATTGCGTCAAAGCCAGACTCGGGGTTGAGTATGAATTCGTCCAGAAGCACCCTGCGAAGCGACTTGGTGGAACGCGAATAGCGGGAGAAAAGCGCTCCTTTCACAGCCTCTGGCAGGTTCATGAGGCAGAAAACGTCTGACGTGGTGCTTGTGCAGAATTGCGAGAGTATGTCCTGTTCCTTTTGAGTGAATTCCTCCACCAGCCCACCATTTGAAATGAGACTGAGCATGTTTAAAACGTTTCGCGCCTGAAAAAAGCCACCCTATTTAGTTTTTATGGAGGTGGGGTTTATGGCAGAAAAAAGACCGTTTGACATATTGAATGCAGCGCTCAACAACAACGTTGTGGTGGGGCTCAAAGGAGGCCGGGACATACGCGGGCTCATGGTCTCATACGATGTGCACATGAACATCGTGCTTGAAAAGGCTGAGGAACTTGAGGGTGGAGAGGTAAAGCGCGGAATGGGAACCGTGCTTCTGCGCGGCGACTCTGTCGTCTACATCTCGCCAGCTTGAGTTTTTTTCTTTAATTGGGCTTGTGGCGCAACGGTAGCGCGCCTGCATGGCATGGTCATTTTGCGGCGCAAAATGGCCA
>CAZYTZ010000065.1:0-3974 GCA_964650545.1 Microcaldota archaeon | reverse complement strand
CAAGCGGCTCGCGCACCTTGTAAAGCACGCGGTGCGCGCAGTGCGGGCAGCGCGTTGACTTTGTGTCAAGCGTCTCGATTCTCTTTTTGCATTTTGGGCAGGAAAACATCAAATTACCTCTTCTTCTTGTATTCTGCTATGAGCCTTGCCGTGACGTCGCCTGACGGCGTGGAAAGCGAGTATGTCCCGCCTGCGAAAATAGCGCCGCAGGACTTGCACGCCCAAAGGGAGTTTCCCTTGCGTTTCACTTTCTTCTTGCCGCATGCGCTGCAAGTGAAACACGAGCGGCGTGCCGTATCCACGCTGTCTGCGCGCTTGCGCAGCTCTGCACCGTATCTTACGTTCCTGTTTGACATTTAAACCACCATTAGCCGCGGATCAGGGCGCGAAGCTCGTTGCCCTTTTCCATCGAAATATCCAAAAACTCTGCCAGGTCCTTTTCTGTTACCGTGCCCCAGCCGCCCTTCTGTGCAGCGCACATGTGGGTTGGCGTGGTTGCAATCGTGAGGCGGCAGTCCATGCCCTTTTCCTCGTCAAGCGACGGGTCGAGGAAAGACTTGGCGCCAAGCTTGCCAAAAGTGCAGGTGACCACTTTTTCCTTCACAGGCAGCTTGCCGGTAAACTCGCCGCGGATTATCTTGCCTGCCTCTATTTTTGGCATGCGGGCTGACGAAAGCGCGCTCATTGCCGCAAGCGCAGCCGTGTCTATCAGGTTGCCGTCATGGTCCAGTATGTAGAGATCAATGTAAAGCGCAAGCACCTTTTCCTCGTCGATGGAAAAAGAGCTGAGGTCCACGATGTTCGCGCTTCTTATCCCGCGGTCCACCACGCGCGCAAGCTCTATTGACTCTGCTGATGGCGGGCCTGTCTCGAACAGGTGCGATGCAAGCGGCAGCAGGTCGGCGGACGTGGAAAGCACGCCTTCGGTCGGCCTGTCGGCGTACGGCTTGGCAATGTCGAACTTTATGCCCGCCATTACCTGGCTCCTGCCTATTGACACCAATGATGCGCCCTCGGCGTTCTGCAAAATGCTGGGCTGCACGTTTATCTTGCGGTAGTCGTACATTGCGCGGCCGTCCGAGCGCTTGCCCTGCAATAGGAGCGCTGAGAACGTGTCGCGCTTTATTTCGTTTAGTGATTCCATAGTAGCACCTGTTTAGTCTATGATGAGGAACCTCTCCTCCTTGGGCTCTTCGTATACCTTCCTTATCGCCGCGACTTGCACTTCGCGTATCTTCGCGGATGCGTTCCTCGCAAGCTCAAGCCCCCGTGCAAGCTCCTCCTTTGTGAGAAGCCCGTCCATCTGGAACAGGAGTATTTCGCCCGTGCGCGGGGAAAAAGCAATCGGCATGTCTGATTCGCCGAAGTTGTCCTCCTCCTTGCCCGGGTCGACTGCTATCTGCCCGTCTATCTTGCAAACAGCCACTGCGGAGATCAGGTCCTTCATGGGGATTCCTGCGTCCGCAAGCGCAACCGCCGCGGCAGTCACTGCCGCGCAGCGAGTGCCGCCGTCCGACTGCAGGACTTCGACGAAAATCGAGATTTCGGTCTTTGGGAAGTTCTCGGAGATTACGACGTTTTCAAACGCCTCCTTTATCACCTTGGATATCTCCTTGCTGCGCCTGTTCGGCCCGCTCCTGCCGTGCTCCTCAGCTCCTGAGAAGGGCGCCATTCCGTAGCGGCACTTCACGATAGCTCGGTAGAGCGACTGGTCGTGGCGCGGGATGCATTCGCGGGGACCGTATATCCCTGCGAGTATCTTGTTCTTGCCCCACTCCACGTACGCCGAGCCCTCTGCATCGTTGAGCACGCGCGCAACTATCTTTAGGGGCCGTAGGTCTTCCACGCCCCTTCCGTCAACACGCTTGCCATTTGTGAAAAGCGCTGGTTTTTCTGCTGATCCACCCATTTTATCACCGTTTGAATTATGCTTTTTTCTGCGACTTGAGGTACGCTGCCACGCGGTCTGTCAGGCCATGCGTATGCGCCTGGGACTCTATCATGCGTATTGCCTTCTCCGCTAGGTTGGAGTCTCCCTTGCCGGTGACCCAGACATAGCCGTTCCTGCCTGCGATTACCTCGCAGCCGGTGTTCGCGCGTATCATGTCCACCATGGAGTTCTTCTTGCCTATTATGCGCGGGATTTTCACTGACGAGACGCGCACCAATCTTCCCTCGGGCAGCTTTTTCGCGTCCCCGACGTCCATGTTCTTTACCTCGTCCACCTTCACTATGCGCGCGAAAAGCGCGTCGCCCATTTCAAAGCGCTCGCGTATCTCGCGGCTTGACAGGAAGCCTTTGTACGGGCAGTTCAAGTCCACGTTGTAGCCTGAAAAGCGCACTTCTGAAACTATGCCGACCACAAAGTCGTCCGGAAGGGGCTCGTACGGGCCTTCGAGAGGCACGAGCTTGCCATCTGAGAAAAGCCCCACCACTGTTGAGTAGGTCTTGCCGTTCTCAGTGTAGGCATAGCTTATGCGCTCAGGCTTGTCTGCCACCAGCTCGCCCGGCATCACTATCCTGCTTTCCTTGTTCATCATACCACCAAATTTGCAAATGCAATTCACTTCATCAGCTTTGTCTCTGCCGCACCGGCTGTTGCCCGGTTTATCTTGTCATAGAACTCGCCCTGCATTCCCGCAGGCATTTCTATGACCACTATGAGGCTGCCATCGCGAGCCCATTCCTCTTTCTGTATCCCATAGCCTTTCAGCGTCCCATAAACCCTTTGCGCGTGCTCGGGCGGGATTTTCACCGCCACGCGCGCGCGCTCCACTTTCAGGGGGATGATGGGGCGCAGCGCCTTCATCACTTCCTCGATTTGCGAGGCAGCGTCCTTGAACCCGTCGATGTGCACGCGGCCTGCCTCCATTGCCTGCTCCAAACGGAGCTGCGTGTGCGGCGCGCCGGTTCTTGGGTCAATGCACTCGCGCATCAGTATTGCGACAATCTGCTTTCTTTTCTCCCCGAGCATCTTCCTTTTCTGCTCGGTGGTAAGCGCCAGGTCCCCGTTCTTTATTATGCGCTCTGCAATCTCAAATGCATCTGTTGTGCCAAACGCCTTTTGCAAAGCAGAGGTGGTGTGCCTTTCGCCCTTCCTGAAGTTCTTGAAGATTTCCTCCACTGTGAGCACGTTGTTGATCTCCTTTTTCTGCCCAAGCCTGTATGCAAGGGCAAGGTCAGGGTCCACCATGACCTCGAACCGCTCGCCCTTTATGTCCATGTGTGCCGTTATGGAGTTGTCAAGGCTTGCCATGTGCCATCATCTACTTGATGTACTTCTCCACCTCGTTGGGAGAGAGCACTGTGAACTCCTTTTTCTTCATTGTCGCAATCGCGATTTCAACCGTTTCAGGAGTCACCTTCAGGTCGCCTGATTTCTTGAGCGCCTTCATGGCAAGGGCAATGGCCTCTTCCTGGTTCATGCCAGGCCTGTACTCCTTCTCGAAGAACTCCTCGGCTTCCTTCTTGCCCGAGCCGATTGCGTCTGCAAGGTAGCCTGTGAGCGCGCCTGAGGGCTCTGCCTCGTAGAGGCGCGGCTGCGTGTCCACGCCAGCCACCAGAAGCGATACGCCGAACGGGCGGATGCCGCCGTACTGCGTGTAGACCTGCATGAGGTCGCAAAGCTCCTTTGAAATCGTCTCCACTGATGCCGGCTCAGAGTATGCTAGCCTGTGCCTTTGGGACTCCATGCGCGCCAAATCAACTAGCCTGCGGGCGTCGGCGATAAGCCCTGAGGCGGTTGCCGCGATGTGCTTGTCTATTTCAAAGACCTTTTTCATGGACTCGGGCACCAGGAGCTTTGAGTTGGCGTTCTTGAAGGCGACAAGGAGCACGCCCCCGTCGAAAATCATGCCGATTGCGGTTGCCCCGCGCTTCACTGCCTCTTTTGCGTATTCCACCTGGAATAGCCTGCCGTCCGGCGAGAAGACCGTGATTGCGCGGTCATATGCCTGCTGTGCGGGTGGGTACAT
>CAZYTZ010000064.1:0-4133 GCA_964650545.1 Microcaldota archaeon | reverse complement strand
CAGTGTTCTTCAATCGGAGGTATGGATAGGTTCCTCCAGTTCCAACCGATGCCCTAGCTGCGCTTTCAACAATCGCAATCGGGCTTGCGCTTTGTCAGTACATCTGAGACTGTGTAATCTGCGCGTCGCTTGCCATCCCCGGGAAAAAGCCCAGCAGCGCGACTGAGACAAGGGCAACGATTAGCACGACTGCCAGAAGAACCAGATATTCGGTCGCGCCTTGTGCCAACAAGGTGCGATAGGTCGTCCTAGAGGACGAGCGTATGGCACCTTGGCCGACCAAGGTGCCAGCAGTCGGCTCACAAGCCGACTCAATTACGCCCTGTGCTTCCATGGCATCCATTCGGCAGCAACACTTTTAACCGTGAGTTTCTGGCGCGCGCTTTTTTGCCCGCGCCCGATTTTCTTGGGCGGGATTTCCATGCTCAGATTGAAACGGAAAGGTGAATCTCCTTTGCCCTGACGCCCACCCGTGTCTTTTCCCTGTTGCCCTCGTGGTAGTCTTCCCTTTGGATAAGCCCTGCCTCGCTCAGGATGCCCACGTCGCGGTAAATCGCCCTGAAGTCCTTGCCCATCCTCTTGGCAAGCTCGTAAAGCGATGATGGCTTTTCCCTTTTGATTATCCCGAGCATCCTGAGCCTTTGGGGCGTCAGGAGCCGCCTTGCGGCTTCAAGGCTGTCCACGTAGATTATCTTGCCCTCCTTCTGCGCAATCCCCTTTTCCACTGCCTTGATTGTCTGCTCGCGTATGGCTGCCTTGTCGGCTATCACAATCTTCACCATGCTTTCCCCTCCTTTATCCTCTTCTCCCGCTCGTCCACCATTTCCTCGAACTTCAGGTATTCGGTTTTCCAATCGTAATCAACGTCCTCCTTCCTGCCTTTCCGGTGGATGTGCGGCTTGCCATGCGAATTTTCTATGGCAAACACGGGCTGCCCGTCCTTGCCCATGCACCGGAATGTGTAGATTATTCCGTCCCTGTATTTCGGGCTGTCCACCTTCAGGATATCCACGATGACCCTGTCGCCGTTCTCCAGCCAGCGCTCGTATTTCCTGATTATCTTGCGCATCCCGCACCTGGCAATATATTCTTTGAATGTCATATATATAATACTATCGCTGGGTTTTGCCGATACTTGTAGGCGAGGCGCGCGCGGGCATTTGCAAACCACTCGCGCGCTTCTTGCCCCGGCTTCCGCGCGCAGCGCCCGCCCCTGCGCACGCAGCGCTTATCTGTGCGTTTCCTTTGCGCCCTCTTCCGCATCCGCCTTCAGTTCTGCGATAGCCTTTGCAGAGTCAGGCTGGGAGATGTGCATTTTCCGCTTGGAAAATGCATCAGACGCCGAGCGCGGCTCGGCGCTGAATATTGCGGATGCCGCGCCTATGAGCGTGGCGCCTGCTGCTGCCGCGCTTTTCGCAGTGCCAATGCCCACGCCGCCATCCACTTCCACCACCGCACCCATCGCCTTGAGCTGCCGCATCTTTTCTTCCATTGCGGGAAGGTACTTCTGCCCTGAAAAGCCAGGATAGACTGTCATCACAAGAACGTGCTCGATTTGCGGCAAGTAGGGCGCGACTGCGGAGACCGGAGTGTCCGGCGAAATTGCAAGCGCGAATTTGCCGCCTATTTTTTTTACTTCATCAATCGCCGTGCCCGCATCTGAAAGGGACTCGATGTGCAACTCGTAAATCGCGCCTTTTTTCCCAATGCGGCGAACGTAATCCAGAGGTTCTTGCACCATAAGGTGATATTCCACAATTAAGTGCGAGGGGATTGGCGGAAACTCCTCTGGCGCAAGCGTGGCGTTTGGCACGAACCTGCCGTCCATCACGTCGATTTGCACGCGCTTCACATGCGGCGCAACTGCCGCTATCTTTGCGGCAAAATCCTCGCGCGACTTCACAAGTATTGCAGGCACTATTTCAATTTCCATGTTCCCACGCTCACTCTTCTGCGCGATATTCTCTTAAAACTTCGTAGGCCGCGCCCTGCGGCAAGAGCACGCTTTTCATCAGGGCAACTGATTTTACTTCAAACGAGCCTACTTCCCCTGTTTTCTGCAGGAATTCCCCGATGTCGCCCGCGCCCTTGCTGCGCGCGATTGTGAGGTGCACGGAGAATTTTTCTTTCTTGAGATTGAATGGCGACAGTGCAACCTCGATGCTATCTGCAAGCATCTTTGCGCCCTCCGACTCGCCGCCGATGAAAATTGCGCGCGGGAAATGCACGCTTGGGTAGGCGCCTGCGCCGCGCAGGCGCACTGTGAAAGGCGCGAAGCGCACGGATGCGAGCGCGTCGCCCATTTTCTTTGCAGCCGTTTCGTCCGCGTCGCCGATGAAGCGCAAGGTGAGGTGATAGTTTTCAGCAGGCAAAAGCCGCACGCCCATCCTCTCGTGAAGATGGGAGGCTGCGGCACTGACTGCTGGCTGGAGGACAGGCGGGAGCAGGATGGCAATGAAAAGGCGCATGGGAAATTGATGCGCAGATAGTAATATAATATTGATAAGCAAAATGGACTCATGGACGAGCTTCTTTCCGCTGTGACTTTGATTGCCAGGCTTGCGAACCTGGTGCTGGCAGGATACCTCCTGTCCATACTTGCCCCGCTTTACAAGGCGGAAAAGCACGCGAGCTTTTCGCGCACCATGCATCTCATGCTCATTGCCATCATACTTTTCTTCGTGGTAGAGACAGTGCAGGTGTTCGGGCTCATGCCAGAGTACATTTTCTGGCCGGTCCAGGCGTTCTTCTCGTTCGTGTTCCTGCTCATGCTCACCGCGGCAATGCTCGAGGTGAAAAAGGGCATGCTGGTGCACGACCACATGATGAGGAGGAAAGGGCGCGAGAAAATCCGCGACGTTGACTAGCAAGCCTGCAGCCGCTGGTGCTTTTATGGCCGAATACGACTTTGCCGTCGGAGCCGCCTCCGGCGGCTTCCGGCAAATGCCTTGGGAATTTGCCGATGCGCACTGCCACCTTGAGTCGTGCGCAGGCGGCTTTTTGCCCACGGTTTTGCACATCACCTCAGGCTACTCGCAGCAGTCCAATGCAAAGAACGCCGCAATCGCCAAGGATAACGAGAACGTCTATCTTTGCGCAGGCATTGCTCCGCAGGAGGCAATGAAGCACCCCAGCATAAAGATAAAGCTCGGGGAATGGGAGGAGGAGCTTGCGGACTTTTCAAAGCTTGTGGCAATCGGCGAAATCGGGCTGGACTACCACTGGGCAAAAACCCAGGAGGAGCGCTTCCTGCAGCACGAGGCGTTCGTGTCGCAGCTCGTGCTTGCGGAGAGGCTTGGGCTGCCTGCGGTGATACACTCGCGCGACGCAGAGACAGAGTGCCTGGAGATTGTGAAGAACTTCAACCTGGATTATGTGATGCATTGCTTTTCAGGGAGCAGCGAGCAGGCGAAAGCCGCTGTTGCGCACCGCGGCCTGGTGTCGGTCCCGCCGCTCCGCAGCAAGGAGAGGAGGCAGTTCATACGCGACTTGCCGCTGGAAAAGCTGCTTGCAGAGTCAGACGCACCATATATAGGCAAAACGCCCTCCGACACGCTGGAAGCAATAAAAATGATTGCAGAGATAAAAGGAATGGACATTGAGGCTGTGAAAAAGCAGCTGCTCCTCAACACGGCTGCGTTTTTCAGGATAAAGTAGGAAAGGGTGCATCGCATGGCTATGCTGGACAAATTCAAGGAACTTCTCAAAAGCAAGAAAAAGGACAGGAACATCGCGCTTCTTATCGACGGGCCGAACGTGATCCGCAAGGACATGCGCCTTGACTTGGTGCAGGTGAGAAAGGCTGTTGAGAAGCACGGCACCATCAAGGTGAGCAAAATATTCCTTGACCAGTATGCGTCTGACAAGCTCATCGAGGCTATGACCAACCAGGGCTTTGAGCCCATTATCACCACAGGGGACGTGGACGTGACAATGGCTGTGGAGGCAATGGTGCAGGTGTACAACCCGCACGTTCAGGCAATCGCGCTCATGACGCGCGACATTGACTTCAGGCCTGTGCTTGTGAAGGCAAAGGAGCTGGGAAAAGAGACAATCGTCATCGGGAGCGAGCCTGGCTTTTCAGTTGCGCTCCGAAACACCGCGGACTTAGTGATAATGGCTGAGCAGAGGTA
>CAZYTZ010000063.1:0-4285 GCA_964650545.1 Microcaldota archaeon | reverse complement strand
GCGGCGCTTTTGCTTTCAGGCATGGCGTTTGCGTCCATAAACCCCAAGGTGCAGCTGCTCAACTACACGCTGTCAGAGGCGCCTGCGCAGCCTGGGCACACGGTCGCCTTGACGCTTCACATGAAGAGCATGGAATCCGACAACTGCGCTGAAAGCGTGTCTGTAGGGCTTTCGGTATCCTACCCGCTCTCCATTCTCGGGAGCGACACGCAGTACCTGGATTTGCTGTGCTTCCGCGACCCTGACACAAAGGGGGACTTCACTTTCCTGCTTCCTGTGGACAACCTTGCCACAAGCGGCACTTACCCCATAACAGTTTCCACCGCATATGAAAAGCGGTTCACCAAGCTCACCGGGAGCAACACCGTGAACGTGCAGGTGGGCGGCGCGCCATCCTTCAATGCTTCAGTCACATCGTCCCAGCCAGTGGACATCTACGCAGGCGACACCGCACTTGTGACAGTGACGTTCCAGAACACGGGCAGCAGCATGGTGCAGTCCGCGCGCGCAAGCGCGGAATCGCGCGGCATGGAGGTCAAATGGGCAAGCGCCACGCAGGATTTGGGCTCGATTGCTGCGCGCGGGAGCGCAACCGCGGTTTTTTCCATCGAGGCCCCGAAGAATATATCCGCAGGAGAATACCCGCTTGACATCGCGCTTGACTACACGAGCGAGAACAGAAGCCTTGGCAGGTCGGAATTCACGTTCATGGTGCCAGTCTCGCCCAAGGCGGATTTTTCAGCAGCCTCGGCGCCCCCGGTGCTGGTGTCAGGGGAGAAAAAGGAGGCCACAATCACGCTTTCGAACACTGGCTCTGAGGATGCGATGAAGCTCAAGGTCAGGATAAAGCCCCTGTTCCCGTTCTCGACCGACGGTACAGTGCGATACATCGATTCGCTTCCCGCAGGCGCGTCTGCAAATCTCACTTACCTTGTGACTGTGGACAAGGACGCGACGCCAGGCAGGCAGCTTCTTGGCTTCCAGATTGACTTTGAGAACCCGCAAGGCAGGCAGTTCTCCGACACCACTGACTTCGCGCTTGATGTGCGCGCGCTCACGATTGAGGACCAGCTTGCAGGCATCTGGTATGTCTGGGTGGCACTCGCGCTCGGGATTGTTTACATGGCAAGCAAGAGGCTTGGAAAGGGAAAGAAGTAGCCTGTGCCGGGCTATTTTAGGGGAGGAATTTTCCTCCTGAAGTAAAAGTCCAGCGCAGCGCCTATTGCCGCGCCTGCGATGAACCAGAATGCTGAAAGGTTCTGCCTGAAGGCAAGGTCAATTGCAAGCATGAACCCTGCGCCAAACAGGAAGCCGGGGATAAAACCTTCCCATGCGCGGTAGTGCGCGCGCGAAGCCATGCGGGCAACAAGCGTGCCTGCAATGCCAAAGCAGATGCCAAGGAAGGCGGCGTCGATGCGCGACCCGAAAACAAAACCTATTGCCCCGCCGATTACGCCAAAAATGATTAATGCGAGCACTGGTACCTGCCATCCGAACGCAACATGCCCTGCCTGCCTTGCCCTGCTAAGGAATTCTTTGTCCAAATCTGTATAGGTGAGCGGCTTTGGCGCATCAGGCTTGTTGACGGGAGGCGGCGTTTTTAGCGCCGGACCATGGTGGCTGCCTGGAACATAATGGGAAGGCGGCTTTGGCGCCGGGTGCCTGCCAATGGGGGGCAGGTCTATTGGCGCCCCGAAGTCAATGCGGGCTGGAGCGGCGCCATCGTGCGGCATTTTGCCTGCCTGTGCGGCATGCTTGCTGCCCAAAGCGGGCTGCCTTTCCAGCCCTTTGTTGGCCATACGGACACCTTCTACCTTTCAACCTGCCTGCTTGCTTCCCATGGCGGGCTGTTTATCGCAAGGTACATTAACGGTGTGCTTCCGGTGTTCACAAGCGACTGCGTGGCGCTTGCAGGTATCTGCACAGCAAAGTCGCGCGAGATTTGGTATATTTTGCCGTCAATGGAAAGCGTGCCCTGTCCATTAATCACATAGACGACCTCGGGGTTAAGCATTGCGTGCGCTGCGACTTTCTGCCCTGGCGCAAGCGTGACGCGCGCAATGCTGTAGTACACTGCCGCGTCGCTGCCTATGCGCAGCGGATGGAATATTTCGCATATTGTGTCAATGCCAGGCCCTGCCACGTTCTTGCAGCCGTCAAGCCTTGTTATCACCACGCTTCCCGCAGTGGCAGTAGGCTCGTATTTTGACACGATTTTCTTGTAGGCGCCGTCCGTCTTCATGGCGGCAAGCGCAGTGCTCCATTTCTGTACGGTTTCACTTGGCACTTCCTTGTTGAAGGCAAGGTAAAGGTCAGTAGTCTCTGCCACGTATGCAGGAACGAAGGTGTCCGGGCTTATGCCTGCCTCGTGCACTGCGCGCACATAGCCGTCCGACGAGCCAAGCCACATCAGGGCACCCCCAAGGGCAAGCGAGCGGGCGCACTCGGAATCCGTCTGTGCAATCAGCAGGTTCTCAATCCCGCCTTCAGTGAGGAGCTGGTGGCGCGCGCTGTCCTTCACCACGCAGATTGTGCCCGCGTTTTTTGCCTGCTCAAGGCTGGTTATCTCAAAGCCGGACTGCGCCTTTGCATAAAAGACCTTTTCATAGGTGCCAATCGGGCCCACCCATGAATAAAGCGATTCGCGCTCAGGCGTTTTTGCCACCGAGTAAAGCATTGTGTTGGGGCTTGAAAGCGAAATGTCGTAGGCAAACGACCAGTCCATAAGCTCTATCCTTGCGGTTTCATCGTTGCGGGACAGTATCTCGCGCACAACGTCGGTTGACTCGCCGGTGATTGAGCCGTCCTCGCCCCTGTAGTTGAAGGGCGCGAAATCCTCAGTCAGGATGCGCAAGCCTGATTCCGAGCAGATTGTTTTCTCAATGCAGTTGCTCCCGAAAAGAAGCAGGCGGCACTCTTCGCTCATGTAATCTGGCGAAACCACGGGGCAGCGGATTTCGCTGCCGTTGTCTGCGTAAAAAGTTGAGCCTGCGCCAGGCATGCTGCTTACCACTTTTATGTACTGCCCGCAAACCGAGACCTCTGCTGTGTTCTCGCCTGCGCAGAGCTTCCTGGCAGCCGCCTCGCGGTCAGCAGAGGTGCATGTTTCCTCCCAGCTGCGAAGGCACACCTGCTTTTCCTTGCACCACTTATAGCCTGCGGAAACTATGCAGCCGTGCTCATCTATGTCGCCCCCGGCAATCACGGGCGCAGCCGTACAGCTCTCCTCCCACGGGCGGATGCACTTGTTAAGCTCAGCGCACCAGGTGTAGCCTGCCGAGCCTATGCAGCCGTGCTCGTCCTTGTCAGAGCCGGGCACAGGGGGCGAAGCAGTGCAGCCAAGCAGCAAAAACAGCACGACAAGAGAAACAGCAAACAGATTACCCATTAATACCCCCCCACAAAAGGCAATTCGCTTGCGTGGTTTTTAATTGTTGTGGGCATTTCTCTTGCATGAGGCTTTACACGCATACCGACCTGGACGGGGTGATGTGCGCTGTGCTCATCTCCTGCGTTGAGGAGGTGGATGAGATCCGCTTTGTGGATCCCGGCACCGTGCAGTCAGGCAAAATCTTTTTCAAGAAAAACGACATCATAGCCGACCTTCCTTACGACAGGCGCTGCGGCTTGTGGTTTGACCACCATGAAAGCGGCAGGCCGCGCGAAGGCGCTGCGTTTGAGGGCAGCTGGAAGCTGGCGCCGTCCGCCGCGCGCGTTGTATATGAATATTATGACAACCCCTACCTTGAGAAGTACGCTGCTGCAGTGGAGGCGACCGACAGGATAGACTCTGGGAAGGTGGCGCTCGAGGAAGCCGAGAACCCTTCAGGCTGGTTCCTGCTGTCAAACACGCTGGAAACAAGCGCGGAGAAGATTGATGATGACAAGTACAAGGAGCATGTGATTGCGCTCATCAGGCGCAATCCGGATATTGCCACTGTCTTGGCAGATGCACGAGTGGCAGAGAGAGTGAAGAAAGTGAAGAGCGAGCTTGATTTGTTTGCCAAAATGCTGCGCGAGAGCACTGTGATGAATGGCAAGGTGGCATTTTCAGACCTGCGTGGCAAATCCGGCCTGCCGCGCGGCAACAATTACCTAATCTACTCGCTGTTCCCCGAAGCAGTTACATCCGTGCGCCTCATGCCTGAAAAAGAGGATAGAGAGCACGTGAAGCTGTCAGTTGGGCACAATATTTACCATGAGCCAAAGTGCGGCTTTGACGTTGGCGCCGCGATGAAAGCGATTGGCGGCGGCGGGCACCGCCCTGTTGGCGGCGCAAGCGTGA
>CAZYTZ010000062.1:0-4458 GCA_964650545.1 Microcaldota archaeon | reverse complement strand
AGCGCCTTGTCTTGGTGGATGATGCCGATTCGCTCTCCGGCACTGCAGACAGGGGAGGGGGCGGGGCGATTTCGCGCGTGCTTGATTCCGCGCGCCAGCCCATGATACTCACCGCAACCGACAGCCGTGACAAGAAAATCTCATCCCTTCGCACAAAATGCACTGAAATCGAGCTCCGCAGGTCCCACATCTCCACAATCACCGCTTTCCTCAAGCGAGAGGCATCAGCGCGCAATATCTCTCTTGCCGAAGGCGACGCTGAAAAAATCGCGCAGGCAGCAAGCGGGGACATCCGCGCAGCATTGAACGACCTGTCAGCGCACAACACTTCCGCATCCCGCGACCGCGAAAAGAACATTTTCGACGTCATGAAAGGCATCTTCTCATCCGAAAAGTACGCGGACGCGCGCAAGGCAGCATTCTCCTCAGAAGTCGACCACGACATGCTCAAGCTCTGGATAGGGCAGAACATCCCATTGGTGTGCAGTGCGCCGTTCGACATCGCAGCGTCCTACGACCTGCTTTCCCGCGCTGACATATTCGACGGCAGGATAAAGCGCACGCAATACTGGGGCTACCTGCGCTACTCATCAGACCTGATGACCTCTGGCGTCTCCCTTTCCCGCTCCAAGCCCTCTGGCGGGTACATCCAGTTCGCCTACCCAGACTACATCCGCGCATTGGGCTCATCAAAATCCATGCGCACCCTCCGCAAGAGCGTGCTTTCCAAAATCGCGCGCATGTGCCACTGCTCGGTCTCGCAGGCAACAGGCTATCTCCCGCTTTTCGAATCCGCAGCGAAAAGCGACGCAACCGCTTTCGGCGAGCTTTTCGACGAGGACGAGCTCGGCTTTATAATGAAAATCGCCAAGAAAGCAACCGCAAGGAAAACAGTGGCAAAATGACGGTGCTCAAATGCTCGAACCAACTTCAAAAGACGCAAACCTTTTCACCGAAACCGACGTTTCTCTCGCGCAGAAATTCCGCACCGCAGGATTCGGCCTCAGCGAAAAAGGCGATTTCACCCTCTCGCCCCTTGAAGCGGGCTACCTTGTGAAAATCAACAAGGCAAAATTCGCCTCAGGCACGCTCGCATCATTCATTTCCGCGCAGAAAAAGCTCGACAAAATCTTCCCATTCGCCTTCGCAGTCTACTTCCTCATCCGCCAGACCGGCAGGATGGTCGCCCCGTTCGAAAAGACCTCCCTCTACTTCCGCGCCTACGCGCCCGGCGTGGGGCGCACCGAGAACCGCCCCTCCCAACTTGTCTATCTTCTCCCTGGCAAGGCGCCGTCCGCAAAGCAGATGTCCGAGCAGGTGAAAATCGCGCACCTCTCGCGCCTTGAATTGGTAATCGCGTGCGGTGACGAGAAAGAGCCCCATTTCTACAAATTATCTTCGTTCAACTTCTAGGGAAATCACGCAGGCGGAAGGCACTTCACGATGAAGTCCTTCCCTATCTGCTTCTTTGTTATTTGCTGGCCTTCGATGTAAACAATATACTCAAACCCGAGCGTCTTGTAGTCCAGCACGCCCGGCGATGCAGACGAGTTCTGGCAGAGCGAGGAAGCACCGCCCACATTGATGCCTGTGGATACTCCGGTTCTGGCTTGAAGTTCCCTTCCGCAAGCAGTGCCGAAATTGTGTACAAAATACTTTTCCTCTCCCGGCCCCATATAGTAGTAGTCGCTTATGTTTACAGTACCCGATACTCCGCACGTGTTGCTCCAAAACTGCGTTGCCTTTGCCCCATCAGCGCCAACAATCCCAGTAATTCTTATCGGATATGTGCCAGTGTTTCTCATCCTCATGTAAAGATTTACGACCCCACTCCCTACATTCACCTTCGCCCCGCTCTCAGTTATCGCAATCGGCGTCGCAGACTGCCAGTACATCTGAGACTGTGTTATTTGAGAGTCTGACGCCATTCCCGGGAAAAATCCGAGCAAGGCGACGGAAACCAGCGCAACAATTAACACAACTGCAAGCAGCACTAGATATTCAGTCGCCCCTTGCCCGAGCATGGGGCGAGCTGAAGTCGCAGACGACTTCACAATTGCACCCTGCGCTTTCAAAATCACCATGTTGTTGAAAAGATGTGGAAACTTTTAATCCTTCCCCTTGGGCTGCAAATATTCCCTGTTCTCCTCGAACTTCTTCCTTCCGAACCACATTATCTCCAGCTTCTCGCGCGATATCTTCAAATATTCTCTGTCCTGCGAATGCACCTCGAGCGTAATCGTGCCGTCGTAAAAGCCCTTCAGCTCCTTCACCACGCGCGCGACGTCCATTTTCCCTGCGCCGAGCGGAAGGTGCATGTCCCGGTGCCTGTCATTGTCATGCAGGTGCACGTGCCTTATCCTTTTCCTGAACTGCGCGAGGTAGTTGTCAAAACCCTCGCCGTCCGAAGTAATCGAATGCCCGACGTCAAAAGTCATCCCGACATCAAGCTCCGCAAAAAGCAGCTTGAACTCCTTTATGGTGAACGAGCTTGCGTTGAAATTCTCCACAAGCAGCTCCAAGCCCCTGTCATTAGCTTCCTTATGCAGCCTTTTCACGCTCTCCACTGTCTTTGCCACCCTCACCGTCCGTTCCTCTATTCCCGCAGGCAAAAACTCAGTGTGCAGCGTTGCCTTCTTCGCGCCGAACAAAACCGCAGAGTCGAATGCGCGCGCAAACTCGCGGTAAATCGCCTCCTGCACAGATGAATAAGGGTGCGCAACCGAAAAATACCACGGCATGTGCGCCATCACGCCAAAATTATACGAGGCAAGCGCATCCTGTATTGCTTTCTTCTCCTTCATGAGCCTGTCCGGGTGCGCGCACGGTGCCTCCACTGTAAGCTCCAAATAATCAAAACCCATCTCGCCGAAAAGCGAAATCTCATCCGCAACATTCTTCTTCGGGTCGTTCATCGCTCCAATAATCATGCAACCACCATCAATACAATCTGCCATTCTTCAACCATACCCAGGCATCCATTTTTTCTTCCTCAATTCCTACAAATCTACCAAATTCCGGCTTCTCATCCTCAGAACGCCGCCTCTGCATTGGCAAGCCGTTTCGACCTCTCCTCCACAATCTCCCTCTTCCTCTCCTTATAGAGCTTGTGGAGCTTCCCAACAGTCTGGTTGTTTATCTTCACCTTGCCCCCATGCGGGCGGAGCGCGCCTGAAAACGTCTTTGGTATGTGCAGAAGCTCGTGTATGAGCACCTTCTCCTTTTCCTCTTCGGAAAGCGGGTCATAGTGCTGCGTGAGCACCTCAATGATGTAAAAAGTGCCGACTGAAAGCGCCTTCTGCCAAATGTCCGGCAAATTCCAAATCCTCGCATACGCCCTCGCGGTGGCGTTCCTTGAGCGCATGCAGATTATGCGGAACTCATTGACATGCCCGTAGGAAAGCACGTCCACTATCTCGCTTACCTTCCTCTCAACGTCGGGCGCCATCTCAACGTCCATGCTGCATTTTCGCGCTCCCATTTTATAACTGCGCCGTCAAAAACATGCACATGGGCAACATTGAAGGCTTCCTGGCGCGCTGCGCTGAAGTGCGCGAAGAGATACTGCGCATGAAGCACCCGCTGGTAGTGCACCACTTTGACTGCGACGGCATCACCTCCGGCGCCATAACTATCGGCTCCCTTGAAAAGCTGGGCAAGCCCTGCAGGGCGCTCTCTGTCCGCAAGCTCGATTCCGAGTTTCTCGCATTAATCTCCCGCGAGCCTGAAATCATCTTCGTCGACTTGGGAAGCGGAACAGCGGAAATCGACTCGCTTTCCGGCAACGTGGTGGCAATCGACCACCACCAGCCCAAAAGCACCGCGCACCTGCAGGCCAACCCCCATCTTTTCGGCTTTGACGGCGGGACTGACATTTCCGCAGCAGGCTGCGCCTACTTTGTTTTCCGCGAGTTTGTGGAGCTTGGCATTGTCGGGGCGGTCGGCGACGTGCAGGCGCCGTTGCGCAGCCTGAACAAGCTGATGCTTGATGGTGCAGTCTCGCAAGGGGAAATAGAAATATCAAAAGACATCCTCCTTTTCGGCAGGAACAGCCGACCATTGCGCCAATTCCTCCTCTACGCAGACGAGCCCTACCTTCCTGGCCTCACAGGGCAGGAAGATGCCTGCGATGCCCTCCTCCGCGAGCTTGCCATCGAGCAGAAGGAAGGCGAGCGCTGGCGCACCTACTCTGACCTTTCCTTTTCCGAAAAGCGCGCTCTCGTCTCCTCTCTTGCCGAGCTTCTTGCCATGCGCTCATCGTCCGAAGCAGCAGGCAGGCTTGTGGGCGATGTTCTCACGCTCAAGAAAATGCCCCAAGGCACCCTGCTGCGCGACGCATCGGAATTTTCCACCCTCTTAAACGCCTGCGGAAGGAACGGACGGCCAGAGCTTGGCGTGTCAGTATGCCTGCAGCGCGCAGGCGCCTATGAAGAGTCTTCCGCGCTCCTTGCCGAGCAC
>CAZYTZ010000061.1:0-4601 GCA_964650545.1 Microcaldota archaeon | reverse complement strand
AAGCGTGTGGTCGCAAGGCCATATGGGTTCCGGTGACCGCTTGCGTTTGTTTGAAAGCGCTTGCCGCCCAAAAATCCCATTCCCGGCGTATTCCCTTACAAGGACGGAAACAAGTCATGTTCGACGAGAAGGTGAATGATTATGGCTGAAAAACATGAGAAAGGCGGCGAAAAACCCCATGAAAAGAAAGGCGCGCACGGCTTTAACCGCAGCGCGGCCGACAAGCCAGTGCACAAGGGAAGGCCGCAGGCGCCCCAAAAGGCGATAATCTCTGCATCAGGCAAGGAAGTGCGCGGAATCGTGCGCCTGGCAGGGTGCGACCTTAAAGGCTCGCTCCCGCTGCGCCGCGCCGTGATTTCGGTGCGCGGAGTGGGCCTAAACATGGGCAAGGTCGTCTCAGAAATTGCGTGCACGCAGCTCGGGATAACCGACAAGACCATGATTGGCGAATTGTCAGAGCAGGAAATCGAAAAGCTCGAGCACATCATGCGCAACCCATCGCAGTTCGGCGTGCCTGTGCGCATGCTCAACAGGCAAAGGGATCTGGTTACTGGAAATGATTTGCATTACATTAGCTCGGAACTTGTCTACGTTGTGAAGCAGGACATTGACCATGAGAAGGATTCTTACACGTGGAGGGGCTACAGGCACACTTATGGCCAGAAAGTGCGCGGCCAGAGGACACGCTCAACAGGCAGGACCGGAATGACGGTCGGAGTGCTGAGAAAGGCAGTGCTTGCAAAGGCAGGCGAGTCTGCAGCCGCGGCAACTGGTGCAGCAGCACAGGCAGCCGGAGCAAAAGCACCGGCAGGAGCAGCAGGCACAAAGGCGCCCGCGGGCGCAGCGCCGAAAGCCCCAGCTGGAGCGGCAGGCGCAAAGCCTGTAGCAGCCCCTGCCAAGAAGGAGGCGGCCACCAAGTAAGGTGGCGCCCATTCGCCATAGGCGAATAGGGAGAAGAAGTAAGCGGTGATTTTCATGGGTGACCCAAGAAAAGCAAGGAACAAGTACGAAACCCCGCGCAAGGTGTGGGACGCTGACCGCATAGGAAGGGACAAGAAGCTCACGTCCGAATACGGCCTGAAGAACACGAGGGAGATATGGGTGGCGCTTGCACAGCTGAAAAAGGCAAGGAGCGGCGCCATGAAATACCTTTCGCTTGGCGAGGCTGGCGTGGAAAAGGGCAAGCCGTTGATGGAAAGGCTCATCAGGCTCGGCATTGTGCCGCCCGAGGCAAAGCTTGACGATGTGCTCGCGCTTTCTGTTGAGAACTTCCTGGACAGGAGGCTGCAGACGCGCGTGATGAAAAAAGGGCTTGCGCGCACGCCCGGGCAGGCAAGGCAGCTTGTCACCCACGGCTTTATCTCCGTCGGCGACAAGTGCGTGACCATCCCGTCTTACGTGGTGAGCGTGAAGGAGGAGCCGCTGGTCTCATACTACAAGGCAATCGATATCAGCGTCCATGTGCCGGACAGCGATGCTGCAGCGAAGAAAGCGGCAGCGCCTGCGGCTCCGGAAGCTGAGCCTGAGAAGGAGGCGGAAACGCCGAAGAAGAAAGAGCACGAGGCAAAGGCGCCCGTAGAGACTGATGCAGCGGCTCCCGAAGCGCCCTCAGACGCAAAGGCAGGAGCTTGATTGGTGGTATTTATGACTTCAAAAGAAGCTGACAAGAAAATCGAGGAAGCGAAGGTTGCCGAGGAGGCCAAGAAGTCGCCTGCGGACAAGCAACTTGCCGGCGCACCGACAAGTGCTCCACTTGCGCAGCAGCGCAAGTCGGACAAATCGCCTGCTGAGCAGGCGAAGAAGGAGGCGCCTGCAGCCAAGGAAGAGCCCAAGCCCCCGGAAACCCCGCCGGAAGGAGGGGCGGCTGCGCCTGTGTCCGCAAGGCCTGTTAGGCGCGAGTACAAGTGGGCAGTGTGCCACGTGTACTCCTCGAAAAACGACACGATAATCACAGTCACGGACATGTCAGGCGCTGAAACGCTTGCCAAGGCGTCCGGCGGCATGATAGTCAAGGCAGACCGCGAAGAGGGCAAACCCTATGCGGCAATGCAGGCTGCGGCAAAGGTTGCAAACGAAGTGAAGAACCGCGGCATAACAGGCCTTCACATAAGGATACGCGCGCCGGGCGGCAATGGCGCAAAAACGCCAGGCTCGGGCGCGCAGTCAGTGGTCCGCTCGCTTGCGAGGATGGGGCTGAGGATCGGCAAGATAGAGGATGTCACGCCCACTCCGACCGACACTACAAAGAGGCCGGGCGGAAGGAGAGGCAGGCGCGTGTAGCGCAAAGAGGTGTGCACATGAACATTGAAGTGGCTTCAGAAAAAGGCAACAGGATGGAATTCCTGCTCAAAGGGGGCTCCACGTCGTTTGCAAACCTGCTGCGCAGGTTCGGCATAGGCCAGGTGCCTGTGTTCGCAATTGACTCGGTAACGTTCTACGAGAACAGCTCGTCCATGTTTGACGAGTACCTGGCGCACAGGATAGGCCAGGTGCCGCTGCTGTCAGACTCTGCAGGCAAGGCAAAGGACGAGATACTGCTCACGCTTGAGGCAGAAGGCCCGTCCACTGTCTACACCAAGGAGCTGAAAAGCACTGACTCGAAGATAAAGTCCGCGCTGGACAATGTGCCGCTTTTGAGGCTGCTCGAAGGGCAGAACCTGCGGCTTGAGGCAAAGGCAAGAAGGGGGATTGGCAGGCAGCACGCAAAGTGGCAGGCAGGCCTCATCTCCTATGAGATACTGGATGGCAAGGACTTTAGATTCAAGGCTGAGACTTTCATGCAGCTTGAGCCGCGCGATTTCCTCTCCGCAGCAGCGGATGTGGTGATTGCAAGGTGCGAAGAACTTGACGAAAAGCTCTCAGAGGTCAAGAAAGCAAAGGGGGAATGATTAGGGATACATGCGTGGGGGTGGCAGAGCTAGGTCAAATGCGCTAGCTTGAGGGGCTAGTGCCTTAGGGCTTCGAGGGTTCAAATCCCTTCCCCCACATGCTGCTAACAAGAAGAATGAAGTGGTGTTTTTATGAGAAAGGAAAAATTTTCGCCGAAGAACCTGTTGATATCCGCGGGCATTCCGCCAGAGGCAAGGAAAACGCCTTTCTGGAAGCGCGTGCTTGAGCTGCTCTCTGCGTCCTCGCGCGCAAAGTGCGGGGTGAATGTGAGCAGGATTTCGGCAAACGTAAAAGAGGGTGCGATTGTGGTGGTGCCTGACAAGGTGCTGGGCGCAGGCAAAGTGCTCCCAAAGCTGACGGTCGCGGCAGTGGCATTCTCCACCACTGCGAAAAAGTCCATTGAGGATGCGGGCGGAAAGGCGATTTCCATAGTGGATGCGGCCAAGAAGAACCCGACCGGCAAGGACGTAGTGATAATTAAGTAGGTGAATGATATGGTGACAATTGACGCATCCGGCGCTGTTGTTGGAAGGCTTTCTGCCAGAGTGGCAAAGCTTCTGCTTTCCAATCAGCAGGTTGAAATAATCAACGCTGACAAGGCAATCATGGCAGGCTCGCTTTCCGCGGCAAAGGAACATTACCTTTCGCGCAGGAGCCAGAAGAACAAGAGGACGCCCGAGGACTCGCCGGTCTGGCCGCGCGTCCCGCACCTGCTTCTGCGCAGGATAATCCGTGGCATGCTTCCGCACAAGAGCAGGCGCGGCCGCGAAGCCTATGCAAGGCTGAGAGTGGTGGTCGGCGCGCCGGACAGTCGTTTTGCGGAGCAAAACGGCGCCCATTCGAGCCAGAGGCTCGAATCGGGGGGAGCAAAGGCGCAGAAAATCCCCGAGTCTGCAGGGGACAAGAAGAGGGTGACTTTCACGCTTGAGGAGCTTTGTTCAGAGCTTGGCATCCGCGCGAATAGGTAGGTGATATTCATGGTGGCTAAGAAAAAGGCAAAAAAGAAAAAGGAAACGCCCATGGTGTTCCGCGGCAAGCGCAAGGAGTGCATTGCCCGCGCAAGCATAAGGAAGGGCAAGGGCGTGGTGCGCATCAACTCAGTCAGGCTTGACGCGATTGACAACAAGTACGTGCGCTACATGATTGCTGAGCCACTCGGGCTTGCGCCGGAAGTGGCAACCCAGGTCGACATCTCGGTGAACGTGATGGGCGGCGGGCAGATGGGCCAGGCGCAGGCATGCAGGACTGCAATCGCCCGCGCGCTTATCGGCTTTACGGGAGACGACGCCCTGAAGCGCAAGATGGTGGAATACGACAGGTTTATGTACGCAGAGGACAGCAGGCGCGTGGAGCCCAAGAAATACAAGGGGCCAAAGGCGCGCGCAAGGTTCCAGAAATCTTACAGGTGAGGTGTGCCCATGTACTTTCCAATAAGATGTTTTACCTGCGGCGCGGTGATTGCCGACAAGTACGAAGACTACGCCAAGAAAGTCAAGGAAGGGAAGAACCCGGCTGAAGTGCTTGGAGAGATGGAAATAGACAGGTACTGCTGCCGCAGGATGTTCCTCTCGCACGTCGAGGTCATGGACAAGATCATGAAGTACAGGAAGAATTGAACAGCATCATGTGGATGGGGCTGTTTGCCCCATTACAAGATGGGGCCATGGGGTAACCTGGCTAGCCTTCTAGCTTGGGGTGTTAGAGATTCGAGC
>CAZYTZ010000060.1:0-4818 GCA_964650545.1 Microcaldota archaeon | reverse complement strand
CTCATTATCTCGTGCGCGATTTTTTCAGGCTCGAATGGCACCAAGTCGGTGTAAGCCTGCCCGATGCCAAGGTAAAGCACCGGGATGCCTGTTGACTTGGTGAGCGAAAGGGCGGTGCCGCCCTTTGCATCGCAGTCTATTTTCGTGAGTATTGCCCCGTCTATGCCTATTGCCTTGTCGAATGCATGCACCTGGTCAATGAGTGCGTTTCCGCCAATGGACTCGCCTATGTAGATTTTGACGTCTGGCTTTGCCACCCTGCTTATTTTCTTCAGCTCGTCCAATAAATTGGCGTTCGTGTCCTGCCTGCCTGCAGAGTCTATGAGAACTACGTCGATATTGTGCGTGCGCGCGAAATTCACTGCGTCAAATGCCACGGATGCAGGGTCTGCGCCATACTTGCTTTTCACCACCCTCACGCCAAGCCTGCCTGCATGCACTTCTGTCTGCTCTATTGCCGCCGCGCGGAAGGTGTCGGATGCTGAAAACACGGCTGTGAAGCCATTGTCAAGGAGCATGCGCGCTATTTTTGCCATTGTGGTGGTTTTCCCTGCGCCATTGGGGCCCACGAAAAGGATTTTTGCAGGCTTTTCAAGCGCGCGCACGCGCTCCACCAGGTCGAACTTTCTGTCGCTTGACATCACTGTCGTAAGCACGCCCTCTATTGCCTCGCGCGTCTTTTCCTCAACCTTTCCCTTTGGCACCTTCATGCCCACAAGCCGTCCGCGCAGCTGCGAGGTGACGTCAAGAGAAACATCGTATGCGACATCGGCTTCAAGAAGCGAAAGCTCAAGCTCTGAGAGAAGGTCGGAAACTTCAGCCTCGCCTATTGTGATTTCGTTTGAGAAGAATGACTTGATGGCGGTGCCAATGCCGATTTTTGGCGCCGTTTCCTTTTTGCCAGACGCCGCCCTTTTCTCAAGCCGCGACATGTCTCGCTCAGGCTGCTTTTCCTCAGGGGCTGACGCCTTTTCCTGCGGAACCGGCTTTGGCACAGGTTTCTTGAAAATGGCGTCGATGATGGACTTCTTCCCTTCTTTTTTCTGAGGAGCTTCACCTGGAATGACAATGGGCTCAAGTTTTGGAGCAACTTCTGGCTTTTTTGGCTCTGGTTTTTTCTCTTCAGTCATCTTGGCTTCCACGGGCTTTGCTTCAACTGGAACTGGCTTGGGTGTGGGTTCCGGCTCTTTCTCAGCAGGCTTTGGAGCAGGTTTTGCCTTGATTTCGGGCTTGGGCTCTTCTTTTTTCAGCTCCGGTCGTGGCTCATCTATCTTTTCCCCAACTATTTCCGGCTTTTTCCCTTCCGGCGGCTCTGCTGGTGCTTGGGAATCCTTGCTTTCCTCTTTGCCGGCCAGCCCCTTGATAAAACTAGCGAGCTTGTTCTTTAGAAGGCCGAACATTCTTTTCCTCCTCTGCCCCGATGGCACTTGCGCGCCTCGTGAGGTCCTCGATTGCACCTATGACCTGCGTCATGTCCTCCTGCGCTGCCTTCATGGCGTCGGTTATCTTTTTTTGCCTGTCAAGCAAAATGCCTAGCGCCTCTTCTGGCTTTTTCTGCACCATCACGCCTGCGCCGATGTTCATCACAACATGGTCAAAGTCGGGCTTTGGGCAGGAAAAATAAACTCCTGCGCCGATTGGCACCAGCGTGTCGCCCTTCACCTTCTTGGTGTTCTGGAGCGCCTCTATTGCGGTTGCAATCTCAAGGGATGAGGACTGCATGGATTGTATCTGCTGGCGGATGGCCCCGCCGCGCGACTGCTGCATCTGAAGCTCGCCTTCTATCTTGCCAAGCTCTTCCTCGTTTCCCATAAGAGCACCCCGCTGCAAATTAGATTTTCTCGACTGTTTCTATCTTGATGGCTGACCTTTTAAGCCCTGCGTTGCTGCCGAAAAGCGAGTACGTGGTCTCGCGCGCAAGCTTCTCGGATATTGCCTCGACCTGCTTTTCAAAAGGCTGCTGCTTGCCGCCAGTGCTTATTGTCCCATTCACCAAAAACTTTGCCATGTTATCACCGTTTAAACGTTATACGAGCGCAAGCCCTTCCAATGCGCGGCCCATCTCAAAGCCAGTGCAGGCCTCGCCGAAGACGGCCGCACGGGAGTTTGCCACAATGCCAAGCCCCACGGACGCCACACCTGTGTTGAGCGTGCCGTTAATGCCTTGCACACGGAGTATGCGCCCAAGCTCTTTTAACTCTTCCTCGGAGCACCGGTTGTGCGCGAAAAAACCCTTGTTAGTGGCAACCACTGCACTCCCCACAGTGAGGTAGCCTGCCACGCGCCTGCCCACTGCCTCCACGCCAAGGCAGTCAGATATCCTTTTTGCGACCGTTTTGGGGATTTGTGGGTTGATTACCGCGCCAAAGTCGTTTGCCGCAATGTTGTTGCCTGCTGCGCAGAATTCCCCTGGGAGCGAAATCACGTTCAGCCCGTGCGAGCGCAAGAGCGCAATCTCGTGCTTTTCGCAGAAAGACGGCACCACTGCGCCGCTTGAGTTCATTGCAAGGTAGATGCCCGCCAGGCCGCTGCCGCCGAACGATGCCTTTACCACAGGCACGCCAAGCGATTCAATGGCAGAAAAAAGCTTTGGCGCGGCAGTAACGTCAACGGCGACCAGACTGTCCGACGCGCGCGCAAACAGCCCGATGTGCGGGTTGCCATGATTGCTGGTTTTTTGGAATTGCATAAGAGCACCGGATGGGAACTGGGAATAAAAATGAAAAACTGGGGGAAAAGAAGCTACTTGGGCTTTTCAGCCTGAGCCGCAGATACCGGAGCGGCCGTTTTCGCGGCTGGCGCAGGCGATGCTGGCTTGGCTGCTTGAGCCGGAGCAGCAGGCTTTGCCGCCGCTTTCTTTGCTTCCTCGGCTTTCTTTTCTTCTGCTTTCTTGGCGTCCGCGGCTTTCTTCGCCTCGTCCGTTTTCTTCTTTTTCTCATCTTCCGCTTTCTTCTTGGTGTCGGCGGCTGCCTTGATTTTCTCCTCTTCGCCGATCAGCCACACGCGCACGAGCGCGTCCTCGCCTTTCACCATGCGCACCTTTATCCTGCGCGGGGGCTTCTGGATGCCGTCGCGGAGTATGAGGCTGTTAACTCCCTCGGAGATGCGCACGTCCTCCGCCTTCATGTGCCTAAGCGCGAACGCCTGCACGAGCTTGACTGCGCGCTTTCCGCGCTTCTGGCGGGGGTGCTCGTATGCGTCTTTGAGCGGGATTGTGTATATCCTTTCAAGATTGGCCATGAATATCACCTTAATTGAGCCTGTGGCGCTTCTGCGAGCGCATCTTCAGCTTGTGGGTGCGCCAGGAGCGCACCTCCCTGTTCTGCGTGACTTTGCGGTTTGTCTTTGCAATGACGAAAAGCGGTATGCGCCTGTTCCTCTTTATCATCTTGCCAAGCGTGGCTTTTTTCCTTGACGACTTTATTTTGCTCATGATTTCACCTTCAAACATCAGCCGATGTAACTTTGCTGCGCGAGCTTTTCCTTCATTTCCTTGTTCTCGCGCTTGCTCTTTCTCTCGTGCACTTCACGGTACTCCGCCCACATTTTGGCTGCCTGGCGGCCGCGCAGCACCTTTACCACCACGTTTCTTGGCACTGGCACCGACATACCTGCCTCGGGCCTGTAGTCGCAAAGCACTATGTCGCCCTCATGCACCTTCTTTGCTATCTTGGGCGCCACCAGCATGGTGAGAACGTTCTCATCCCACATGCGAAGCGTCGCCTGCACTGACAGGTCCGATGAAACTACTCCCTTGTCAGACGGGGACAGCACTGCAACTACTTTTCCAGGATGATACATAACAACCACTTCACTTGGGGCGAAACTCTATTGAGGTTTCGCGCCGTTCAGTCATTTTCGCAAGCAGCTCATAAAGCTGCTTATCGGAGATCTTCGCAATTTTCTTCCCTGACTGCGCCAGGTAAGCAAGCGACCTTATCACCTTGTCATAAAGCTCAGGGCTTGACATGCGCACGTTTGCCATGCGCTCATACGCTTCAGGCGAGAGCATTCCGCGGAGGAGCTCCTTTTTTTGCATCTCAAGCTGCAGCGCCTGCAGCCTCTTTTGATAGAGCTGCTGCGTCTCCTGCTGCTCGTTTTCCCGCTCGTCTGGCAAATGCACCGCCTCAGGCAGCCTCCTTTGCTGCCGCGTCCATAAGCTTCTTGCCTGCCGCCGTGATTTCCCTGCCTTTCTTCCTCTTTATGAGCAATCCTGCCTTCTCCAATGCCTGTATGCCTTTTCTTATGATTGCCCCGCCTGCCCTCCTCTTTTTCTCAGGCCTTACCCCGCGGATCTTCTTGCCGCCAAAGTGAGTGCGAAGGCTGGAAACGCCAATTGTGCCGTTGACATAGGCATTGCGCAGTATTGCTGCAAGGCGGATGTACCAGAAGTTCTTCTGCTGGGGCAGCCTCTCGCAGTGCGAGCCTGACTTCACCGTCCCCACCCATGCCGGGGCGGCGATGCCCATGCCTTCAAGCTTTGCAGCAACCTTTGCCACCAGCTTGTTTGGAGTCACGTCGTAAACAGTCACCATTCGAACACCTCATCTAGGAACATAACGCTTGCTTCCAGCCCGCGCGGGCTTTTCTTTGCCTGCATCCGGAATGCCAGGGAAAAGCTTCGCAAAGCTTTGCCCGCAGTGGAATATGGAAATTCCACTGCAAGAAAAAGGCGAAACCCAGCCTCTCAGTGATCCGGAATTGCCGTCTTATACGGCGGGATGGGTATATAAAACCATATTATGGCACGGGCTTTGCACATTGGGCCTTTCTAAGCTGCTTTGAGCCTTGAACGATAGTGTTTTGCTTTTTTCCGTA
>CAZYTZ010000059.1:0-4983 GCA_964650545.1 Microcaldota archaeon | reverse complement strand
AGCCCCCGACGAGATTTGAACTCGTGACCTCGTGCTTTGCGGAACCCGAACTCTTTCGAGCAAAAGGTTCTACCATGCACGCGCTCTACCGCTGAGCTACAGGGGCATGTTCAATTTCCCAGAGGAAATTGGACAGCAGTTGAACGGCTCACCGTTCAACTCCAATCGACAAAAGCCGCAGCTTTTGGCGAAATCATAACGCGCGCCGTCTGAGCGCGCGCTCACTTTGATTTAAAGACATTTTTTAAAATGATGGTGTCCTCCCTGCCTGCGCCCACGCCAACTGCGTAGATGGGCACGCCAAGCTCGCCTGAGACGAACTTCATGTAGGCCTGGGCCTGCACAGGAAGCGACTTGAAGCCTTTCTTTGCGCACGCGCGCCAGCCCTCTGCGCCAATGTCTTCCCAGCCGTTGAATGACTTGTAGACTGGCTTGCATCCCTCAAGCTCCACATAGGTGGCAGGCATTGTGGTTTGCTTTTTTCCCATGTGCTCATAGTGCGTGCATATTTGGAGCTTTTCCACGCCGGAAAGCGTGTCTATGCGCGTGAATGCCAAGCCTGTCAAGCCATTCACCGACGCTGCGTAGCGAAGGGTGCACATGTCCAGCCAGCCGATTCTTCTTGGCCTTCCTGTTGTAGTGCCGAATTCGCCGCCTTTTTTCCTTATTGCGTCGCCTGTTGCATCGAAAAGCTCTGTTGGAAGCGGGCCTGCGCCCACGCGCGAAGTATAGGCTTTCACCACGCCAACCACTTCATCAATTGCTGTGGGGCCTATGCCTGAGCCTGTGCATGCGCCGCCTGCCGTTGTGTTGGAAGAGGTCCCATAGGGATAGAGACCGTGGTCAATGTCAAGCATGGTTGCCTGTGCGCCCTCAAATAGCACCATCTTTTTCTTTGCAACAGCCGAAGCAAGCAATGGCTGGGTGTCCTGGACGAATGGGGCAAGCTTTGCGGCATATTCAGTGTACTGCTTGTTGATTTCCTCCTCTGTTTGCTTGAAGTCCACGCCATATGCCTCTTTGAGTATCTTAACTTTCAGCATGTGCATTGTGTGCAGCTTTTCGCGGAAAAGCTCTGGAAGCATCAGTTCGCCAACCCTTATGCCAAAGCGCGCTGCCTTGTCCGAGTAGCATGGGCCTATGCCGCGCTTTGTGGTGCCTGCCGCCAATGTGCCTTTCTTTGCCTCCTCTGCTCCGTCAAGCGCAAGGTGGTAAGGCATTACCAGGTGCGCGCGCGGCGAGAGTTTGATGTTTGGCTTGATGCCAACAGCGTCAAGCTGCCCCAACTCCTCAAAGAACTTTTTGGGCTCGAGAACCACGCCATTGCCGATTATGTTCATCTTGTCAGGGTAAAGCACGCCGGAGGGAATGTGGTGGAAGGCGAATTTCTTGCCGCCGGAAATTATGGTGTGCCCAGCGTTTGCGCCTCCGCAGAAGCGCACCACAACGTCAGCGTGTGCTGCGTAATAGTCGACGATTTTGCCCTTTCCCTCATCGCCCCACTGGGTTCCAACCACTATTGCCACTGTCATCAAATCACCATTCAATTTTCTTTATTTTCGCGTGCTCATAGAAGAGCATTTGCTGCTCTGCAAGCTTCCTACAGACAGCCAGCGCGTCGCGCGCACTGCCTTTTTCGCCTGTGGCACCGGCAGCCATCTCATGCCCGCCGCCGCTGCCATTCATCACTTTGCCAACCTCAAACATTATCCTGTCAAGCTTCACCATGCCTTTCATGGAGTCGCGCATGCGCGCTGATATCCTGCCGCTCTCAGCTTCGCAGCCAACGAATGCAATGTCTGCCCCTAAGGAAACCAGCATGTCTGCGAAATGAGCCTCATGCGACTTTGCCATTGCAAGCGCGATTATGTGCTTGCCTGCGCGCTCTGCTGACACTGAGGGGCAGGAGCGGATTGCTTCCAGCCTTTCGGAAAACGATTCTGGCGCATGAGAAAGGGATAGGAGCTGGGAGTATGAGAGGCTGGAGCGCGCGAGAAGCTCTGAGGCTGCCTTGAAAGTGGATGGAGTGGCGCACTTGAAAGAAGCGCTGTCTGCAATTATGCCAAGCAGCAGCGAGATGCACGAGAGCCTGTCTTTTGGCTTGAGGAGAAAGTAGAGGATTTCGCACGTGGAGGAGGCTGCGGGGTCGTTTATCACTTTCTTGGCAGCTATTTCCCCCCCACGCTCTTTTTCGCCCTGCGAAAAAGGCGCCCCATTTTGCGCAGCAAAATGAGGGAAGCGCGCGTGGTGGTCTATCATCAGGTTTGGCTTGATGCCTGCCAAATGGCGAAGCATTTGCGGCGAGGATGAGTCAAGCACTATGATATAGTCTGTTGGCTGAGGCTTGATTTCTGAAAAGAGTGAGTAGGGAGTGCCTGTATAGTTGAGAAGCTTGCGAGCGGCTGCCGTTGGCTTGTCAGGCGCTGCGATGATGGATTTTTTGCCAAGCGCGCGCGAAAGCGCGATTGCTGCACCCACTGCGTCCACGTCGCCTTGCGAGTGGAAGGTGATGACTATGCGTCTTGCTTTTATCCTCGGAAATCTTGCCATTTTCTCCCGCTGGGAAAGGGGAGGGGAAGTTTAAAATTGCTCTCCTGGGGGGCAAAGTCTGCAGACAGATTTTGTCCGCATTGGAATATATAAATTCCAATACAAAAACAACCTTGTGCAAACCGATTCGCCCGTATGCAAGGAGCTTGGCAAGGCGTGGAAAGCCACGTGCAATGTCCTGTTCGGCACCGAGGTTGGGGAGCTTGGCCAGTGCCAGGAGTGGCTTTCGTCCCTGAATCCCAAGCTTGCCCGCGCCCCATCCACTCTTACCGGCAAGGGCATCACGTATTTCATAACGGACTACTGCAAAGGCTCCAAGAGGGCGTCTTTGGACGAGGTTTGGAAGCTCGGGAAATTCCCGCCTCTTTCCATCAATGAAATCAAGGACGTGGATTCGTTGGTGGAAGCCATTAGGGACAGGGCATATTATACTGGGGACGTGGTGCTGGGCAACTCGAAGTTCATAGAGGACAGCTCGAACTGCAAGGATTCCTACCATGTCCTTGCATCAGGCGCAGTAAGCGATTCGAAATATGTGTGCAGCTCCGCAAGGGTGAAGGAGTGCGAGTTCGCCTTTGGCTCGGACGGGGTTGGGGAGTCGAAGTTCCTGGTCAGGGGCTATGAATGCTACAGGCTCACGCGCTGCCTTGAGGCATGGAAGTCCCAAACAAGCTCGGACTGCTATTATGTCAACGGGGTGCTGGACTCGTCGAACTGCATGTTCTGCTTCAATGTGAGGAACAAGAGGCATGCGATTGGCAACCTGGAGCTTCCAAAGGAAAAGTACTTGTCCATCAAGCAGGGGCTGGTGGCGGAAATGGCGGAACAGCTCTCAGAAAAGCATTCCCTGCCGTCCCTGGTCGAGATAGTGGGGAAATGCAGGGAGCATGGCTACCAGCCCATATTGCCTGGGCTTAAGAAGCTGGAGAAAGCCGTGAAGCCGGACCTGGCAAAGATAGAGGCGATTTTCGGAAACACCACCGAAATGCTGCTTGGAAAGAGGCTGGAGGGGATTGACACCTACTCGCCATGGCTAAGAAAGCACGTCCTGAGGATGGATGTTGGGAAATCCATCATAAGCGGCAAGCCCATGCTTCTTGCGGATTATTCGAATTACCTCATCTATCCGAGAAACAGGCTTGTGACCATGCTTGAGGCGGAATACATCGGCGAGCACCTCAGGCTTGGACAGGGGGAGGCTGAAAAGCTGGCGTTCGCCGCGATTTCGGAGGGAATTGCCAAAGTCGCGTACCTTTCGCCGGAGTTTTTCTTTGGCAAGAACATCAACGTCACAGAATGCTCCACACAGTACCAGACCATGAACGCGTACCGCTCGCCAGGCGCGTCTTTCACCAAGAACACGGCTTATTCTTTCTGGCCAAGGAAGGGGGACTGCATATTCGGCTCGTCCATGGCATTCGAATGCTTTTTCTGCATCAATTGCTATTACTCGGAAAACCTGAACAGGTGCTTCGAGGTGGACAGCTCGAAATCGTGCAGCGATTCGTATTACCTGCACAATTGCGAAAATGTGAGGTCGTCCATGTTCTGCTTCAATGCCAAGAACCTGACCTATGCGATTGGAAACACGGTGGTCGGCAAGGAAGAGTTCAACAGGGCAAAAAGGATGCTTCTTGAGTGGGCGAATGGGCAGCTGGCCAGGAAAAAGGAAGTTCCACTGAGCATTTTTGATGTTGGCTGCCGGAAGTAGTTCAGCGCAGCTTTCCTTCCTTAAAGGCTTTCTCAAGCTCGTTGCGCAATTCGTCATACTTGGGGCGCATCTTCGTCTCCTGCTTCTCAAGAACTGACACGCGCATCTCGAACAGCTCGCGCTTGTCCTTCAGGTCGGCTGTTGCGTCGGTTTTGGTGGTCTCAACAAGTATGGGGCCGATGAAGCGGTAAACTCCCTTGTCCACCTTGGCAAGCTCGCCCTCGGCCATCTTTATTTCCTCTGACTGGAGTATGAGCTGCTGCTTTTGCCCGGACACCATCTGCAGCTGGCGCTGCAAGTCCTGGAATTCCATTAGTTTCTTCTGAAGCTCGTCTGCATTGCGAAGCTGCTCAGTCATAAATATCCCTCCGTTTCATTCCGTATTTTCTTCCACATCTTTAATAATGCGCATGAGCCGCAAGTATGAGTTCAGCGAAGCGCGAAGCGACACAGGGTCGTCGGCATCTATCTCCACGCGCACTGCTTTTCCCGAAAGGGAAACGCGCGAGTGGCCGCGGTGCGAAAAGTCAGCCTCGGCTGCAAGCGCCCTGTGCGCTGCCTTTGCGGGCGCAGCGGATGGGAAGGTAAGGACAAGCGTTGCTTTTGCAGTCACTTTCCCCTTTTCCATCAAGCCAACCTTCTGTTCAGTCTGTCTTGACTTCGCGCGCAAGCGGCTCGCGCACCTTGTAAAGCACGCGGTGCGCGCAGTGCGGGCAGCGCGT
>CAZYTZ010000058.1:0-5261 GCA_964650545.1 Microcaldota archaeon | reverse complement strand
TCCCAAAGCTTTTTCACAAGCGAGTCGTCCCTCTCCAGCAACTCAAGCGCCGCAGTGCATGCCGCCACGGTTGCAGGCGGGGCAGAGCCTGACAATAGCCAGGTTCTTGCCTTGTTCTGCAGGAAATCAAAAAGCTCCTGCGAGCCTGCAATCGAGCCGCCCACCACGCCAAATGCCTTGGAGAACGTGCCCATGTCAACTTCCACCTTGCCCTCAAGCTTGTAGTGGGAGACAATTCCCCTGCCATGGTCGCCCAGTACTCCGTCGCCGTGCGCGTCATCCACGTATACAAAAGCGCCATACTGCTGCGCAAGTTCGCTTATCTTGTCAAGCGGAGCAATGTCTCCATCCATGGAGAACACGCCGTCGGTTATTACGAATATCTTGTTGTAAGCAGGCTGCTTTGCCTTTGCTTCCTTCAGCACTCTTTCAAGGTCTTCCATGTCCTTGTGCTTGAAAATCGCGCGCTCGCATTTGGAAAGGCGAACGCCGTCGATAATGCTTCCATGGTTAAGCGCGTCTGAGATGGCAAGGTCGCCTGCCACCACCAGCTGCGGCAGCGCGCCTGCGTTTGCGGCAAAGCCAGTCTGGAAGTAAATTGCAGCCTTTGTGTGCTTGAAGCGCGCAATGGTCTTTTCCAGCTTGAAGTGTAAATCCTGCGTTCCGGCAATCGCGCGCACAGAGCCTGAGCCTGCGCCGTATTTCTCAACAGCCTCAATCGCGGCTTTTTTCAGCTCCGGGCGGTCCGACAGCCCCAGGTAGTTATTCGAGCAGAACATTATGACGTCCTTCCCATTCACGCGCGCGCGGGGAATGGATGGCCCCTGAAGCTCGCGCAGCTTCCACTCAAGGTTCTTTTCGCGTATAGTCTTCACTTCGGATGCCAAAAATTCGTCAAGCGATGCCATGTTTTCACCTTCACCGGGATTTCCTCCGTACTCCTTAAAATAGTGCTTTCATTTCCAACGGCGATTGACGGATGCCTGCCAAGGGCTTAAATGGCTTTCACGCAAAATCTTCCCATGGCAGGCGAATCCGCGGCTTACGCAGAGGCTAGCAAGAAATGGAAGGCCACTGCCAAGGTGGTGCTTGGCTGCGAGGTGGGCGAGCTTAACTGGTATGCAGAATGGCTTGGGCGCATCCGCACCTGGCGCGCGGCAAAGAAATCATCCATTTCAGGCAAGGACGTGGTGTTCGGCAGGTTTGATTATCCACAAGGTGCGGCTTTCATAAGCCTGGACGAGGTGGATTACACAAAGAAGGGCAAGCCAATTTCACCAAGCAGCCTTCAGGGCATTGACCCCATCATTTCCGCTGTTTCCGGAAGCATCGCCTACGCAGGCAACATAGTGCTTGGAAAATCCCAGTTTGTGGAGCAATGCTCCAACATGGTGGATTGCAACTATGCCTACCATTCAGACCGCTGCACGCATTCGAAATACCTCGCCTATTGCTCTCAGGTGGCCCGATCCGACAACATATTCGGCAGCGACGGGATTGGCGGCAGCTCTTTTTGCCTGCGCCCCTCAAGCTGCATGTACTGCTCGCGCTGCTTCGAGATATCGAAATGCGAGCACTGCTCAGACTGCTACTATTCGCACGGGCTTTCAGGCTGCAGCGACTGCATGTTCTGCTTCAACCTGCGTTCAGCACACCACTGCATAGGCAATTTGCAGCTTTCGCCTGAAAAATACCGCGCCATCAAGGCGCGGCTCCTGTCTGAAATGGGCGCAATGCTTTCCCAAAGCCACAAGCTGCCCACGCTGCTCGAGCTTCTCTCCTCCCAAAAGCCGGATTATTCGCGCCTGAAGCCAGCCGCATCCGGCATGCGGTTTCCAGCAGCGAAAAAAGCGGACAAAAAGCCCATTGAGGATGCATTTTCAAAAACAGCCGGCATTGTCCTGGGGAGGAAACTGACAGGCGTGGACAAATACCTCCCATGGCTGAGCCAACACACCAATCCTGCTGAAAAAATCCCCTCCTGCCTTTCAGGAAAGCCGCTCCTGCTCCCGGACCACACACATTTCTCCTGGTTCCCGCTCGACAGGCTGCTAAGCCTTGAGGAAGCGGAATACGTTGGGGAAAGGCTGAAGCTGTCAGAAGCCGAGGCTGAAGGCATCAGCATTGCAAACGCGGCAAAAACGGTTTCTCCAATCGGCTACCTTTCGCCTGAATGGCAGATGGGCATTTCCAGGGACAACCTCGAATGCAAGGTGGAAATCGACTCGACGAACTGCTACAGCGGCACCCTTCCCATCAACTCGAAATACTGCTCTGGCTTTTACTGGGTGCGCGAGTCAGAGCACATTTTCGGCGGCAATGAAGTGCGCGCATCCGCTTTCTGCATGCGCTGCTACCGCTCGGAAAGGCTGCAGCGATGCTTCGAGGTGGATTCCAGCAGCGACTGCTCGGACTGCTATTTCTGCCACAACTGCGAGAACGTGCATGACTCCATGTTCTGCTTCAATGCCAAGAACCTGAAAAACGCAGTCGGCAACATGCAATTGCCGCGCGAGGAATACCTCAGGGTGAAAGCGCGCGTGCTTGCGGAGATAAACGCGCACCTGGACAAAACAAACAGCGTGCCTTACAGCATACTTTCCCTTGCCGCGCGCAAAAAGTAGCCCATTTCCACCGGCACCCTGCTTTGCGAAGCAATATAAGTAGTTGCAGGCGCAATTTTTGCGATTCTCATGCGCCATCTCATACGCTTTTACTCAGGCGGGGAAAAGCCCACCATGCTTTTCCGCGCGCAAGGCGGGGAAGTCGGCACTCTTGAGATGGAAGGCGCGCAGGACATAAACTTTTCAGGAAGGGTTGCCTGCATTGGCTACAAGGCGCCTGACGGCTACCACGAGTGCAGGAACAGCGCAATACACACGCGCCAGTGCCCTACCTGCAGCGCGCTTGACATGAGCCGCGCGTACACAAAGGGCGATTTTTCAGGCTATCCTGAGCTCCACGACAAGGCAATGCAGGAGCAGTACTGCCTCTACCTTGCCGGCTTTGGCGAGAAAATAGTCAAGTGCGGCGTGACAAGGAAGGAAAGGTTTGAGCTGCGCATGCGCGAGCAGGGCGCTGACTTTGGCTGCATGGTCGCGCAGTTCACAGGGCCTGACGAGGTTTACCATGCTGAGGCGGCAGTGCAGTCGCGCTTCCTGTTCTCAAACGCAGTAAGGATTTCGCAAAAGCTGCGCATGCTTGAGTTTGACAAGGGAGTTGCGCGCGAGAACTTCGCAGGGCACGTGGAACTTGTGAGAAACTCTGGGGCAGTGCCTGAGTTCACGCCGAACATACTGGATTTCTCTTCATATTATCCGCGCGCGAAAAAGCCGCAGGAAACGCACACGATAATAGGCGAGGTGCTTGGCGCAAAAGGCGAGATACTGCTTTTCAAGTCAGGGCTGGGCAAGCACTTCGCGGTGAACATGAGAAAGCAGGTTGGCAGCTTCTTCTAGCTAGCGAATGGGCGCGTACATCTTGGAAGGAGTTTTCAGGACGTGCGTGGACAGGAAGTTGCGAAAGTGAAAAGTGGCAAAGTTCCAATAGCCCCATTTCCTTACGCGGCGCATGGAGATGAGCACGGTTGCCCCCCAGGCGTACTTGAACTTGCCGCATTTCATCAGCCTCATGCCCAAGTCAGTGTCCTCGGAAGTTTTCATCTTGGGGTTAAAGCCTCCGCATTTCCAATACGCGCTTGCGCGCGCAGAGACATTGTCCCCGTTCACATAGGCAAGCCCAAAGCGGTTCAGCACGGCTGCCAGGAAATTGAGGACGGCTGCGCCGCAATACTCTGTCAGGGTCCCCTCAAATGGCCTGACCCCCCCGACCACCCACGCAACGTCCTTGTCCTCAAATACGTTGTAGACGTTCTGTATCCAGCCCTGGCATGGCTCCGTGTCTGAGCTTGTGAAAATGTAGATTTTCCCGTGCGCAACCTTTGAGCCGGCATATCTTCCGCCAGAGGCAGTGCCATAGCGTTCTTCCACCACGCGAGCGCCATAGTCGCGCGAAATCTTCTGCGTATTGTCCTTGCTGTTGCCGTCGCCAACTATCACTTCAAAGGTTCCTGAAAATTTCTGGCGCTTTATCGCGGCAAGGCACGCGCCTATGTATTTTTCCTCATTGTAGGCAGGCACTATTACAGAAACGTCCACAGCCTTTTTTTTCGTCATTAAACCACCTACAATAGCTTTGCGCCTTCCTGCGCTACCTTTGCCTTAAGAAGCATAAAAGGCTTGTGCGCAAGCGCAAGCGGCGAATCCGAGAAAAGCGTGTGGCCAAGCATTGCCATGCTGGCTCTCGGATTTGCAGCCATTTCAGGCGCGCACCAACCTGCAAGCCCTGATTGCTGCGAGAACTGCCTTGCTGCTGATAGGAACATGTCCCATGTCCTCTCTCTGTCAAGCGCATCAAGCGCCTTTTTCCCGGCATCGTTTACCTTCTTCTTCCATTCCGCTGACTTTGTGACATCCGCGGTCTTTATCGGGGTGAAAAAGGCGATTTCAAGCTCACGTTCGTCAAACGGAAGCGCAAAGGGCTGCTCATTGAGGCTCCTTCTTGCAAGCGCGCCGCCAACTGCGGCGGCATCCACGCCAGACAGGCCTGTTCCGCATTCCACTTCTGCATCATGCGCGATTTTCACGCATTCCTTGCGCGAAAAGCCTGCGCCCAAAAGCTCGTTTAGCGACAGGGACAGTGAAAGCGCGCCGGCAGCGCTCATTCCCAGCCCAAAGCCAATCGGCACCTCTGTGGAGTGCTTTATCTCAAGAAGCCCAGGCTTGCAGCCCAGCCCAAAGTATTTCCTCAGCACTGACTTGGAAACAGGCGCGGCATTCTCAACATTGTTTATCATTATTGTTGCCCTTCCGCCTTTTTTCTCAGAAACGTCCGTGCGCATGAGCTTGTCAATTGCAAATCCCGCGCCGGCGGCATCGCCCTCCCCAATCCAGAATATGCCTGTCAAGTAGCCGGGGCACATTGCAGAGATTGCCATGTTTTCCCTTGCTCCATGAACCTTCTTAAAGCTTAGGCAGCAGAAAAAACTCTGCTGGGCCTATAGTCGAACGCTCTCGCCTGCGGCAAGATGTTGCCCGCTTTTTGCCTTCTGGCAAAAAGGGGCGCTTTTTCGCTTTGCGAAAAAAGCCGCGGCAGAGCCGACAATGGTAAGACGTCTGCTTGACGTGCAGAAGACTCGGGGTTCGATTCCTCGTGGGCCCATTTCGCTTCGCTCAATGGTCCCACGATTTCGCCTGCGGGCG
>CAZYTZ010000057.1:0-5310 GCA_964650545.1 Microcaldota archaeon | reverse complement strand
CCTAAGATAGGTGAATATGTAATACTCCTCCTTTGTCATGCCTTTGGGCGGTTCCTTGCGCGTGAGCCGCAGCTGCCCCTTTACAATGCGCTTGGCAACATACTCATTGTACTCGGTGTACAGCTTGACAAGGTGGTCCAGCATCGCCTGCTCGTTTAGGGTCTCGATGCCCCCGCGCTCTCGCCTCACCCGGAACTTCATATTCCGCATGCTCAGGCTTTCATCTCTAATGTCCTCTATCAGGTCATGTGTCCCGCCTTCCACCACCGGCGCGAACGAGAGCCGGTCGTCTTCGTTGAGAGGGGCTTCGATTGCAGCCACCCCTCCCATTACCTGCAGGATATGGACTAGTGCAGGCATGCCGTTCTTGCGAAGCGCGGGGCCATCCGCCCCAACCCCCCTGTAGTTTTCCTCAGTCGGATAGCTCAGCGAAAGAAAGGAGAGCGTATCTTCCACCAAATAGTGCTTGATTTGCTCGCGCTTGTCGCCTGCAAGGTGGATCACTCTGCCGCCATCCGTGACCTCGTACTGGCAGCAAAGCCTGATGTTATTGTTCAGGGCTTCAATATCATTCGAGTACGCTGCCTTAGCAAGCGCATTGATGGCGCTTTTGCTGGGCATTATGGCAATGTCCCCCAAGGGCAATTCCACGCTCTCATGCAGCCTTGCAATGGCCTTGATGATGGGGCTTTCATGCCTAAGGATTATGCCGTCCCCCCTATTCTGCTCCAAGCCAACACCCAAACCACACAACCTCTCTTTTCACTACATATAACTTCTTATGGCAACTGGTTAAAAGGCTTGCTGGCTGGCACGGCGCACACTGCAAGGAATAAAAGCCAATGGCTGGCTTATCCTGCCATGGACATTTCGCTCTCCGCAATCATCACGGCATTCATTGCGATTTTCATAGTGATGGACCCGTTCTCCTCAGTGCCGGTCTTCCTGTCCCTCACAAAAAAGCTTCCCCAGAAAAAAAGGCATGAGGCCGCCTACGTGGCAGGCGCAGTGGCGTCGCTCGTGCTATTCGGCTTCCTTTTCATAGGCCCAGGGCTCCTCTCAATAATGGGCATAAGGATGGAAAGCTTTGAGATTGGCGGCGGAATACTCATGCTCCTGATTGCCATCTCGTTCGCACTTGGCATTGATTTTGGAAAGTCAGAAGACACGCCGGTGGAGGCGGTCATCATAGGCGTGCCGCTTCTCTCAGGCCCAGGCACCATGCTCACCACGCTTTTGCTTGCCAACACAGTGGGGCTTGCAAACACAGTGGTGGCATCCGTGCTTTGCTGCATTGTAAGTTACGCCACGCTCATACTCTCCTCTGGCATCTACCGCGTGATAGGCAAGAACGGGCTTGAGATACTCTCGCGCGTGATGGGTGTGCTCCTTGCGGCATTCGCAGTGGAGTTCATAAGAAGGGGTTTCGGGCTCTAGGGGTGCGCCACCTCGCGTCCCGCAGGGCTTTGACATTTTCATGTCCCGCAAAGCATCCTGAGAAGGTCGCGGATGCCTGGCGCAAAGCCCATGGTGGCAACCACCAAAAGCACAAGGGCAACGTCTCCCCTGCCCATTTTCTCCTTTCTCAGGAAGTAGACAATGAGGCTTGCAAGCGCGATTTTTATGAGAAAGAACAGGAAAAAGCCCAAAGGCGTTGCCCCGCCTATTCCTGCTGAGAGCACGTGCTGCTCAAAATAGTTGCTCCCGGTCTCTTTTGCAAAAATGTCAATAACGACAAAAGTGGCAGCTCCGTCAAGCGCTTGGCCCCCTATTGCCAGCTTTTCATAAACATTCAGCTTCATCTTGCCTGCCCTTTCAAGCGCTGCAAATGCGGCATAGGCGCCTACAGAGGCAATTGCAACTGCGAGCAGGAAGAACCACCAGTAAGTCATGAACGGAAGCTCAAGCAGGAAAATGGGCAGCCAAAGAAGCAAGCCTGCGTAAGCAGCAAACATATCTCTCTTCATTTTGCTGCCAACCGCAATGGCAAGCAGGAAAAGCGCGGCAGTGACCAGGTAGATGCCTGGCGTCACTGTGAGAAAGCCATATGCAAAAATCCCGCTTTGCACAAGCGCGGCGTAAATCGGGCTGCCGGAAGATGCCATGAGTGCAACCGCGCCAGAGTCTGACAGGTCTGTGAGCACCCTGCAGGTGGAGCCGAAAAGCACGAACGCCGCAACTGCATACAAAAAGCCCTGGCTTGCAAAGTCAAACTTCCTTGCTTTCATGGCGCGCCAAATGATGTAAAGCGCCGCAATGGCGATTGCGGCGTAAACAAGGGTGTTTATCGCGTTGTAGCCAGTTTTCTCAATTATCGGGCTGACAAAATAATCCTCGAAGAATCCCATCAAAGGGCTTTTCAGGACAAACATTAAATGCATTGCCTGCTAACTTGCCCTGGTGATGGAATGGCAAGCACAATCCAGGCATTCTCAGAAGCATTCTCCTCATACCGCTCATTGATGGTGGACTATGCAATCTATTCCCTGATAATAACAATAGCAAGCATGGCACTGTCATTTTTCGCCGCGCTTGGCCTTGGCATTTTCGGGGTCGTTTCCCTCGGAAGCGTGGCAAACGTTTTCACTGCTGATGGAAGCATAGGGGTTGCCGCAGTTGGCGTGGGCGTTTCTCTGATTGCGCTTTTCATAGGCCTTCTTATCGTGCTTTGGGTGTCATCCGGGCTGCACGGCGCGTACATAGCAACAATCAACGGTTTCCTCTCAAAGCGCAAGCAAACAATGGAGGGGTTTGTCCTTCTGATTCCAAAATACGCAATCAACCTCATGATCCTGTCCATAATCTGCGGCGTGCTGGTGGGCGTGCCGTTTGTGCTTGCATTCGCGCTCCTGCCTGCCCTTGACCAGTTGTTGTCCATAGCCGCAATGCTGCTTCTTGCCCTTTACGTCATAATAGCCGCACTGCTTCTGGTGTTTGCAATGCCCTCTGTGGTGGTGGACAACAAGGGGCCCCTTTCGGCAATCAAGGTATCCGTGCTACTGTCCATCCGCAACATTTTGCAGGTATTCATCTACTTTGTGGTTGCCTTTGTGCTCGCAATCCCGGCAATGCTGCCCTTCATCAACCTGATTTACATCCCGTTCTTTTACATGCCTCTTACGGTGTCCGCGCTCCTGCGGCTTTACAAGTCGGCGCGCTAAGGCGGGTTTAAATCGTTTTTCTTCAAATCCCACTCAGTGGGCCCGTAGCTCAGCTGGTTAGAGCGGCATTGGGCGCGAGGCGCAAGCCCCTCGCCCGACGCACGTCTTATACGACACGCTCTCGCAAAAATGTCATGCCAAGCATGGCATATCGCCAGTTCCTCCGGAACAGACGATTGTGTCTTGGAAAGCTGTAGGTCACGAGTTCGAATGCCACCCCAAGGGGGCTTTGCCCCCTTAGTGCGGCGCCCCCCAAACCCCCGCGGTTTGCGGTGCCTCGAAAATCTCGTCGGGCCCATTTCGCTTCGCTCATGTGCCCGACGTTTCGCCCTGCTGGGCGAAATCAGTCGCACGCTTCACGTGCTCCCTCTCGTCGGGCCCACTTATTTTCTCTTTCTCTCCACACTCGTTTTTATTAATCTCCAGTGCAAATTCTCCCCATGGCGCAGCAGCAAGGTACGCGCAGCATCATCTACGAGCGCATGGGCATACTCTTGTCGCTTGCGGAGAAAGCAATGCGCGCAGGCGACGAGAAGCACGCGAAAAGGTACATTTACCTCGCGCGCAAGCTCTCCACGCGCTACAACTGCCGCTTTTCAAAAAAGGACAGGATGCGCCTCTGCAAGTCCTGCGGCATGCCGCGCATACCTGGCAGGAACACACGCGTCCGCCTCAGGAAGCGCACGCGCACGGCGGAATACGCCTGCTCCTGCGGCAAGACGGTTGGATTTAAATATTAAATGTGTTAAAATAAGGAAAAGAGGGTGAGAATATGTTTTTGTTTCAGCAAGTTTCGATTGGAGCTGTCTCGACAAGCAAACATACTCCTGCCCAGGCTCGCAAGCCCCTCAATTTCAACACAAACGAGGCGGTTACGGACAGCTTATCTTCTGCTTTAACTGCCTCGTTCTCCAAAGGAACCAGATTTAAGCCTGAATACCAGGACCACGTTCTTAGTGCTCTCGCTGACGGAATAAACAAAATTTCTGTGTTTCAGCATAAGGAGACAACCGGAAAAGCTGGACTCTGCGAGTCAGTGGGCGAAGTCGATATCAAAGGATTTTTCTCCGCGCGCCCTCTTGTTGGTAAGGAATTATCAACTTACAGCGAAACCTTCAACTTACTTGCGGTGGACGAAATAACTGTAAAATCATTAGAATACGGTTTCAAAGATCGCTATGACCGCAAATTTGTTCAAGAAGCATCTTCCGCAAATCGGGAAGCTTTGTCTATTGCGCTTAAAAATGAAGGATTTAAGATGTCAGAATCCGATCTAGATGATTTGATTGCTGGCAAAAAATATGGCATTGAAAAAACTAAGGACAATCAAACGTTTATTATCAAGGCGAGCCGGTTTGAAAAGAACACAGTAAACATATTCCTAAAAACAGGGGCAATCCCTACTGCCGAAGAAGCCAACAATTTTGTCACTACTCGCCTGTCAATGAAGGCCTACATAGCTGCGCAGCTTACCTCCTACCTTGAAAAACTCACGGGGCAATCCGTGGACGAGGTCTCCTTTAAGGATAATATGGTGCGGGTGCAATTGGGCTCAGATGTCTTCATGTATGATCTTGATGATTTGATGACAAAGTACGGCTCAACAATATTCACTCAACTTCGCGCAGGAATGGCTTCGACACCCGAAGTTCCAGACGAGAAAGTAATCAAAGTGCTTGCAGACGTTCCAAAAAATGCCCAATACAGTTACAACTACGAGAACATAAACGAATTGAAGGATGCGGCAGACGCCATCTACGGTAAGGGCTATTCGAACAATTTCGTGCAAAATATCCTCCCTACATTGTATGAGGTTTATTGGAGCAACCAAACAAAAGAGCAACTGGTCGCAAACAATGCCTTCATGAGGCAAACCACCGATGTCCAAGAGCGGATGCAGTTTACTCAGAATTACAAAGAACTAGAGGATGCCAAGGCCAACGACTTAGAGACTGTCAAAAAGATGGGGGGCGGCAAGGGGAGCGCGGGCAAGAAAACCAAGGGCCCGTCCTGAAACGCGCCATAAGGCATTGCACATAAATTAGCCATCTTTTTATTGCAGCTCCGCTTTTATGTGCAGCGGCGGGTTAATGTGGGCCTTTCTAAGCTGAAATAGGCGCAGAAAGGTCTGCGCCATCATTCAAACAAT
>CAZYTZ010000056.1:0-5745 GCA_964650545.1 Microcaldota archaeon | reverse complement strand
ATGCGGATGTCAATGCCTGGCACTGATGCAGGCGGGGAAAGCAAGTCAAGCATGGGAGTGAAAACGTGGGAAAAGGATAAAAATGCACACTGGAAAAAACAAGCATGCAGCTTCGCGCGCAAGGAGCAATTGTAAAGTTGTCTGCGACTTCAGCCCGCCACGTGATGGTTGAGTCGGCTTCGCCGACTGCTGGCACCTTGCAGGGGCAAGGTGCCACACAATCGTGCTCTGGCACGATTTATCGCCCCTTGGTCGGCCAAGGGGCAACCGAATACCTCGTCCTTCTTGCTGTTGTGCTAATCGTAGCGCTCGTCTCGGTAGCGCTGCTGGGCTTCTTCCCAGGGATGGCAAGTGACGCTCAGATAACTCAGTCGCAGATGTACTGGCAGTCTGCGACGCCGATTGCGATCGTGGAAGCCTCTGCAAGAGTAAGTGATGGCAATGCCCTTACATATCCTTACATAAGAATTAGGAATACGGGTGCTTATCCAATACGGGTTACTGGACTTATTGGCGGGGAAGGGCATATCTTGCGGCGCGTTAGCATGGCATTCGGGGGAGACTGTATAAGCAGCCCCACGGAAACCGTGAACATGAGCGACTATTTTTACCTCGGCTCAGGTGAGGAAAACTACTTTTCACACAATGGCGTGTTTTCAGGAACCTGTAGGCGTTTAATAAGAATGAGCACGGAAACCACCAGCGGCTATAACATGGGGGGCGCTGCTTCAGTCTGCCAAAACTCCACCACATCTCCAGGGATGATAGTATACAAAACATTCGGCTTTGAGTACATAGAGTACATCGACGGGCAGCAAATCACGAAAAGACAGATTGGCAATGGCCTCATGATAAAATGCATCCAGCCGTTCTGATTATCTATTCCTTCACAGTCTCCAGGAAATAGTCGCGTATTGCCACCACGTCAAGAGAATCGCACTGCGCGAGGCAGGAAAGGGTGGATGAGACGCTTGGCTTTGTGCGCCCTGCGTCCGAGTGGATGAATTCCTTTATGTAGGTGCCAGCCTCGGCAAGGAGGCTAAGCTTGAGCTTTCCGCCGCCGATTGCCTGCGCGCTGATTTTGTAAACAGTCCTCTTGCGCAGCATGTCGGTCCTGCGCGAAAGCACGCGCTGCGGCGTGTGCTGCTCAAGTGTTGTGCCTGAAAGCGATGCAAGCTTTTTTGCGTCGGCTGCAGTAAGCGGGCGGTCTGCCGAGACGATTGCTTCGTATTCTTTTTCAAAGTGCGAGTTGCACACGCTGTCAATGAAACTCTTGCGCACAAGGCGCAGCCCTATTGCGCGCACATTCTCGTTTTTCTCAAACTCTGCCTCAAGCGCTTGCAAGTCGGCTGTTCTTTTCATGGGCGTTGCAAGCTCGGCCACGAACGGGCGGCCAGCCCCCAGGCAGCGAACGTCGACGTCTTCCCTGCCGCTTGCATGAAGCGTGCAGTCCTTCGCCTTGAAGGCAGGCATTAGGACCTTGCCAATCTCGTCTTCCACTGAAGGGTAATTCATGCCGCTTCCGTGGCAGGAATCGCATCCTTTTCCATTACATTCGGAACAGTGCCACCGGCTTTGGCAGAAATTGCGCGCGAGCTTCAGGTAATGCCCGTACACATAAAGCTGAGTGGGGCGCGCAATTGCCTTATTCGAGGAGAAATTGAATTCGAAAGAGGCGTCTGCGCCGCGCTGGTCGTTTTTCTTCCCGGTCGCCTTTGCTATTTCTTCCGCAAGCTTGGCGTTCGTGCTGTTTTTTATCGAGGTGTAAACGCCTGGCAGCAGGCGCGTTGCAATCTCCGCCTCGTTCATGAGGGCTGTACGCGGAAACGATGAGGCGACTGAGAATGTCTCCCATTTGAAATTCTTCGACTGTGAAATGGCGGATTCTAAAAGAGAGGAAAACGCTGCAAGCATGCCTGAGCAGATGAAGCACCCTTCGCCACGGTCGGCAGGGCGCACTATGCCTTCGATGAAGAAACGCCGGGCGCATTCGTTGCACAGGGGTATTTTTTCCACAGCTAAGATGGCGGGGTGCAGGGTTTATTAATGTGAACTACCGCGGGCTAAATCCTGCGGCTTCTTGCTTCAATGACATCTTTTTCGAGACATCTCTACAAGCGTTACTTTCGACAGTTCCTGCCGTAGCTCTCTTGAGTATGTTGTATGCTGCATTCCGGTCCCTGTCCATATTATTGCCACACAACTGGCAATCGTATTCCCTGACTGATAATGGCATGTCCATCATATTTCCACAGATGCAGCATGTTTTTGTAGTATCCTTGGGATTGACAAGCACCACTTCGCAACCAGCACTCTCAGCCTTGTAGCGCAGCATGTTCGCCAATTCACCCCAGCCTGCATCGTTTATCTGCTTGCCATAATTCCGTTCGGCAAGCTCTTGAGATGCCAAGTCTTCCAGAGCAATGAAGGAATATGAATTGACCAGGTTTCTGGAAAGCCTATGAAGGAAATCTCCCCTCGTGTCCTTGAGTTTTTCATGCTCGATGGCAAGCAGCATCTTGGCTTTCTTTCGGTTCCGGCTTCCCTTCTTTTTCTGCGAGAGCTTTCTTGACAGGAAGGCAACCTTTTCCTCATGCTTCCTGATAAACCGAGGATTCTCTATCATAGAACCATCTGAAAGAGTTGCAAGATTCTTCAGGCCAAGGTCAATGCCTATTCTTGCGCTACCATTTGATGCCTTGACAACAGGGGTTTCCCCCACGGAAAAGCAGGCGAACCATTTTCCAGTGGCCGCCCTCTTTATGGCAAGCGTCTTTACCGTGCCTTTGATTTCCCTATGCTGCCGGATATGGATTTCCCCGAATGGCGTCACTTTGAGCTTATTGCCAAGGGAAAAACCAGACTGTGGATATGATAGGCTTTTGACCTGATCAAATGACTTGAAACGGGGAAAACCACAATCCTTTCCTTTCTTCTTGAGTGCCACCATACGCCAGATGGCCCTGTTCAGGCGTTCCGCAAGTTCCTGCCCGACTTGGGAGTATAATCCGTTGTTTTTGCAAAAGCTTCTTAGGGCCCTTTTTGTTGGAAACTTGTCATAATCAATATAGAATTTTTTTGTAAAAGCAAGCATCTCGTTCCAGAGTTCCTTCTCCATCCAGAGGTGGTGAGAGAGCTGCCCCACCTGTTGTTTTGAGGGGTAGATGCGGAATTTGTAGGCTTTCACAAACAAAATTTTGCAAAACACGCCTTTTATACTTTCTTAGAGTAGAATGCCGGTGGAAAATCGGGTATTTACCACAAAAGAGAATGCACTTGGTGAATTCTGAAAGCACTGGATAATCTTTTTAAACTCTTACTTCGGAGCCCTAGCGGGCAGGGTGGAAATCTGCATTTTGCGGGTTCTAACAAAAGGCTTATAAATGTGCATCTGTAGAAATAAGATGGTAGAAGATGTAAATGTGGTATCTCTGCTCGAGAAGGTGAAAACATGCCTCGCGGAAAAAGAATTGTAATCGAAAAAGTAATCAACGACCCAGTGGTTTCCCGCCTGAAGTCCATGAAGATATCGGACCTCAAAGGCAGGCGCAGCTCTGATGAAAAAACGCTCCACTCCAGCATATCAGACATAGTGGGCAAGGCAAATGACTTGTATGCCCAGGACAAGCTGGAAAAGGAGAGGCTGCGCGGAATGGGCCTGTTCTCAGTCGAAGAGGCTTATGACGAGCTCCGCAAGGGAGGCGTCAACCTATCCTATCGCGCCTTCGGCGGCCGCGTGGAGAGGCGCTCTGTGCACTCGGTGAAAATCGGCAACAAGAGGCTTATCCCCAAGCCGGTTGTGCATGACTGGATTGCGCTTGCAAATGAATATTACACGGTGAAGCAGGCTTTCAACGAGCTGAAGAAGCACGAGAAGCTCAACCTGAGGGCGTTCATCGGAAGGATTGAAAAGAACTCCGTGCCTTCCCTGAAGATTGGGACGGCGCGCTGGGTGCCCAAGTCTGCAATCGATGGAATGGTGCATGTGTGCAAGAACTATTACGACGTTGGCGATGCAGTGCAGGAAATGAATTCGCGTGGCATACGCATCAAGAGGAACGCTTTTGAGAGGCGCCTTGACAGGAACAGGATACCGCATGTCAAGATTGGCGGAAGGCGCGTGATTGCCAAGGAAGTGCTCTCCGAGCTCGTGGGCAAGGAGCTCGCGCTTGCAGGCAAGAGCCAGAGATAACTTTTTCTTTTATTTTTACTGAGAAGCAGCGCAGGCTAGCCGCCAAGCTTGCTCATGTCGATGTTCGCTCCCTTCATCATCTTCTCCATTTTTTTCCTAAAGCCGCGGTTTTTCTTGAATTGGGAGAACATGGAGTTCACGCGGTCGAACTGCTTGAGCAATTCGCGCACGTCGTCAGGCTTTGTGCCAGAGCCCGCTGCAATGCGCTCTATCCTGCTGCGGTTCTTTTTCAAAAGCTCCGCATCCTGCCTTTCCGCCTCGGTCATTGAGGCGATTATCACTTCGTACTTCTTGAGCTTGTCCTCGCTGGTTTTCACCATGTCATCTGGCACGTCGGCAGCACCCAGCATGGAAAACACGCCGGACAATGGGCCGAGTTTTTTTGCCGCTTTGAGCTGCTCATAAAATGTGCGCAGCGTGAGCTTGTCCTCGATTTCCGTTGGCAGCTTTTCCTCGTCTGCAATTTTCTTCACTTTCTCAAGCAATGCGCCGATGTCCGGAAAGCCAAGGAGCCTTCCCACGAATTTCTGCGCGTCAAACGGCTCAAGCGCGTCCATTTTTTCCCCTGTGCCGATGAATGCCACCTTGGCGCCCGATGATGACACTGCTGAAAGCGCGCCGCCGCCTTTGCCGCTTCCGTCAAGTTTTGTGATTATCACGCCTGTCAGCCCCACTGCGCTGTGGAATTCGGATGCCTGCTTGCCTGCCACCTGGCCAATGTCTGCCGAGATGACTAAGAAGCGCTCGTCAGGCTGCGCCTCTGCGTTTATTGTCTTGAGCTGCTCGATGAGCGCTGGGTCAAATGCGCTTCGGCCTGCGGAGTCCACGATGATGACGTCTTCCTTTGCGCGCATCTTTGCGTCTGAAAGGATTTTCCTTACGTCCTTTTCGCCGGAAATGCCATAGAAGGCTGCGCCTGTCTGCTTGGAAAGCTGCTGCAGCTGCTCGAATGCTGCCGGGCGGTCGGTGTCGCATGCCACAAGCGCCACTGAGAGGCCGCGGGACTTGTAGAAGTGCGCCATTTTGCCCGCAACTGTCGTCTTTCCGCTTCCGAAAAGCCCGAGAAGCAGTATCTTTTTCGGGGAGATTTTGGGCTCGTAGCGCTCGCCCATACTGCCTGCAAGCTCCTCGTAAACCACTTTCACGACGTGCTCGCGAAGCGAAATGCCCTTGGGAAGCGATGCGTCAAGCGCACGGTTCTCAATCCGTTTTGTTAGGTCGAAAACAAGGCGCACGTTCACATCCGAGGAGATTAGCACGCGCTGAAGCTCGCGGCACAGTGCTTTCACTGCCTTTTCGTCTGCAACCGGCGCGCCCGTGAATTTGGAAAGCGCCTGCCTGAGGCTTCGCCCAAGATCCATATGTATCTGGTTTGGATGGGATTGAAAAGGGTTAAAACCCTCGCCCTTGCCGCTGCCACGTCGGCAAATGCCCAGGGCGCGCCCTGAGCCACCCTAAACTCCCACGTCGAAGCCACGTCGGGCGTACATTTATAAATTGTGCCGCCGAATTCCACCTCGGAGCGACAAACGCTCATATCTATTTTGGAGGTG
>CAZYTZ010000055.1:0-5823 GCA_964650545.1 Microcaldota archaeon | reverse complement strand
CGCCGGCAGGGAGCATGACCTCGCATTTCTCCTCCCATGCGCGCAGGCACTTGCCCTTTACGGCGCACCACGTGTAGCCTGCGCTGCCAAGGCAGCCGTGCAGATCTGCGCCGCCGCCGACGATGCCGTTTGCCTGCGGCTGCGAATCCGATGAGCCGTTCTGCGACGGAGTTATCTGCGGGGCGCCAAAGCCCAGGCATCCGAACGCCAGGAACAGAAGCGCGGTTGAAAGAAGGGCGATTGATTTGTGCATAACATGCCTCCGCGGTGAAAACGCATCATTAATATATAAGGTTTCTGCCGCCCTTCAACCCCATGCCAGGGCACTCCCTTTTCCCGCATTCGCATATGAGGGACGGGCAGCGGGATTTCTACAGCGACGCGCGGAAAGCGGCAGCTGAAGGCAGGGTGCTTTTCGCAAATGCGCCCACAGGCATCGGCAAGACGGCGGCGTCGCTTTGCGGCGCGCTGGAGTCCGCGCTTCTTGCAGGCAGGAAAGTCGTTTTCCTCACGCACAGGAACTCGCACCACATACAGGCGATGATTGAATGCAATTCCATCATCAGGCACCGCGCAGAGGCGCTTGCGGCGCTGCGGCCTGGCTTGCCGCATCTCCGCGTGGTGGACAAAATCTCCAAGCACAGGATGTGCCTGCTGCGCGCACGAGACCCGTCCGACGACTCGCCCTTCCTTCTTTGCGAAATCGCACGCTGCAAATTTTCGCGCCCGCACCAGTCCGTGCCAGAGAGCCTGCTGGAATCGCCCATGAGCGCGGCTGAGAGCGTGGCGCGCTCGCTTTCGGAAAACTACTGCGCGCACTATGCCGCGCTTGGCGCAATGAAGAACGCGGACGTTGTGGTGTGCGACTACTCCTATCTTTTCGAGGCAGGCATACTGGACGTGTTCCTCTCAAGGCTCGGCAGGCCGCTTTCGGAATGCGACGTGATAATAGACGAGGCGCACAACCTGCCGGACAGGATAATGGCCATCAATGCGCGGCAAATCGGCGAAAAGACGGTGAAGCACGCGCTCCGCGCGCTTTCAGGGGCAAAAAAACAGTCCGAGGATGCGCCAGAAACGCTTGCGCAGATAAACCTTGTGTCAGGCTACCTGAAAAACGCGCTGGCGCCTGCGCTGAAAAGGCTGGTGGAGGGAACGGATGCCGCAAAGGAGGAGAAGAAACTGTCGCGCGAGGAGCTGGCGCCCTTCCACCCTGACCGCTTCTCCAAGTATGGGCTGTCAAACTTTCTTGGCGGCGGGGCAGGGCGGCTTTCAGTGATGCTTTGCGGGATTGTTGATTTCCTGAAAGCAGAAGCAATGAAGGAGGATGGCGCGAGGCTTGACGTGGATGGCCTGTCCGGGCTTATGGAGCTTGCCGCGTTCCTTGATTCTGTGGAAATGGCTGCGACTGGCAATGCTGCATATGGCGCGTTCATCAAAACGTCTGCAGACAGGGAATTTTTCAGGGTGAGAACCGCGCTTTTCGACCCGTCGCTTGTCGCCTCGCGCGTGTTTTCAGATGTGCATTCCGCAGTGCTCATGAGCGGCACGCTGATTGGCAAACAGGGGCTTTGCGACTTGCTGGGAATTGGCAGGGAGCGGGCAATGAAGCTTGAGGAAGGCTCGTATGAGTCGCCGTTTGACGCTGGCAGGAAGCGCGTGCGCATCTGCAACTGGGTGTCCTCGCGCCAGAGGGAAAGGGTTGACGGCAAGCGCGTGAAGGTGATGGCCGCCATAATTGACGAGGCTGCGGCAGCCTGCGCGCCGCACTCGCTTGCCATCTTTTATCCATCATACGAATACCTCAGGCTAGTGAAAGACGAGCTGGTGCTGAAAGGCTTCCACCATGAGACTGAGATGCGCCGTGACAAGCACGCTGCTGTTGAAGAAAGGAAAACGCGCATTGAGGCGCGCACTTTCGAGGAAAAGCCGGTTGCCTTCCACGGCGTGATTGGCGGCTCGTATTCCGAGGGCATGGACTTCAGGAACAATCCCTTCAAGCTCATCATTGTGGCAGGCTTCCCCTACCCAAAGCCCGACGCGCGCCATGATGCATATGAAAACTACCTGAAGAAAAAATTCGGGAGCGGCGCGCGCGCGTCCGAGCTTGCCTCCATCCTGCCTGCTTGTATCAAAACAGTGCAGGCAATGGGCAGGGGCATACGCAAGGCTGAGGACTATTGCTACTGCCTGATGGTTGACGACCGCTTCGCGCGCTATCTTCCCTATTACCAGCCCTCGCTTCGCGGAGGCGTGGAAGTGATTGCAGGCAGCCAGAAAAAAAGGATTTGGGAAGACGTGCAGTCGTTCATTGCAAAGATGGAGAAGTGACAAACTTCACTTTTTCTCTTTTTCAGAATGGACTAGTGTTCCATTATAGCAGTCCCAACAGAATGGAAAATTGAATTTGACCCCGCGATAATCGTCATAAGTGGACGGGTCATTGGCAGTGCGCGCAGCGTAGCCAAACTCTGAGCTGCCGCCCCAGCGATAAAGCGCGGATGGGTCACCCCGAATGGATTGTTCGCCGATTGGCAAGCCGTCAACCCCTTTGAAAAATCCGTGCCATTTTGAGCCGAACCACTCCGGGCGTGCCGCATAAAGCTTGACGAACTGGCCAAGAGAATCAAGGCATTGAGGGAGGAATTTAACAACAAATTTCTTCATCTTGCACCCCATTCCGAGGCCATCGGCGCGCACTTCCGCTGTGTTGGCATACCTGATTGAATACCCGCCATTTATTTGCAATAGAGGATACTCCTGCTGCAGGTTTATTCCAGCTTTTGCCAGGCTGGACTCAGGAACGACCAATTTGTGGAACTCGCCGAAGACACCGCGGTCAGTGTAAGAAAACAACCTGTTTTTGATGTAAGCGTAAAGCGGCACGTCGGAGGTCAGCAACAGTGTCCGTGAAGTCAGATACGGGGTTTCTTTGATTACTTCCAGATAGGCTACCGGATGTTTGGCTGCAAACCCGTGAAGCTCTTGGATGTCAAGCAGCTTTATGCCGAAAATTTTCCATGCCTGAGACGCAGTAAGCCCGCGCACCATATCAATGCCTGGGACGATGTTTTGCCTCTTGATGTTTTTTATGCTGAGAATTGGCGTTTTGCGCAACATATTGCAAATTCAGTACAAACGTGTTTAAAAATGTTATTAAGCGGCTAGAGGAGAATGATCAAATCCCGCTGCTTGCGGGGCCAAACAATTCCTCCGCCAGCAGCAGAACGTCGTCCCCAAAAGGCTTATTAACATCTGAAGGCATGAGATTGGCAGGAGGATTGGAATGAAAAAAGCAGAAAATGCGCGCGGGAAGGGCGTGCTTGAAAAGCTGGTGCCGCTCCTGGTCAGCGCAGGCGCGAAGAAGATAACGCTCTTTGGCTCGTATGCGCGCAATGAAGGGAAAAGGGGCAGTGACGTGGATGTCATTGTTGACTTTGGTGAGCCAAAAAGCCTGATGGAGCTTGTGGAAATAGAGGAGAATGCCTTGAAAAAGCTTGGCGTGAAGCTTGACCTGCTCACTGAGAAGGCAATCAGCCCGTACATTGCCACAAGGATAGAGCGCGTGGTGCTTTATGGCGCATAAGGACGACGACGTGTATCTCCTGCACATGAGGGATGCGATAGCGAAGATAGAGGAATACCTGCAGGGCGTGGAGCGGGATGAGTTTTGCAGAAACAGCCTCATGCAGGACGGCGTGGTGCGCCAGGTTGCCATAATCGGCGAAGCTGCCAGGCAGCTTTCATCAGCATTCAGGGCAAAGCACAAGGACGTGCCGTGGGGAAGCATGGTCGGGATGCGCAACAAGCTGATACATGATTATCTTGGAGTGGATTGCGAATCAGTCTGGAAAACCGCCAAAGAAGACATTCCTGCCCTCAAAGCGAAAGTCGCGGCTATTTTGGAGCTGCTTGGGCAGGAAAAGGAGAAGTGACGCCAAACAGCGCCTCGGCAAGCAGCAGCACGTCGTGCACGTCGCCTTCCAAGTAGCGCGCGAAATTGGGGTCGCGGCTTTTCCACATGTTGTAAATTACCTTGCCCTTGTTTTCCGTGCTTGTTCCAGCTGCAAGCTGCTTTCTTCTCATGAGCGCCACTTTTTCAAAGCGCGCGTGCGCCACAACGTCTGACAGCGACTTGTACTTTGGCGTGGAATTATCGTGCTCCGCAATCGCGTAGCGCAATGGGTGCATCATGTCAAGCACGTATGCGCGCGTGAGCGCGTCTTTCAGCGCCCAGTATTCGCGCGGGAATTTCGGCTTCTCCCCCTCAGGCATCTGCGCGCGCAGCAAGTCGTCATGCCACTTGAGCTTCAGGTTGAGAAGCGGGTAATCATAGCCGGCAATGTTGTAGCCAAGGAGAATTAGGGGGCGCACTGGCGCAAGCCAGCGTGCGGCTTCGTAGAGAAGCTCTATTTCGGCTTCGTCGCTCTCATCCTTCAGGGAAAACGTGCGCGTCTCCACGCTGCTCCCTGTCCTGCGCGCCAAGCCAATTCCCAGCAGGCGCTCGCCCGTGAGGAAATCCTCCTTTTTCTCTATTTTAGTCTCAAGGTCAATGGAGACTGCGCGGTGCCAGGCATTTGCCTGTTTCACCACATCAACGACCGACTCGGTGAAGCTGTTATAATCAAGCTGCATGGCTTTGGGATGGCGAGGAGGCTTTTAATTCTTGCCATGGAAACAGCCTCATGCTTGACCCGACGTTCTTCATAACGGCGTACATTTCAATTCTTGTGATAATGAATCCCCTGTCCACAGTGGGGGTGCTGCTGTCGCTCACGAAAAACTCAACGACAAAGCAGCGGAACAAGATTGCGCTGCGCTCAAGCACCTTTGCAGTCATAGTGCTTGCGATATTCGCGCTCACCGGCTTCATGATATTCCAGGTGTATTCGATAACGATGGATGCCTTCAGGATTGCAGGCGGCATAATACTTCTTGTGATTGGCATGCGGATGCTTTTCCCGGCGGATGAGACCGAGCACAGCGGGGACTTTGGCGGCAAGGACATCTACATTGTGCCCCTTGGCATACCAATGACATCAGGCCCAGGGACGATAACCACTGCGGTGGTGCTTGCAAGCCAGGCAGGAACCCTGGTGAATGAGGGAATGCTTTTTGCAGCCATTGTGGCAGCCTGCCTTACAAACTACCTGGTGCTGCGCGAGGCAAGCGCAGTGCAGAAAAGGCTTGGCAGCGACGGGGTTTCCGCGCTTGTCAAGATAATGGGGCTTCTCGTGTGCGCGGTCGGCGTGCAGTTCGTGATAAACGGCCTGAAAGTAGTGTTTCCGCTGCTGGCATGACGCGGCGCACGCATTGATTAGGCCAGACGTGCCAAGCAGCATTTATAAACTTATCTAAACACTACTAAACACAATAATATGGGGGATTGGGATGAGAACTGCAAGAGAAATCATCAAGGTTCCGTTCAGGAAAATCGCCAATATGTACACTGTGGAAAGGAACATATGGCGATTGGACAGCCCAAACTTCAAAGGGAGCAAGGAAGACGAGCTAAAGCTCACTAGGGGCACGCTTGCCCTTTGCAGAAAGGGAAGCCGCAACTACATCGACCTCCTCATAAGAAAGATACATGCCATGTCAATGGCAGGCTATGACAAGAGCTCCAAGGTGGCGCGCCTCAGGCATTGGCAGGAATTGAAGAATGACTGTTCTGAGCTTTTGAGGCTGAAACCCAATGCCAAGGAAGCGAAGGAACTGGCTGAAACGGTCAAGAAAAAACATGACAATGCATGGGTAGGGAGCATAAACTAGTAGGCAGTCCGCTAAAATCCTTAATTAATTCTCATATCTTAAGCGGTTGCC
>CAZYTZ010000054.1:0-5920 GCA_964650545.1 Microcaldota archaeon | reverse complement strand
CTCACGCCGAGCTATTATGAGGGAGACAGCATTCCGCCCATACCGCCTGTGAACGGCTCGATAAAGTGCACGCCAGCAAAAGACGCGCTGGAAAGCACTGAATGCGTTGGCATCAACGGCACAACGGAAGAGGGGATTCCGCCTCTGCCTGGTGAGGAGATAGAACCAAAGCCGGCAATAAAGCCCAGGCCGATAATCAGGACAAAGCCATCGTCAACTGCGCAAGCATTCCCTCTTTCTGCGGAGCAGAAAGGGGCGCAATCGTCTGGCAAACCAGACGATAGCCGTGGCGAGCAGTCGAATCAGGGTTCAACTCCACGGTCTGCGGAAATTGTTGGCCCGGAAGTTAACCCCAATACCAATCCAATGGTTAAGCCCGGGGTAAAACCGGCGCCGAATGCTGAGCCTGCCCGGAAGATAACGCCTTCACCTAAAGTGGAGCCAAGGCCCCGCGTTGAGCCGTCTCCAAAGGCGGAGCCAAAGCCCAAAGTGACGCCAAATCCCAAGGTTGAGCCGAAAGTTGACCCAAAGGTGACTCCTAAGGCTGAACAGAAGGCTGAATCTTCTGTTCCTGAGAGGCAGGCGGCCCCTGTGAAGGCAGAGATGTCTGGCCCCTGCGCTGTGAGGCAGGCTTCGGACTAAAAGATAGCTTTTAATTCCCCTTGCGCGCAATGGTGCACATGGACATTTGGCTTGACGCAGCGGCACTCATAGGCCTGATAGCCATTGGCGCGTTCTTTTCCGCGTGCGAAACCTCTTTCCTTACTGTAAGCAGGATAAAGATACACCAGCTTGTGGAGAGGAAAGTGCCGGGCTCGGAGAGCCTGCACAGGCTGCGCGAGAACAGGAGGCGCGTGCTCATTTCGCTTCTCATTGGCAACAATGTGGCGAACATTGCCGCGTCCTCGGTTGCCACAGCCATCGCGATCGTGTTTTTCGGCGACCAGGGCCTCGGAATCGCAATCGGGGCAATGTCCTTCCTCATACTCACGTTCGGGGACATCATACCCAAAAGCTTGGCCACAAGCTATGGCGAGCTGATAATACTTGCCTGCGCGCCCCTTGTTGAGGGAATATACTGGGCGCTCACGCCCCTTGTCATCTTCTTCGAGTTCATAAACCGCTTCATACCTGGCGTGTATGCGCGCGCGATCACCATTGAGAGGTTCACGGAAGAGGAGGTAAAAACGGCGGTGACGCTTGGCGCGCAGCACAAGGGGATATCGGAAAGGGAGCGCGAGCTCATCGAGAACGTGCTTGCGTTCAACGACAAGACGGTTGCGCATGCAATGACGCACAAGCAGCGCGTGGTTTCCTTCCCGTTTGAAATGCCAGTGGCAGAGGCGCATGCAAAGGCGATTGCCAGCCCGTACTACCGCTTCCCCATAATGAAGGAGGAACAGGCAGTTGGCACAATAAACATACGCACGCTTGACAAGGTGTCTGACAGCCAGCCAAAGTCGCCTGTTGGCGGCTTTTTGCAGCCATTGGTGATGGTGCAGACCACAGACATGCTCAACAACGCGTTTTTGCACCTTCAGATGAACAACAGGCATTTTGCAGTGGTTGTGGACGCAAAGGGCAAGTTCGCAGGCGTGCTCACCATGGACGACCTCATGGAAGAGCTCGTGGGCAAGATAAAAATCGTATAGGCGCGAATCGCAACTGATTTTAATCCCTAGCCCCAAACCAGTAGCATGGAAACTCTCCTACTGGAAGGGCTGGCGCTGCTCGCCCTTCTTGGCGCATCCGCGTTTTTCTCAGGCGCTGAGCTTGCCTTCCTCAGCATAAGCAGCGTGAGGCTGCATGCACTTGTGGAAAAAAAGGTGAAGAACGCAGAAAACCTGTATCGCCTCCGCGACAGCAGGCGCAGGGTGATAATTTCGCTCCTCATAGGCAACAACATAGCCAATGTGGCAGCCTCCGCGCTTGCAACCTCGGTGGCAATAGGCCTGTTCGGAAGCGAGGGGCTGGGAATTGCGATTGGCGCGATGACGCTTTTGCTGCTCACATTCGGCGAGGTTATCCCGAAAAGCATTGCTGCGGGGCATGCTGAGAGGATAATGCTTGCGGTTTCGCCGTTCCTTGAGGGCTTCTACGCAATCACCCTGCCGCTTGTGGTGGTGTTTGAGCAGATCAACAAATTCATACCGGGCGCGTACGCGCGCGCCACCAAGGTGGAGAGCTTCAGCGAGGACGAGGTGCGCTCCGCTGTTGCGCTTTCCGCAAAAAGCAAGGGGATATCGGACAAGGAGCGCGAGCTCATTGGGAATGTGCTGGCATTCAACGACAAGCCCCTGTCGCAGATAATGACGCAGAAGGAGAGCGTGGAATGGCTGGATGCGGGCATGAAGGTGAGGGATGCTTACAACAAGGCGGTGAAAAGCAATTATTCTCGCTTTCCGGTGATAATGGACGGACGGCCCATTGGCGTAATCAGCCTCAAGACGCTTGCGCGCGAGACGAAAAAATCGCCCGGCATGAGGCTGCAGCAGATCCCCATGCCCTGCCTTTACGTGAAGGCGAACGACAAGGCGAACTCGGCTTTCTCGCAGCTGCAGAGCATGGGCAGGAACATTGCGGTTGTGGTGAACGAGAAGGATGAGTTTGTGGGCGTGGTGACGCTAGAGGACCTGCTGGAAGAGCTTGTGGGCGAGATAAAGTAGCTGTTTTTAAAGGGCAGGGAAATGCCCCATATGGAACGCAACGCGTATATAGGATAGGCGGGAAATGACCATTTGCTCTAGTTTTAGGAGGTGGAGCCATGATTGCCGTAGTTGCTACTTATGATACGCGAGGCGCCGCGCAGGATGTCGCCAGAAAGAATAATATTTTGCGGAGGCTAGGGGGAGTGCTGCGCATCGGCACGCAAAAGAAGCAGCACCAGCCTGTGCATTTCTGGCAGGCTAGGCTTGACCCTCACGAATACCGCACTTTGCGCAAAAGGGCAGGGATATGCATTGCCATGAAGGAATACCCCCAGGCATTGGCTTACCTTGGGCAGATTGCGGAAAAGATGCCCAAGTACCCCGGCATCCGCCTTGACATTGGAAGCGTCAGGAGCAAGGCAGGCATCCTCGACAGGGCAGTTGATGACCTGACAGCCGCGATAGAGCAGTGCGAGAAAATCGGCAGGCATGAGTCGACACCCTACCATAACTGGGAATTGACCCTTGCAAAAGCCTACAAGAAGCGCGGCACCACCCACATGAAACTTGCAGAGCGCGAGAACATGGGGGGAAGCTATGAGAAATGGCAGACGTATGTTGAAAACGCCAGGAAGGACTACGAGGCGGCAAACAGGATTTATGAAAGCGTTGGGGGAAGGGCCACCAGCATTGACTTCGCAAAGTCGCTCAACAAGCTTGGCGAGCTGCACTTGCTCCTCCGCGACGGCTACTCTGCCCTTAAGTGCTTTGATCGCGCGCTTTTGATTTGCCCTGATTTTGAAGCCGCAAGGCAAAACCGCGCAGGAATAGACCTGAGGATTGCCTGCTGCAACGAGTAAAAGTGGGGCCGGCTTTGGGCCTTTTCCAGGCATACCTATATAAAGCTCATTTGGCATAATATTATCGTTGATTTTACGTCGTAAAACACGCTGGCGGCGCGCGTGGAAAATGCTTGAAAAACAGTCCAAAAACTAGCGCAAGAAATGCATCTGAATCAGTGGTATTGATGGCACAGGAAAGCACCCCTCCAGCTAACGAATATTCCGCAAAAAGCATCCAGGTAATGGAAGGGCTGGAAGCGGTCAGGAAGCGCCCTGCAATGTACATTGGCGACACTGGAGAGCGGGGATTGCACCACCTCATCTATGAAGTGGTGGACAATTCCGTGGACGAGGCTTTGGCTGGCCATGCGAAGAACATCGAGGTGTCGCTTGGGGACGGGGGAATAGTCACCGTCACTGATGACGGGCGCGGAATACCTGTGGAGACGCATGAGGGCACGGGAAAGAGCGCGCTTGAGGTCGTGATGACGATTCTGCACGCAGGCGGGAAGTTTGACAACAAGAGCTACAAGGTGTCAGGCGGCCTGCATGGCGTTGGCGTGTCGTGCGTGAATGCGCTTTCAGAATGGCTGGAAGTTGACGTGAAGCGCGATGGCAAGCACTACAGGCAAAGGTATGAAAGGGGAAAGCCTGTGACTCCTGTGCGCGAGCTTGGCCCAACCACGGGAAGCGGCACAATTGTGCGCTTCAGGCCTGACCCGCAGATTTTCAGCTTAATCGAGTTCAAGTTTGACATAGTGGCAAACAGGATGCGCGAGCTTGCTTTCCTGAACAAGGGATTGAAGATTCTGGTGCGCGACGAGCTTTCAGGCGAGTCCGAGGAGAACCAGTACGAGGGAGGGCTGGTCTCGTTCGTGGATTACATCAACAAGAACAAGCAGCCCATCACCAATGTTATCCACTTTGAGAAGGATGACGGGAACGTGGTGGTAGAGGTCGCCATGCAGTACAATGCAGGTTATGCCGACAACATCTACACTTTTGCCAATAACATAAATACCATTGAGGGCGGCTTCCACCTTGTGGGCTTCAGGGCTGCGCTCACGCGCACCATCAATGATTATACAGCGCAGAACAATGGCAAGGGAAAGGAAATCAAGATTTCTGGCGAGGACTTGAAGGAGGGGTTGGCTGCGGTATTGTCTGTGAAGCTCCCCCACCCGCAGTTCGAGGGGCAGACCAAGACGAAATTGGGCAACAGCGAGATGAAAGGCATTGTGGAGTCCATTGTGGGGGAGAAGCTGCGCCACTACCTTGAGGAAAACCCATCTGAAGCGCGCAAGATACTTGACAAGGCGACTTCAGCTGCAAACGCGCGCGAAGCTGCGCAAAAGGCGCGCGAGCTCGTGCGCCGCAAAGGCGCGATGGAGTCAGGCGTGCTTCCGGGAAAGCTTGCTGACTGCTCGGAAGAGGACCCGGCAAAGTCAGAGATATATATCGTCGAGGGAGATTCGGCCGGCGGAAGTTCAAAACAGGGCAGGGACAGGAAGTTCCAGGCGATATTGCCCCTGCGCGGCAAAATCCTTAACGTGGAAAAGGCGCAGATAACGAAAATACTTGGAAGCGAGGCAATCCGCACGCTCATTTCCGCTTTGGGGACTGGGTTTGGCGAGGACTTTGACATAAAGAAGCTGCGCTACCACAAAGTTGTGATAATGACTGACGCTGATGTTGACGGCGCGCACATCCGCACGCTTCTGCTCACGCTTTTCTTCAGGTATTTGAGGCCTCTTGTGGACAATGGGTACATTTTCATTGCCCAGCCGCCGCTTTACAAGCTCAAGCGCGGCAAGGACGAGAGATATGCATACACTGACGCTGAAATGGAGAAGCTGGCTGCTGAAATGGGCGGCCATGAAAATGTTGGCATGCAGCGCTACAAGGGATTGGGAGAGATGAATCCTGAGCAGTTGTGGAGCACCACAATGGACCCCTCAGCGCGCATTCTTCTGCAGGTTACCGTGGATGATGCAATGAAGGCGGATGAGATATTCACCATATTGATGGGCGATGCCGTTGAGCCGCGCAAGGCTTTCATCGAGCAGCACGCGAAGGAAGCGAAGAACCTGGATGTATGACGTTCATTGAGCAGCATGCGCATAATCGCGCAGCGATTTGCGCAGACAGCGGAGCCGAGCTCCGCTGGATGCGAAGGAAGCGAAGAACCTGGATGTTTAATCAGGGGATAAAATGGCTGACGAAAACAGGGAATACCAGCATGGCAAGATATTGCCGCGCGCAGTCGAGAAGGAGATGCGCGCATCCTACCTAGACTATGCCATGTCGGTCATTGTGGGCAGGGCGCTTCCCGACGTGCGCGATGGCCTGAAGCCTGTGCACAGAAGGATACTTTACGCAATGTACGAGCTTTCAAACACGCATGACAAGCCGCACAAGAAGTCTGCGCGC
>CAZYTZ010000053.1:0-6052 GCA_964650545.1 Microcaldota archaeon | reverse complement strand
TTTCCGCCTCCTCCTACTCCTACTGTCACTATCTTAATCTGGTCTGAGCCAAAAGTCTCTGCTGGAGCTGGCTCTTGCTCACCTAGGACTGATTTCACTAAACTGTCCATGCAGATCGCCATCACGCAATTCGCATAACATATTTATATATGTTGCAGTAGGCGGGGAATTTTTACGGCGATGGAAAGTTTTCCCATGCCTGCGCTTTGCGCAATATCGGGGTATTTTGCCAGCAGTCCCAGTAGCGCGCAGGCAAACAAACGCTTTTATAATTCCCCTTCGAAGACGGGGCATGGTTCTTTTTGAGGTGGCGCTGCTCGTCATCTTCACCTTCATCCTTTCCAGGATGGCGTGCATCGCTGTCGAGCAGGCGGGCAACCTGTCAGAGTACTTGGGCATAAGCAGGATGTCGGTTGGCATGCTCGTGGTGGGCGGCATGGTGGCGCTGCCCGAGCTTGCAATCGCAATCACATCATCAGCCACCACGCACGGCGAGCTTGCGGCGGGCAACGTGTTTGGCGCGAACGTCACGCTCATACTTTTCGGCTTTGGCATTGCCGCCTTCATTTATGGCTTCAATGTGGAGAGGAAGAACCTGGAGGATTTGGGATTTGCGCTCATGCTCACATTTGTCATCTGCATATACATCATATTTGTCACGCAGGTGGTGGGCAGGAGCGTTGGCTTTTACGAAGGGCTTGCCCTTTTCCTGATTTTTGCCTGGTACGCTGCCAAGATGGTGATTGACAAGGCGCTTGGCAAGCGGGACCTGCGCGAGGATTTGGCGCACTTTGACACAGGCAGCATCAGCCTTGACGCAATAAGCAAGGTGGGGCTGGCAGGCCCAACGGCAGCCTTGCTCTTCGCAGGCAGCGTGCTGGCGGTTTATGTGTGCAGCAACATGGTAGTCAGCTCCGCGCTTGTGATAACCGCCTCGCTGGGGCTTTCGCAAAGCTTCATTGCCGCAACCTTCATTGCACTCGGCACTGCGCTTCCTGAAATGATGGTGTGCCTGGAGGCCATCCGCCGCAAGATGTATTCGCTTGCGCTCGGCGATGCAATGGGCAGCGTGATGGCGAACATGACACTGGTCCTTGGCACTGCGGCAATCATCCAGCCGGTTTCGCTTCAATTGCAGGTGTTTGGAGTGGCAATGCTTTTCGCCGTGCTTGCAAGCGTAATATTCTTCTATTATGCCGCGCTGAGGAAGAAGTTCGGCAAGCGCGAAGGCGCCGTACTGCTCGCGCTCTACGGGCTTTACCTTGTTGTCATCAGCGCGTCGCAGTTCGGCTTCCTGTGAGAAATATATCGGGAATTCGCACAGCCCAGCGCGCCTCACTGCGCATTGTTCCTTCGCTGCATGTCAAACATCGCAATTATTTCGCGCACAGTGGTCGCCTCTGCTGGCGACTTGTCGTCGCGCATGGAAACCATGCGCGGGAAGCGAAGCGCGTAGCCTGTTTCGCCCACCATCCCGCAGGTGTGCATGGGCGAGAGCGTGATTTCGTCAGCCGCAACCGTGATTACGTATTTTGGCTTTACCCAAAAGTCAGGCACAAGCTTGCTTTTCACTTCGCGCGGCTTTTCCTTTGTTTTTATTTTCCCAAGCGCCTCCTCAAGAGAAGTCATCTCGTCCTCTGTGAAGCCTGAGCCTATTTTCGCAATCGTTTCAAGCTCCCCGCTTTCATCATTCAGCACTGCGGCAAGCAACCCTCCGAACTTGAATTCCTCGCGGTGCCCCTTGCCCAAGTAGTAGCCGACAATTACCGCGTCCACGCTGTCCGCAAGCTCGCCGTACGACTTTTTCAATTTTATCCAGGCGAACTTGCGCGCGCCTGCCACATATGGCTGCCCTAAGTCCTTTGCTATTATTCCTTCCAGCCCCTCGGAAATCGCGCGCTGGAAATATTCGTCCAGCTTTTTTGGCGAGTCCGTGACTATCTGGTCGGAAGGCACGATTGTTTTGTTCCCCCCGACAAGCTTTTCCAGCGCGCGCCTGCGTTCCGAATATGCTTTTAGCGTCATGTCACGGCCGTCAAGGTACATCACATCAAACGCAAAAAGCCGCAGCGGGAAGTCTTCCGCCATTTTTTCCACTCCGTGCTTGCGCTTGCGCTGGATGGTCTGCTGGAAGGAATAGTACTTGCGCTCGCGCACGCTGTATGCAAGCGCTTCGCCCTCGAAAACGATGGTTTTTGCGGGCAGCGAGGCAGCAGCTTCCACGATTTCCGGGAACATGTGGGTCATCTTCTCAAGCTTGCGCGAGTATATCTCCACCTCGCCATCCTTCACGTGCACCTGCATGCGCAGCCCGTCGTATTTTGCCTCGACAGCGCACTTCCCGAGCTTTTTGATTATTTCGCCAGAGTTGGGAAGCCGTTCTGCAAGCGCTGGCCTGATGGGCTTGAAAGGCTGGGCGGTGAAATGCAGCAGGTCCTTGCCTGACAGGTACGCCTCTGCGACCTCGCCCAAATCAGAGCAGAGGTTGAATGCGCGCTCAAGGGACGCCTTGTCTGATTTGTCGCCTTTTTTCAGCATGGAAAGTGCATCTATTATTGAAGGATCGCCCACGCCAAGCCGCAGCTTGCCCAGGCAGAAGCGCACCAGGTATTTTGCCTCCAGGGGAGTGGCGCCATTCAGCAACTCGGAAAGCACGGAGATTTTCGCCTCTTGGCTGCCTGCGCCTGAAAGCCTGGCGATTTTCATGAAGGAGGAATAGACTTTTGAGAGGGTGTTTTCTGACGAGGAAAGGGAGAGCTGCGCCTTTTTGGAAAGAAGGTTCTCGGCGGTGGTGCCCAGGTCGCCTGACTTTTTCGAGTCGGCTGCCACCTGCCGCTCTGTGTAGCCGGATGTTTTTGCGATTGCGCGGATTGCGAACTTTTCCCCAATGCCAACGTCCAGCCCTTCGTGCGCAGGGGCTATGTTGCCCTCCATTATGTAGACCAGCTGGCGGGCCTCGGATGGCTTTGCAGCTGAGAAAAATTCGGCAATTGTGCCTGACATCTCAAGCCTGGAGGAGGTTGCCTCTATTTTGGAAAAGCATTCCGCAGCGCCTGAAAAAAGCATGAATGGGAAATGCGTGCAAACTATTTAAATCCCGCATGAGATAACTTCCCATGGCACGCGTCGGGCAGGCTGCAACGGAAACCATAATCATCCTTGGGGTGTCGCTAGTCGTTGTGCTCATGTTCATAGTGCTTTCGACAGACATGCTGAAGGACGCCAGGGTGCAGCAGAACTATGACGATGCAGGCACCTCTGTCAAGACGCTTGCGGAAGCAGCCGATTCTGTCTATGCGCAGGGAGATGGAGCCTCCAGGAAAGTAATGATAACGCTGCCAGGCGACACTGTTTTTGGGGACAACTATACCTACATAGGGAGGCCTCCGCGCGAGCCAACGGCTTCGCAGACCGGGATAAACATAAATGTCAACGGGATGGACGTCCACGCAACCGCCAGCATCTCTTTGGTGGGCCAGTTCCCATCCACGTTCGGAAAATACCCCATGAGGGTGACCTCGCGCGGCGCATATGTGGAGATTTACCCCTACTTGGTGGATGTTGACAAGCGTTCCATACCAATCACCATGGCGCGCGACGAGACGAGAAGCACGCAGATAACGATAACAAAGGTGTCAGGAGAAGTTGTCGAGGTGGAGCCTGTGCAGAACTGGGGCTTTGAAGACGTCACGGTCTCGTTGGACCCATCAACGGCATTCAATTCCAGCGAGCAGGGGAGCACGATAGCAATATCAGTAACGGCAAACGGCACTGCGTCAGGAGTGTACAATTCGCAGCTCACGCTCATTGCAACGGGCCTGGACAGCGGCACGACAGAGACCATAAACGTCCCGCTGAGCGTGAATGTCTGGACGTGACTTCGGAAAATACGGCTTGTTTTTTATAAAGATGCCTGGAAATGTTAGGCATGGCCAGGGGTAATGAAGCATACGGGAACGTGAACAGGCGCTGGAAGGCAGCCTGCAGGGCCATTTTCGGAAAGGAGATTGGCGAGCTGGAAGAGTATAAGCAATGGCTTTGCAGGGACAAGCGGCCTGTGCTGCGCGGCAAGTCAGGCATTTCGGGAAATGAAGTGGTGTGCTCCTATCCCTATGCCAAAGGCGGGAAGCTGGTCGCTTTTGACGAAGTGGATTTCTTCAAGAAGGGCACGCCCCTCAAAGACAGTGAGCTTTCGGGCTTGGGCTCGATTGCCCTTGCAATGAGGGGGAGAGCGACCTATTGCGGCAACATAGTGCTTGGCAACTCAATGAACGTCAAGGATTGCACCAGCATGGTCGACTGCCTGGATGCGTACGGGTCAGAGCAGTTCGCATTCTCCAAGGGCATGGGCTATGCGTGCGAGGGAACGTACAACGAATCGGCGTTCGGCTGCAACGGGCTTGGCTACTCGTCCTTCATAATAAGGGGCTTTGGCGTCTACAAGAGCAGCCGCTGCCTTGAGCTTTCAAGGTGCGACGCCTGCTCTGATTGCCATTTCTCCCACGGGCTTTCGAACTGCCGGGACTGCCTATTTTGCTTCAACCTGAAAAACGCAAGGCACTGCGTAGGCAATGCGCAGCTGTCCCCCCCTGAATATGCAAAGGCAAAAGCGCGCATATTCGGCGAGATTGTTGCGCGGCTTGAGAAGGACAGGGAGTTGCCGTCGCTGAATGAGATTGCCGAGGGCGCAAAGCCGGACTTTTCTGCGTTGAGAGGCGAATCTGGGAAAGTGAAGCTGGAGGATAAGGGAAAAACCGACAAGGGCAGGATTGAGAGGGCATTCCAGGAAACCACTGCCATAGTGCTCGGCAAGCGGCACGAAGGGATTGACGATTACGGCGCATGGCTTTCGGAGTACTCGATAGGGCTCACGCAGGCAAAGTCATGCGCAAGCGGCGCTGGGCTCCAGTTGCCTGAATACTCCAATTACATGAAATTCCCTGGAGACAGGCTGCTTTCCATGGAGGAGGCAGACGCATTGGGGGAAAGGCTGTGGCTTCGCAAGGAAGAGGCAATGGGCCTCTCGCTTGCAAATGCCGGGAAGGCGCTGGCAGGCATTGCCTTTTTCTCTCCTGAATGGAAAATCGGCAAGAGAATGAACATCATAGACTCGCCACTGAACATAGACTCGACAGACTGCTATAGGAGCATACTGGCCATAGAGTCGAAATGCTGCGCGCACAGCTACATTGCAAGGAATGCGGAAAACGTGTTTGGCGTTTATTATTCCCGGCTCTCCTCGTTCGTGCTGCGCTGCAGCCAGTCGGTCAAGCTGAGCAGGTGCTTTGAGTGCGACTCGTGCCGCGACTGCACCGACTGCTATTTCTGCCATAACTGCGAGAACGTGCACGACTCCATGTTCTGCTTCAATGCCAAGAACCTGCGCTACGCGATCGGGAATGCGGAAATGCCGCGCGAGAAGTACATGGAAGTGAAGAAGCGCGTGCTTGACGGGATAAACCGCAGGCTTGAGAAGCGGCACGGGCTGAATGTTGGCATTTTCACGCTTGGCAGAGGGTAGCGCTTATTTTAAACAAAACGGATGATAAGTGAAGCATGAAACTCCAGTCGGTGCGCGAACTTTCGCTCATGGCAAATGACATGAGGCAGGACGTCATAAGGATGCTGGCGGCTGCGGCCTCTGGCCACACTGCCGGACCCTTGGGCATGGCAGATGTTTTCTCAGTGCTGTTTTTCCATGAGATGAAATACAATGCCGCGCAGCCCAAGTGGGAGGGCAGGGACAGGTTTGTTCTGTCAAACGGGCACATCTGCCCAATACTTTATGCTGCGATGGCGCGCGCGGGATTTTTCCAGCTTGAGGAGCTGTCTACCCTCCGGAAGATGGGAAGCAGGCTGCAGGGGCATCCAAGCATGGCAAAGCTTCCTGGCATTGAGAATTCTTCCGGCCCGCTGGGAGAGGGATTGGCGATTGCGTGCGGCATGGCGCTTGCGGGAAAGATGGACAAGACGGAGTGGCGCGTTTATTGCGCCACATCGGACGGCGAGCACCAGGAAGGCAGCACCTGGGAGGCTGTGATGCTTGCAGCAA
>CAZYTZ010000052.1:0-6057 GCA_964650545.1 Microcaldota archaeon | reverse complement strand
GCACCGATTGAGGCGCCTGCGCCGCTGTCAGACACCGCAGCAAACGCAAGCGGCATGGCGAAAAGCAGCGACACTAACGCTGCGAAAAGGAATAATTTGTTCATCATGATCCCCCCTAAAACACTTATATTCTCTTTCTGACACAACTTGTTTATAAATCTTCGCCCGTAAACACGAGTGAAATCCATGGAAAAATACGACGCGATAGTGGTTGGCGCAGGGCCTTCTGGCTCTGCCTGCGCGTTCCTGCTTGCACAGCATGGCGTGAAAGTGCTTTTGCTTGACAAGGCACATTTCCCGCGCGACAAGGTGTGCGGCGATGCAATTGGCGGAAAAGCACTGTTCGTGCTTGAGCTGCTTGGCGCAACAGAGGAGCTGAAGCAAAAAAGCTTCCAGCGAAGCAGCGGCATAGTCTTTTCCTCGCCAAATGGCAATGAAGTGGAAATCCCGCTTGCTTCTGCCAATGCAGGCTTTGTGTGCAAGCGCCGTGATTTTGACACTATTGTATTCCAGCGCGCAAAGCAGGCATGCACTGCGCTCGAGGGCGCAGAGGCAATTGACCTGCTATTTGAGGGAAACCGGGTGGCTGGCGTGAAAGTGAGGATGAAGGATGGAAGCATGCGCGACTTTTTCTCCAACCTGGTGGTTGGCGCGGATGGAGCAATGTCCCTCGTGGCGCGCAAAACCGGCGTTTTCTCCTCGCAAGCTGCGCACAGCTGTTCTGCAGTGCGCGGCTATTACAAAGGCGTGTCAGGGCTGCGCGGGAATGTTGAGATACATTTCCTGCCAGAGTGCATGCCGGGCTATTTTTGGATATTCCCTCTTTCAGGAGACGAGGCAAACGTGGGCGTGGGAATGCTTTTGTCAGACATGCTTGCACACAAGAAAAACCTGCACAAGGTGCTTGATGCCTGCATGAAAAGCCCGCGCTTTGCAGGAAGGTTTGGCGTCGCGCAGCTGCAGGGAGAGCTTGGCGGCTGGAGCATACCGCTTGCATCCGCGCGCCGCGCGTGCGCAGGCAATGGCTTCATACTTGTTGGCGATGCTGCCTCGCTTGTGGACCCATTTTCAGGCGAGGGAATCGGGAACGGGATGAAAAGCGCTGCAATTGCTGCAGACATTCTTTCAGAGGCTGCAAAGCAGGGTGAGGTTGGCGAGCAGGCTTGCAGGGAATACGAGCACGCGCTATGGTCTGAGATTGGAAATGACATTGACGGCTCCTACGCGCTCCAGCGGCTTGGAAAGCTTCCTTTCCTGCTTGACATCGCGATTGGCAAGGCAAAGAAAAGCGAAAAGGTGCGCGCGGAGCTTGCGGGAATGATTGCAAGCCGCGAGGCAAAGAAAAAAGCGGCTGACCCACTGTTCGTGCTTAGGCTTCTGCTTTCCTAGCCTACTGCTTCTCGTCCGCAGAATAAGCCACGTCATGCAGCATGCGCTTGTAGGTGTGAAGCTCTTCTGGCTTGAAAAAGCGCGCGATTTCCTTCTTTGCTGTTTCAAGAGAGTCTGACGCATGAATAACATTGCACTGCATGGAAAGCGAAAAGTCCCCGCGGATTGTGCCTGGCGCTGCTTTTCTTGCGTTTGTGGGGCCGCACATTGCGCGCGCGCACTCCACTGCCTCATTGCCCTCAATCACTGCCACCACGACGGGGCATGAGGACATGAACGCAGAAATGCCTGGGAAGAAGGGCTTGTCGGCAATGTGCGCATAGTGCTCTTTCAGAAGCTCTGGGCTAAGCGTTGCCATTTTCATGCCTGCAATGGAAAAGCCGCGCTCCTCAAAGCGCGCAAGAACAGTTCCCACCAAGCCGCGCTGCACTGCATCGGGCTTGAGGATGATGAGCGTTCTCTCCATTCGAGCACCTCACTTCTTCTTGTCAGGGGCCGAAGCTGCCTTTGCAGCCTCCTTTTCCTTGAGCTTGGCTTCAATGTCCTTGGCAAGCGCGGATTCCTTTTTCTCAGGCGCCTTCTTTTCGGTCGAAAGCACAAGCGTCTTGCTGGTCCACTTGGTCAGCCTGCCCTCGCGCTTCAAATCGACTGCGTTGTGCTTGCACTTGGAGGAACAGAAGTTCCGCGTTGTGCCGTCCTTCAGGACGTAAATCTCGCCTGTGCCCTTGAGCACCTCGTTGTTGCAGAAAAAACAATATGCCATTTTTTTCACCTTTGTGTGGAAAAAAGACAGGCGCCTTGAAGGCGCCTGGATTTTACACCTACTTGGCCTTGATTTCCTTGGCCTCGCGCTCGGCTTCCAAGAGAAGCATCATGTCCCCCTTTTTCACCGGGCCCTTGACGTTGCGGCGTATCACGCGCCCCTTGTCCTTGCCGTCAAGAACCTTGCACATGACCTGATAGACTTCGCCGTGGATGCCAGTTTTCACAAGCACTTCCACGACTTCCACTGGTATTGAGGATTGTATAGCCATTCAAACACCGCTTATTCCTTCTTGGGCGCGTCTTCGGCGGGCGCCTCTTTCTTCTCTTCGTCTTTTGCCTCTTCCTTTTTGGGCTCGTCCTTTTTCTTGGCGCCAGCCTTCTTGCGCGGCTTTCTTTCCTTCTTGGGCTCCCGAGTCGCCTTTGGCGACTGGGCGCCGCCTTTGGCGGCCGTTGCCTCGGCAGAAGCAGCCTCCTTTTTCTCCGCAGGCTTCTCTTCCCTCTTCACCTCAGGCGTTGGAGCGCCGCCCGTGGCGGCCGTCTTTGCTTCTACAGGAGCGGCGTGCTTCTTCTCCTCCCTCTTCGCCTCGGCAGGAGCAGCCTTTGCAGGCATGAGCTTTGCCACTTTCTCAATCACGCTTTTGACAAGCTCTGCAGCGTTGCCTGGCTTTTCAATTGCGATTGCCGCGCATGTGACCGGAAGGCCTGCGGAAGTTCCGAGCTCCTTCTTGGTCGCAACGTAGCAGTATGACACATTCTTCTCAGTGCAAATCATCGGGAGGTGCATTACCACTTCCTCAGGGTCCACGTCCTCGGCGATGACGACAAGCGCGCAGTTGCCTGACTCGATTGCCTTTGTCGCCTCGTTCGCGCCCTTCCTGATGCGCCCTGTGTCCGATGCGACAGTGATTGCTTCCAGTGCCTTTGCCTGGAGTTCCTTCGGAGTCTCAAACTTCACGTAGCTTTTTGCCATAATTTTCACCTCGAATCCAGCTGCTTGGCAGCCAGAGTCTCATAGGCTCTTGGTAAAATCCGCGGACGGATTTTGCCAGAAGTAGAGCGCTTGCGCGCTCTACTCCGATTGTAAAGAGCAAACGGCTTTAGGGGGCGAGGGATTTAAAATACATTCGCGGCAGGAAGGGGAAGTGGAAAGAAATGGGTGTGAGGTGGCGTGATGGTTTACGGAATTCCTAGAATTGTGAGAGTGAATCCTTCGTCAGGAAGCGGAGGCGGAACTGCCAAAAGAATTGGCGAACAACTGCTGCTAGGCAATATTGTCAAAAAGAAAACCCTTAGCAAACAAACAATGAAGGACATAAACTTTTTGGTTTCTGAGCTGTATGAAGACTACCGGACCGATATTAAAACGCATAAACACGACATGCGAACGCTGACAAGTATGTTTGCAAAAGCTATTGTTGTTATAATGGAAAATGTTGCAGGGGAAAACCCAACGCTGCCGAGGAAGACACTCGCGAAACAGCTTGCTAAAATAGGGGAAGCGATTGGAGGCGACGTCTCGGAGAATAGCTTTGCACTCTACAGCCATTGGAAAGAAACCGGCATATTTAATGATAAGATAATTGGTGAGAAAGCAGCTTCCTATGCGCGCATAGGTAGGAAGCTTGCTTGGTCGCATGAAATAGTGCTGTGGAGGAATAAAAGTGTCTCGTTTGTGGGGCTAGGTGAGAAAGTTGATCTCCATTTCGAAAGCATTAAAGAAGAGTTGCTGCCCAACGGCGCAAAACAAACCTTAAAGAGAAAAATAACGGTGGACCTGGACGCGCCAGAGGACACCGTGAAAGAATTCATGAAAGAAGAGATGGTCAAAATGGCCCTCACGATTTTGAATTATGAATATCATCCTGTGGTTCGGCAGAAAGAGAAAGTGCTTGTGGGGTGACAAGAATGAAAAAGCAACTGGCATTCATGAAGTATGAAGGCTACAGGCAATCCTATCTAAGGAGCGGCTGGCTGGACAGGGCTTGCCTTGCAATCGAGCGCCCGAGGTTTTACGACTACCACAAAAAGGGGCTGATACTCCACCCGCAGCAGATAGCAAAACTCAACGAGCTTAAGAGCTTCTGCGAGAGGAATGTACGGAATATTTTGCATGATGCCGCGCCAGAAGCAAAGGGAAGGCCGGAGATTGCCGCGCTTGCAAGCCGCATGATAGAGACGCTTGAGAATGGCGAGCAGACCGTGAAAATCTACAGTGAAACCGAGATATACTCGCTCGCCTTAAACGCCATCAACGGAAGGTCAGAGTGCAAGTTTTTCGAGGGCGGGCTTGATTACAAGGAGCATGTGATGGGCAGATTCGCATTCGAGCTTTTCGGCGCGCTGCACACGCTTGCGAATACGAATAGGCATTCTGCAAAAGCAGGGATATATGATGATGGAAAAGGCTGGCTCACGTTCGCGCTTTACTGCAAGGAAAAGGTGGTGACAGATTTCCTTTCAGGCCATCTGCTTACCCAAATGGCAGAGATAATTGGCGCACGGCTGGAAATCAATGAGATCTTTGGCAGCACCTCCATGCTGCTTCACATCCCGGCAGAGGGAAAATACAAGCGCCCCAAGCCTTCGCCTCCAGTCTGGTGATTGGAAGTGGCATTCCACGCAAAAACGAGGGAAGCTTTATAAACTAGCCTCAACAGATTAATGCCCACGCAGGGTTCAGCTCTAAATGGGCTGACATCAGCGCCGGGCTCTTGCCTGGCTGCGATGAATTCGACTGTCAATTGGCAACACCTTATTGTCCCCACCGCATTTGATGCCGTGGGCGCGGGTGTTGGTTTCATACTCATATGCCCTTAGGGGCTTTGGGCGGTGTTCCCCTCCTCGGGGAAGCCGTGGTGCGCCGCAAGGCGCACCTACTTACATAGGGATGTTGGCACAATCGAACGGTTCGCCGTTCGATTTGTCAACAAGTCGAGCTTTGCTCGACTACGTTGAAGGGCGCTGGACAGCAGGATGAAGGCGCTTGGAGTGCCTGTGGATTTCACGAGTACGAAGAGAGCGACTGATACTCACAATAAAGTGAGTTCCAAATAATATGCTTGTTACGCCATTCAGTGGATGGCTTGGCTCAAGTACTACAAGGCCCCGCGGCAAGCTGCGAAAAGCTCCGGGTAGACGCATGCATTCTTTGATCCGGAGATAGGGCGGTGCACGGCAACGTGTAAAAACCCCGAGAATTAAAACATTCTAGTAACGGGTGGAAAAGAGACCAATTGGGATTCGGTAAGTAAGGGTGACTGAAAGCCGAACAGGGCGTTCTGAATCCTGCACAGCAATGTGTTGGAGATGTGGGATGGATTATCCATTAACAGATTCGAGGTCGGCTGGAAAGCCGCGCCATAGAGGGTGACAGCCCCGTAGTTTAATGTTGATGGAGAGAAATCAAAAGAGTAGCGCTCCTTGGATATTGGGCGTGAATACGGCGGTACTAACCGCCAACCCTAAATATAACTTGAGACCGATAGCGAATTAGTAACGCGAGTGAAAGCTGAAAAGGAGCCCGAAAGGGCTGTTAAAAGAGCCTCAAACTGAATGGTTACAATTTGATGCAGCGTACAAGGATACCTCTGTGGAAGCGACTGCCCGAGAGGGCAGAAGCGACATGGAAGGCCAGCGTTGCATCGTTCTTCTCGAAGCAAGAGCCAGGGAGTTGATGATGTGTGGCGAGCCGAAAGGCGAAGCGAAAGCGAGTGGGCGCATCGCAAGAAAGGCCCATCGTCCGAAAGGGCGACCAGTCACACGCATCAGACTTGAAGCCGATGTGAACTAAGCGAGCGCAGGGCGAAGCCAGCCTGACGGCTGGTGGAGGCCCGCAACCGATGCTAGTATATTCTGCTCGGGTGACGCGTGCTTAGGGGTGATAGTCCAATCGAACTCGGCAAT
>CAZYTZ010000051.1:0-6181 GCA_964650545.1 Microcaldota archaeon | reverse complement strand
CCAGCAGGCTCAACAGCAGCCGACGCAATAGGCAAGATAGGCAAGCGCCTTCTTTCAGCCACATACGCGGCTGAAGTAAATGGGAAGCAGGTCGACCTATCGCACGCGCTTCCTGAAAGCTGCACGCTCCGCGCATTCACATTCGACTCCCCCGAGGGCAAGGAGGTTTTCCGCCACTCAACAGCGCACGTGCTTGCCATGGCAGTGACGCGCCTGTACCCGCACATCCTCCCCACGATAGGGCCCGTGGTGGAGGAAGGCTTTTACTACGACTTTGGCAATGCACCATCCTTCACTCCTGAAGACTTGGCAAAAATAGAGGCTGAGATGGCAAAAATAGTAAATGAAAACCTTCCCATCAAGCGCGTAGAGATGAGCAAGGCCGATGCCCTCAAGCTCTTCTCAGGCAACAAATTCAAGATTGAAATGGTGAACGAGATACCCGGAGGCGAGCACTCAATATATTATACTGGCGACTCATGGTTCGACCTGTGCAGGGGCCCCCATGTGCCCTCCACCGGCGTGCTTGCCGCATTCAAGCTCACAAAAGTCTCCTCTTCCTACTGGCGCGCCGATGCCGCAAACGACAGCCTCCAGAGGATATATGGCGTATCTTTCCCTGAAAAGAAGCAGCTTGATGCCCATCTCACGCTCATCGAGGAGGCTGAGAAGCGCGACCACAGGAAGCTGGGGCGCGAGCTTGACCTCTACTCCTTCCAGCCAGAGGCGCCTGGAATGCCGTTTTTCCACGACAAGGGAAATATCATATTCTCGCTGCTTGCCGACTTCATGACGGAAAAGATGAGGAAAAGGAATTATGAGATTACGAAAACGCCCATAATACTCAACCAGTCATTGTGGCTCCGCTCGGGCCACTGGGACCACTACAAGGAGAATATGTACTTCACTGAAATAGACGGGCAGCCATTTGCCGTTAAGCCCATGAACTGCCCTGGAAACATGCTGATTTACAAGGCAAGCTCGCATTCCTACCGCGACCTGCCCATACGCTCCGGCGAATTCGGCCTGGTGCACCGCCACGAGCTCTCAGGCGTGCTGTCCGGCCTTTTCCGCGTGCGCTGCTTCACGCAGGACGATGCGCACGTTTTCTGCACAGAGGGGCAGATGAAAAGTGAAATAGCGGATTTGATAGCCCTTGCGCACGAAACTTACACGGCATTCGGCTTCGCATACGGGGTGGAGCTTTCCACCAAGCCTGAAAAGGCAATGGGCGACCCGAAAACATGGGAGCTTGCGGAGCGCACGCTTATGGAAGTGCTTGCCGAAAAGGGCATTGCCTACAAGCTCAACAAGGGCGACGGCGCATTCTACGGGCCCAAGATAGACTTCCACCTCAAGGACGCGATTGGCAGGCGCTGGCAGTGCGGCACAATACAGCTTGACATGCAGATGCCTGAGAAATTCGACCTTACCTATGAAGGGGCTGACGGCAAGAAGCACAGGCCTGCCATGCTCCACCGCGCGATTTACGGCAGCTTTGAGCGTTTCCTGGGAATACTTGTGGAGCATTACGCAGGCAAGTTCCCTGTGTGGCTCGCGCCTGTGCAGGTGAAGCTCCTCTCGGTCTCAGACCCGTACAACGAATTCACCACGTTGCTCTCGCAAAGGATGCGCGAATCAGGCATGCGCGCGGAAGCAGACTGCAGGCAGGAAACAATCGGCGCAAAAATAAGGGACGCGCAGATGCAGAAAATCCCCTACATGCTCGTTGTTGGCCAGAAGGAGAAGGAAAGCGGCAACCTCTCCATCCGCACGCGCGACGGAAAGATTGAGGAGAACGTTTCAATCGACGGCTTCATCGCGCGCGTCAAGAAAGAGGCTGACGGGCGGATGCAGTGACCGGGTCGACCCTGTCCATGCCCTCATTGGCTATTTTTCCCGCCTGCCTTGTCCTGTCGTCAAACTCATTGCCTTCGCGCAGCTGGAAGCATGCAATGTCCCTTGCCTTCCGATAATGCTCGCGCGCCTTTTGTTTCTTGCCAAGCATTTCGTAAAGCCTGCCCATTTCAAGGTGGCACTCTGCCCGCTTTGCGCGGATTTCAGGCTTCAAATCATCCGTGTTAAGCCTGCGCGCCTTCTTGCGCGCATCGTAGTATTTCGCAGCCGCGGCCCTGCAAGACACAAGCGCTTCATTAAGAATCACGGGCGCATTGCCATTCTTCTGCAAATGGGCGCTTGCCTTTGCCATAAGCGCGTCCCCGCTGGCAATCATCTCTGCAAGCGGCATGCCCCTTACCTGCCACCCTGCCCGCCTGAAGAATGCCCCCAAGCCCCCTGTTTTGGCTGGCGCTGGCGTTGCTGCCCTTGTTTTTCTAGTCAGTGCCATGGCATCGCCTTATGTGTTTATTTGTGGAACCAAAGGTATTTAAAGCCCGTGCGCCCCTTCTTTTTGTTTTACTTCTTCCCGTTCCTCTTTGCCAGCTTGTCAAGAATCGCGCGGTGCGCCATGAGGCGTATCGCATTTATCTTGATGAAGCCAATGGAATCCTTCTGGTCAAACCCGCCAGCCTTGTGCATGGAGCCCAAATCCTCATCGTAAAGCGAGGTGGGCGAGGTTCTTGCGCGGGTGAAGCAGTTGCCCTTGTAAAGCTCGAGTGTCACCTTGCCGTCAATATACTCTTGCGACTTATTGAACGCCGCGGTGAGGAAGTCCATCTCCGGCGAAAACCAGAAGCCGTTGTAGATTATCTCTGCATAGCGCGGGGAAAGCATGTCGCGCAGCATCATTACTTCCCTGTCCATGGCAATCGCCTCGATGTCGCGGTGCGCAGTGAGCAGTATTGTGCCGCCAGGCGTCTCGTACAGGCCGCGCGACTTGATGCCCACATAGCGGTTTTCCACCATGTCAATCCGCCCGACTCCGTTTGCCGCGCCCACCTTATTTGCGTACATGAAAAGCTCAAGCGGGTCCGTTTTGGTGGTGCCGTCGTTCTTGTTCACGATTTTCACAGGAGTGCCGTCCTTGAAGTAAACCTCAATCAAAGTGGGCTTGTCAGGCGCATTGGATGGCGATACTGTTCTCGAATAAACGCCGTCGTCAGGTATGTACCCCGGGTCCTCCAATATGCCTGCCTCGTGCGATATGTGCATGAGGTTCTCGTCCTCGGAGTACGGCTTTTTCTTCGTAACAGACACGGGTATGCCGTGCTTCTTTGCGTACGCAATCATCTCATCCCTGCCCTTGAATTCTGACAGGAATTCCTGCATTTTCCAGGGGGAGAGTATCTTGATGTTCGGCTTGAGCGCATAGTAGGTGAGCTCGAAGCGCACCTGGTCGTTGCCCTTGCCCGTGGCGCCGTGCGAAACGTATGCCGCGCCCTCCTGCCCTGCGACCTCTATTTGGTACTTTGCGATTATGGGGCGCGCAAGCGCGGTTCCGAGCAAATAGCGGTTCTCGTAAATGGCATTTGCGCGTATTGCCGGGAAGATGTAGTCAGTGACAAACTCCTTCCGCAGGTCCTTGATGATGACTTTTGACGCGCCGATTTTGAGCGCCTTTTCCTCAGCCGCCTTGAAGTCGTCCTTCTGCCCAACGTCTGCTATGAAGCAAATCACGTCATAGCCCTTGTCAATGAGCCATTTGAGTATGACCGATGTGTCAAGGCCTCCAGAGTATGCTAACACAACCTTTTCTTTTGCCATATTCCCTTACCTCCTTCCCACTAAAAGTGATTGCAGTTACTGACGTTTTTTTATTTAAAAAGCCTGCGTTCCATCTGCAACAAAACGTTTCAGAAGCTAAGCAATAGCTTCTGCCATTGATTGCAAAAGCGCTTTCGGGTCATTTGCCTTCACGTATGCGCTGGCAAGCAGCACTCCCGCAGCGCCAAGCTCAATCGCTTTTTTCACGTCGGAGGCATTGGAAACGCCTGCGCCGCAAAGAACCGGCGTGGCATTCACCTTTGCAACTGCTTCCACAGTGCCGCTAACCACTTCAGGCTTTGCAGTGGAAACAGAAATGCCGCTTCCAATCAGCTCAGGCGGCTCTACTGCGATAAAAGTGGGCTCGTACTTTGCCAATCGCGCGGACTCTTCCGCATCCTTTGTGCAAAGCATGCTCTCAAGCCCGGCTTCCTTCAGGCGCGCAATCGTCGCGGCAATCCGTTCCTCAGGCACCCGGTGCTCAGAATGGTTAACGAGGCTGCCCTTGCAGCCCGCTGCCTTTATCGCCTCGACGGTGAGCGTGCCTGTGAATGCGCCCTGCACATTCGCGTCCACATGCTGCGCAAAAACATCAGTGCAAATCTGCGCAGCCGCGCGCAAATCAACCGCCTGCGGCGCGACAATCACGCGCACGCCGGTGAGCAGCGAAACTTCGGCAGCATGCTTGTACAGCTCCGCGCCATTCCCGCCAAGCGACTCGGCATAAACCTTCAAATTCAGTGCGATAATAGGTTTCATTCTCATCCCTCACTTTGCGCCTATGCTGTAAATGTCGTGTCTGAAGCTTTTCGCCCTCAAAAGCTCGCTGGCAATCTCTTCTTGGACGCGCTTCTTTATTTTCATGTATGCTTCCCTGCCAACTTCCACATTGCCAATCGCGTACCGCCTGCCCTTGGTGTTAAAGCAGAACATGCAATCCTTCAAATCCTCGCAGTTGTGGCAGAAGTAGCAGTCTGCGCAGTTGTTCGAGTCGTTCACCTCGAAGCAACGTGACAGTTTTGTGGAACTGTAGCATTTTATGCAGAAGTTGCTGCCTGCAGCCACATTGGCGCAGCCGAACAGCCTTTCCGAATCGCGTGCCCAGAATGTGTGTGCAATGTACTTAGAAAACCATGTGAAGCGCACCTTGTGACAGTACTGTGTGGGGCCGTAATTTGACGATTCCGTGGTGCCGATGTTCCTTGAGTAGATTATCTCTGGCGTGGTGGTCTTGATGCTTTCCAGCGCCTTGCCCGCAGTTGCCAGCGTAAGCTTCTCAAGCGCAGCCTCAGGAAGCTTTTTCTCGCCAAGCTTCAGCGACTCGTCCAGCGTCACAATATTGCTGCCAAGCTGTCCGTAGAAGTCCACTGATGGGACATAAACAATATTCGCGCTTATCTTTGATTTCTTGCCCTCTATCTTGCCCTTGACGTGCCTTTCCAACCATGCCTCGTAAGCGCGCATGCTGCCTAGTTTCTTCCCGAAAAGGATTTCCGCTGTCTGCTCAAAAGCCCTTTCAATCTCATTCATCAGAATTTACCCCCTACGATTTCCATTATTGACGGCGCGGTCTTCCTGCTTTCCAGCGTTGAGCGGATGTCCTCCTGCAGCTTTGCCTTGAGCGCATTGAATTTGCCTTCGGGAAGCTCCATATTGCCGATGCAGCGGCGCTTGGAGCGCAGGTTGAAGCAGAAAAGGCAGGACTGGCAGTTTTCAAGGTTGGCAGAGTAGACCGCGTCGGACGACATATACACTCTCACTGTCTCAAACAGCCTCGAGTCGTCATACGTCTCAAAGGCTTTCACTGCAAAATGCGTTCCCTTGCCCACGGATTCGCAGCCAAAGATATATTCACTGTATTTCGAGAGGTAGGTATGCGTGACGTACTTGCTGTAGAAAATGTCATGCGCCTTGTAGACGAATGTGGAGTCCACCACGCGGTTGGAAAGCGTTGCCTGCCCGGAATTCCCGAGGATGTCGTTGCCGGAGTAGTACACTCTCTCGCCGATTGCCGCGATGATGGAGTCAATATCCTTCAGCTCGTTCACGTCCAAGGGTACTTTGCCGATTATCTTGGTGTATTCCTGCAGCTCCTCGCCCGAGATGAAGCGCGCGCCTTTCTTGTAGTCTCCCGTCACCACAACTTCCTTTTCAGAAATGGCTGATTTTGTAAGGTGGTAGGGCTCGACGCATTTCCACAAATAGGAGTCATAATCGTCGATGGGCCCGACAGACTGCCCCAGCATGACCTTGCACGCGCTTTCCCACGCGCGGTTGATGTTCTCCGGCGCTTTAGTCATGTTTCATTCATCCCGAATAACCTTATTAAACAATTGCCGCCCTAACAGGCGTTGAGGCAGCCGCGAGGCTCCCAATGACTTGAAACAAGATTTGCAGTTGCTGCTTTGCAGCAATCTGAACACGCCGACGTGGCAGAACCTGGTATCGCGCTAGACTCGAGATCCGTGCGGGATTTGCCAACAGGAAATCTAGTGCCCTTCGGGGCTTAGGAGTTCAA
>CAZYTZ010000050.1:0-6441 GCA_964650545.1 Microcaldota archaeon | reverse complement strand
TTCATAGGCACAATCGTTTTCTCCATTGCCAACGTGGTGCTTTTCGACACCGGCATCAGGCTGCTGCCGTTCATTAACGTGTCGTTCTGGCACGTGGAGTTTGGGGTGGTCTGCGTGATTGTCGCGGCATTCCACGCGCTTTGGCACATTCCCTACTTTATGCAGTACTTCCCGAAAAAGAAAGAAGCGCCGGAACAGGATGCAAAGCCTTCTGCTGAGCAAAAGGAGTAGCTATTCTGCATCAGCGTCAAAGCCGCGCGCAGCCATGGAAAGGGACATTGTTTTCGCGCGCAGGAAGCACGAGTGGAGAACTGGTAGCATGAGTGCGAGTGCATTACTTTTGCAGCCCCGCGCGCGCTGCGCTGCCAATGTGCGCTCGGCTTTTCTCTTTATGTAATTGACAGAGACAAATGCCACTGAGAAGATGAAAGCCCACCGTTTCGGCATCCTGTAAAAGCGGAGAGCCGCGCTTATCTGCGAAGGGGCAGTGGTGAGCGCGAACAGCAAGGGCGTGTAGAGGAGCGAGCAGAGGAACAGGAAGTTCAGTGCGCCGTTGTGGATGCCAAGCGGCACTGCAATGCCTAAAAAATCCGTCCAGCCGGTTTCGAAAAACACGCGGATGAGCGATGGGATGAGCGGCAGGAGCAGCAACGCTTTTCGGCTTCTCACCACTTCCACAAAGTCCACGCGCGCGAGAAGATAAAGCCCCAGCGTGGCTGCCATGAAAGCAGGCGCAAGCGAAAGAGGCGCAAATATCTGCGCAAGCATGAATGCGGCAAGCAATGCGAGCTTTAGGCGCACGTCAAGCGAGTGCACCGCGGACTTGCCGTTTTTGTACTCAAGCATGCCGTCGCCCCTTCCTCTTGCCTGCCAGCCTGGCAAGCTTTTCCTTTATCTCGTCAAACCCCCCTTTGATGCCAAGCTCGCGCGCAAGCCGCGCAATGGAGGGCACGCGAAGCCCGAGCGCCTCAATTCTCTTGTCAAGAAGCAAGTCCCTGCCTCCCTGCGCAACCAGCCTTCCCTTGCCAATCACGATTATCCTGCACGCGTATTCCGCAAGAAGCCCGGTGTCCTGCTCGGTCAGTATGATGGTCCTGCCCTCTTTCGCAAGCGCCACAAGAATCGCATAGACTTCCTGGCACGAGCGCCAGTCCAGGCTGGAGACAGGCTCGTCAAGCAATATTATTTTGCTGTCCGCGGCCAGCGCGCATGCAATTGCCACTTTCTGCTTCTGGCCTGACGACAGATCGCTTGGGTCGTCGTGCAGCCTTTCGGACAGGCCCACGCGCGCAACCGCCCTTTGAGCCGCATCAAGTGCCTGCTCCCGCGGCACGCCCCTGTTAAGCAGGCCGAATGCCACTTCCTCCTCAACGGTGAGGTTGAATATCTGGTCGTTGGGGTCCTGGAAGACCATGGAGCACTCGCGCGATATTTCCGGGAACTTCATCTTCGCAATGTCTTTCCCGCGCAAAAGCACCCTGCCCTCCATTTTCCCGCGTATTTCCTTTGGCGCAAGGGAGTTGCAGCAGTAAAGCAGCGTGGTTTTCCCAGAGCCCACCGGGCCTATGATGCCTGCAATCTCGCCTTCGCGGAAGGAAAGGCTGATGCCGTCAACCGCCTTTTCCTTCCTTCCAGGATAGGTGAACGATACATTTTCCAGCCTAAGGACTTCGTTCCCATGTGCAGGGCATTTTCTCAAGCCTGCTTTTTTTGCCATGATTGCACCTTAAGATGAGTATTTTTTCGCAAAGCCGAACTGATAGGCAATGAGCCACGCAATCCCTATTTCGATTGCCGCCTGGATTGCATTGAATGCGAAGATTGCAACATACCATGCCGCGCCCGTGCCGAAAAAGAGCAGGTCCGACGAGTTTACGAAAGAAACGAACTGCTCGGGGCTTATCTTGAAGTAAAGCGGCCCTGCGAAATAGAAGTTTGCCACAATCATTGCCGCGCCGCGTATTATTATCACAGCAACCGCAAGCAGGGCAAGCACGCGCGCATCTGAGAAAGCGGACGGCCTGTGCATGGCGTCCTTGATTTTCCGCTCGCGCTCGAAATACTTCAGCGCCGCATATATCATCAGCACCATTGCAATGATTGGCAGCAGGCCGAAAAGAAGCCCGCCTGCCCCGTCCAGCCATGAGTGCAGAAAGCCGCCTGCAGCAAACAGGCCCACTGAGAAGACAACTGCCGCCAGCGCAGCCAAAGCAAGCGCCGGCATGCCATTTCCCCTGCCCCTCATAATCATATATGCGCCGAAAACGATTATCGCGGGCGCAGTTGCGGCAAACTTCATTGCCGCGCCAATGGGGCCTGTCTGCGCGAAGAGCGCAATGAAAATCGTGGAAACAGCAAGCACTTCGATTGAGGATTCCACGCCGAACATGAAAAGCGCAAGGAGGATAGGCACTGCCACAAGGTCAATTGTCATGCCAAAGCCGGTCTGCAGCCCAAGGATGCCGTTCGCATACTGCAGGACAAAGGCGAGCGCGGCAAGCGTGGCTATGGCAACTAGCCTGTAGGTCTTTGACATGCTGGCTTTCTTCGTCGTTTCCCATTTAAAGGAGCTTTACTTAAAAATGGGTTAGTACGGCTCCCTGCACTTTATCATGAGCGGCTTCGTTCCACTCTGCTTCTTCGTTATCTGCTGCCCTTCCACATATTCGATGTACTCGAAGGCAAACGTTTTGTACACAAGAATCCCGGGGTTCGTGCTCGAATTCGCGCAATCTGGCGCGATGCCGCCTATGAAGCTGCCGCCGGACGCCCCCGGGTAAGCATTGATTTCCCATCCGCAAACCAGCCCTGGGAACTGGATGGGGTTGCCAAGCGCCACTTCCGATCCGGGGCTGAGGTACAAATATGTGCTTAGGTTGGCTTGCCCGTACGGCGCCCCACAGGAATCCCCTGCGTTTACCCAAAACGTGCTGGTGTAGCTTCCGTCCGCGCCCCATATCCTGGTAATCCTTATCGGGTAGGCGCCTGCATTCCTCAGCCTGAGGTAAAGCCTGGTCTGCCCGGTTCCGCTGCTGGCATATCTTGCGCCGCTTTCAACTATCTGGATTGGCGATGCGGTCTGCCAATACGCCTGGCTCTGCGTGAATTGCGCATCGGACGCCATCCCCGGAAAGAAGCCGAGCAGCGCGACGGAAACAAGTGCAACAATCAGCACAACCGCTAACAATACCAAATACTCGGTTGCGCCTTGGGCCTTCAACATCCATCCACCTAAATCTTTATTTTGTACTCAAAGTAGTCGTCCCAGGGATTTTCCAGCCTCATCATCTGCTTTATCGTCAGCTTCTCGAAATAACGGCGGAACGGGCGCATGGAGTTGCCGTGCGCGGAGATTGCGACATTCACGCGGTTCTTCTTCATGTACTTCACCAGGTCGCGGATGAACGGGAGCACGCGCGCCTCCACCATCTTTATGCTCTCCCCGCCAGGCGGCCGAAGCCTGTACTTGCGCCTGATGTTGTGCAGCTCGCCGGCAGAGTGCTCGCGCTCGTATTTTGCATGCGAGTTGCCCGAGAGCTTCCCGTAGCTTCGCTCAATCATCCTGTCATCAATGAAAATTGCGCGGCATTCAGGGTGCTTTTTCAGGACTGCGGAAAGAGTGTCGCGCGAGCGTGAAAGAGTCGTGCAAATCGCAACGTCTACTTCCTTGTTCGCAAGCTTTCTTGCAATCACCTTTGCCTGCACGCGGCCGAACGGTGTGAGCTTGGAGTCCAGCCAGCCCGTGAAATAGTGGTTCTTGTTGAAAACGGTCTGCGCATGGCGGAAAAGGTAGATGGTGGGCTGCTTGCGCCAGCCTTCCACGCCCTTTTTCGCCCATTTGCCTGAAAAGTCAAATCGAGATTTCCCCGGAGGTTTTGCCATGCAAGGGCAGCGAGCCTGACATTTAAATAATATGGTGCTGCAAGCGCACCATGGCAAAAAAAATATTCCTGGTGCGCCACGGCGAGGCGGAATCCAACGCAGGCAATTTTTTCGGCGGATGGATGGAAGTGCCGCTCACAGCGCTTGGCAGGCGCCAGGCTAAGCTTTTGAGCAGGCGGCTTGCGCGCGAAGGCATTGGCAGGGCGTACTGCTCAGACCTGCTGCGCGCGAAGCAAACATTGGGGTGCATGTCGCTTGGCTGCCCAACAGAGTACAGCAAGGAGCTGCGCGAGAAAAGCTATGGCAAGCTGGAAGGGGTGTGCTGGGAAGGCGAAGAGAAAAAATACGAGAAATACCATCTTGACTCCTCAGTGCGCGCGCCTGGCGGCGAGAACAATGCAGACGTGAGCAAGCGTGTGGTGGCATATTTTACGGAAAAGGTGATGAACTCAAAGGAGGAAAAGGCGCTGGTGGTCGCGCACCACGGCCCGATCGTTCTTTTTGCATGCCACATCCTCAAGATGCCAATATCAAACTGGCGTGCGCTGCGGCTGGGAAACTGCGGCTTGTGCATATTCTCAAAGGAGGGCAAGACATGGCGGCTTACGCTGTGGAACTCGCTTTCGCATTACGGGCTGGAAAACTTCTCGCCTTTGCTTGCGAGGGAGAAAAAATAGCTACTGCGGCGGCCCGCCCTTTCTTTTGAAGAGCTTGTAAAGGAACACGCAGGTAATTATTATTGGCCAGGCAAAGCCAAGGTTGGGTATGTTCACGTTGGGCATGATGTTTGCAAAACCCAAAAGCGCGACTATGAGCATTACCCAGTCCTCAGGGTCATGGAGGATCCAGTCGTGCTTCCAGTCGTATTTTGCTTTCTTTGCAGCCATGCCACCACCACAAGTACAATATGGGCAAGATTTATATTCTTGTCTTTCCGCTCCCTTTTGTTCCTTTTCCCATATGAACAAAAATATGCATTTATGTACGTTTTTATAAATCTTGATGCCTACAAATACCTCGGTGAAAAATATGGTTCCCCACAGAGTGAAGGTAATGCTTACTGAGGACGACGTGCCGAAGGAATTCTACAACATCGCGGCAGACCTGAAAACGCCGCTGGCGCTGCCCATCCACCCGGGCACGAAAGAGCCCGTGCCGCCCGAGGCTTTCTACCCGCTTTTCCCCAAGGAAGTGGTGAGGCAGGAATACTCGACCGAGCGCTTCATCCCTATTCCTGATGAGGTGCGCGAGGCGCTATTGCGCTCCGGCAGGCCCATGCCGCTTTTCAGGGCAACAAGGCTTGAGAAATACCTCAAGACACCCGCGAAAATCTACTTCAAGCACGAGGGCATGAACCCGTGCGGCTCGCACAAGCCCAACACCGCAATTGCGCAGGCATACTACAACATGAAGGAGGGCACGGAGACAATCTACACCGAGACCGGCGCGGGCCAGTGGGGCACCGCGCTTGCCTACTCCACCATGCTCTTCGGCCTGAAATGCGAGGTTTTCATGGTAAGGGTAAGCTATGACCAGAAGCCCTACCGCAAGGTGATGATAGAGACTTACGGGGCGAAGATACATGCCTCGCCCTCGCCGCATACTTCGTTCGGCAAAAAGGTGCTTGCGGAAAAGCCCGACCACACGGGAAGCCTTGGCATTGCAATTTCCGAGGCGATTGAAAAGGTCGCCGCCGACCCCACGCACAAGAGCAAGTACTCGCTGGGGAGCGTGCTCAACCATGTCATGCTGCACCAGACGGTCATCGGGCAGGAGGTGCGGCAGCAGCTTGCGCTCGAGGATGCCGTGCCGGACTATGTCATCGGCTGCATAGGCGGCGGTTCCAACTTCGCAGGCATCTCCTTCCCGCTCATTTACGACAAGATGAAGGGAAAAAACAATGCGGAGTTCATCGCAGTCGAGCCTGTCACCTGCCCCTCCACCACCAAGGGCAAGTTCGCGTACGACTTTGGCGACACTGCCGGCATGACTCCGCTTCTCAAGATGTACACGCTTGGCAAGGACTACGTGCCCTTGCCAATACACGCAGGGGGGCTGCGCTACCATGGCATGGCGCCCACTGTCTCGCACCTCGTTGCGGACGGCATGGTAAAGCCCGTTGCCTATGAGCAGAAGGAAGTGTTCGAGGCAGGCGTGACATTCGCGCGCACAGAAGGAATAATTCCCGCGCCTGAAAGCGCGCACGCCATCAAGGCGACAATCGACACCGCGCTTGCCTGCAAGAAGAACAACGAGGCGAAGACAATAGTGTTCAACCTGAGCGGGCACGGCCTATTGGACCTTGGCGGCTACCAGAAATACCTGGACGGAAAGCTGGAGTAGTCCTTTTAGGGGGTATGCAAATGGCGTTATGCATGAAGTGCGGAGGCGCAATCCGCGAGAAAGGCGTTTCCTACGGGCGTGAAGTCCCGTTCTGCAAGTGCGCCTCAAAGCCGCGCTGATGCTTGTTTGGCAGGCATCCGTGCGCTTGGCTTGTGCGCAAGCTAGTAGACTGTCCAACAAATAAGTTTATTAATTATTAGTGCTAATTTTAGCTAT
>CAZYTZ010000049.1:0-6446 GCA_964650545.1 Microcaldota archaeon | reverse complement strand
GCAATGTCGCCGATGCTCTCCATAGCCCTGTTTTCCTTTCCCACAAGCTTCCTTAATTCGGCTATATTGTAGGCAATTAGCCTGAGAAGTTCTTCAAGCCCCTCATCCTGCCTACCCATTGCCCCAAGTGTCTTTGCAACCTGCTGCCAGTCTTCATGGCTTGCGACTGCTTCAAAGTCCTTGCCAGCCTCCACATCCATCAGCCAGCCTGCCTTCACGCCCTTTCTCTCAAGGTATTCCCGGGTCACCTCGTACGGCTTGAGGGACTCGGCTTCTTCTTGGAATCCCTCAAAGGCTTCGGCAAAGGGAATGTCTGGCTCTATCAGCCCCATTGATTCCAACTCAGCCCCGACCGCCCTCAATGTCTCGCTTACTGCATTCTTTGCATCCTCTGGCAGGGCTCTTCCTGCTTCGCTTTCAATGAACGATTTCACAATCGCGCTGCCTGTGGACTTTTCTCTCCAAGCATCGGCTTTCTCGCCTATCTGGCGGACATGTTCTTTTGCCCTCGCGGATATTTCATGCATCTTGTCCTCGCAATCCTCAAGCAGCAGTTCCTTTTCCTCCAAGCCGCGCTCCGCGCTTTCCTTCTCAAGGGCATTTTTCCGCCTTTCAAGCTCCTTTTGGCTGACCTTTGCAGCCAACAGGCACATCCTCTTCCCGATTGTTTCTTGCACCTGGAATGTCTTTTTCCTGTGGGCCTCGAGCTTGAGCTCATTGAACTCCTGAAGGTTTGAGCCGGAAAGAAGCGGGTAAACCGACCTTCTTGCAATTGTCAGGGGGGCAGCACAGCCGCTAACCTTCACACGAAATGGCTTTCTCGTCGGGATATTTCCCATGTTTATATACTAAAATAAACAATTTATAAACCTGCTCCCAATACACCTGTTTCCTCTCCTGCCACTTTCCCACGTCGGTTTCCAACCCCAGCTGAAAATTTAATAAACGCAATCATTCAAGCACGTTCATCATCGCATAGTCAATTGAGGAGCGCTCATCAGTGTAGATGGTGCCGCCTTCCCACTCCTCCACAATTGCCCATCCTGCCGCCCTGATTTTCCCAAGGTATTCCTCGCCAAAAGGGGCTGCCGATGCAACAAGCACCACATTCTGCGTGTCTTTCGGGCTCTTGCCAGTAAGCAATGCAATCTGGTATGGGAACTCTTCTTCTGCAGTGCTTGATATTGAGCGGAAAACCTCCGATTTTTCTCCTTCTGATGACGAAATTATGTTTATCACAAGCAACCCGTCCCCGACCGACTGCCGATATATCGCAAATGCCTCTCCTGTTGCAAGGTGCACAGGTATTGAGAATTTTGAGGCAAATACGTCTATGAGCAGCGCATCGTAAGCATCCCTGTCCACAGACAAAAGCCCCCTCGCATCCCCTATGCGGACTTGGAGGTTTTCCATCTCAGGGAATTCAAACTCCTGCCGCGCTGCTGCCAGCACCGCCGGGTCTATCTCATAAACGGTCACATTTGCCCCCTCAATTGCAAAATGCCTTGCCAGCGTCCCTGCGCCAAGCCCTAACATTGCAACTTTTTGCCCCTCTGCCCCGCCGCTCAGGTACTCATCGGCCGCATATGCCATCTGCTTGGTATATTCCATGACCAGCGCATTCTCGCCCTTTTTTATGCTGCTATGCGCGTCCGCATCCAGCAAGAGGAACCTGTACTCGCCTTTCTCCGCAATCCTGATATGGAAGTACTCACTGTCATATTCCTTGGTCACAACATAGCCTTCCGGCACAAAAGAGGCGGCGGCCTGCACAAATGCTGATAGCGACAGGACCAGGATGGCAAGCACCACCACCTTGTCTAAGTCGATTTTGCTCCTGGCAAAAAAGCCCAGCAAGCCAAAAACCGCCGCTGTAATAAATATGCCTGCCTTTGCACCGATGAAAGGCACAATCACATATGCTGACAAAAGCGCGCCTGCCAGGCTGCCCATGGTGGAAATCGCATAAATCTTCCCGGCGTCGTTCCCGACGCTGCCCATCTCCACAACATATTCCCTCAGGAATATTGGCGCCAATGCCCCTGCGAAAAAGCACGGGGCAAAAAACAGGAACGCTGAAAACAGAAATGGCCCGATTTTTGCGCCAAGCACCGAGCTTCCCAAAAGCGCCAGGTTGGAAAGGAAAAGGGAAATCGACAAGGACGCGCACGCAAAAAGGAGCATTTTTGATGCCTGTGCCATCCTATTGCTTGAGTCGGCGTGTTTCCCGCCGTAATAATAGCCAAGCGCAAGCGCAACCAAAACAGTGCAGATCTGCGCAGTCCATACGAATATCGATGTCCCGAATGCCGGCGCAAGCATGCGCGCGCCTGCAATCTCAAGCACAAGCACGGCTGCCCCTGAAACAAACGCGAGCGCCTCAATCAGGCGCCGCTTCCCCTTACTTTTGGCACGCATCCCATCTCCCAGCGAAGTTCATGCGCTTTCATTAATAATGATTTCATATGCCAACTATTGCAAAGCGCGCCCCTGTAGTTCCAGTCGGTCTGCCGACTGCCTCCCAAAGCCCTGCGGGCTTTAGGATCAATGGATAGAATGGGGGAATGCACGCATTCCGGAGCCTTCTTATACTGTTTCGTTTCAAATTTTCCATTGCGCCCCTGTAGTTCAATGGATAGAATGAGGGCTTCCGAAGCCTTTGATCGGAGTTCGAATCTCCGCGGGGGCGTTACTTTCTTTTTTTCTTTATGTGCAAGATGCCAGCCATCTTTTTTATGAGCGCGCGCTTTTTCGAAGAGTCAACGAGCGTGTGCTGCAGCACGTCCACAAAATTCCCGACCGGAACGATTTTGATTTTCCCTTTCATGCCTTTTGACAGGTGTATGTCCTCTGCATTGCTCTTCGGGACAATCACTTCCTTCAGGCCAGCCTCGATTGCAGCCTCGGTCTTGCCGGTCACGCCGCCCACAGGCAGCACCTCGCCGCGCACGGACAGCGAGCCTGTCATTGCAATGTCCTGCCTCACAGGCACGCCCTCCATTGCGGAAATTATCGCAACCGCAATGGAAATGGAAGCAGAATCCCCCTCCACGCCTTCATAAGTCTGCAGGAACTGCACATGCATGTCGTATTGCGAAACATCCTTGCCAATGTGCTTCTTTATGATTGCCGAAACGTTTTCCACAGCCTCCTTTGCAATCTTGCCAAGCTTGCCGGTGGCAATCAGCTTGCCCTCTGCCTTTGATGATGCGGGCGTTACTTCTGCCACAATGGGCATAATCAGGCCTGCCATGGAGTCGCCAAGCACAGCCAAACCATTGACCTTGCCAACGGCAATGCCCTCGTTTTCGAAAACAGGATAGTCCTTGCGGCTTTCCACAAACCGCCTGCTCATCTGCTGCTCGATTGTCTGGGCAAGCCCGCGCGCCTTCATGACGTGCTTCTCATCCACCATGCTTGCTTTCTCCTCATTTGCAATGTCGCCTGCTGCCCTTACCAATCCCCCAAGCTCCCTCAGGTTCAGCGACAGCCTCTTTTTCCTGCCTGCCTTTCTTCTTGCCTCGTCAATCACTTCCTGCACTGCGGCATAGGTGAAATGCGGTATCTTGGCATCCTTCCTCACTTCCTGCGCCACGAACTGCAAGTACCTGTCCTCGTTCTCAGGGGTGTCCGGCATTGTGTCCTGCACATACACCTCATAGCCATTGCCGCGGATGCGGGAGCGCAGCGCAGGGTGCATTCCCTGCATGTCCATGTAATTGCCTGCGGCAACAAGGACAAAGTCGCAAGGCACGGGTTCTGTCTTCACAATCGCGCCGGACGAGTTCTCGCTTTGGCCTGTAATGGAATATTTCTTCTCCTGCATGGCAGTCAAAAGCTCCTGCTGGCTCCTGATTTTCAAAGAGGCGACTTCATCTATGAAAAGCACTCCCTTGTTTGCGCGGTGGACCGCGCCCCCCTCCACGCGCACGTGCGCAGGCGTGCCCAGGCCGCCTGACTGCAGCGGGTCGTGCCTGACGTCGCCAAGCAAAGCGCCTGCCTTGCTGCCTGTCGCATCCACAAAAGGCGCATTCTTGCTTCCAGAATTGTCCACAATGAGCTTGGGGTCGTTGTAGTCGAAGGTGCCAATTCCCATCTTCTTGCCGAAAGTGTTGGTGAAGCGGTAAAGCAGGTACATCATGCCTATTGCCACAAGCACCGCAAGCACGAACCACTTGTTGTCATTGTTCAGCGAGCCTGTGGCATAGAAGAAAATTATCGCAGCGACCATGATGAACAGGAACATGGTGCCGCCAGAGCCTCCGCGGTTCTGCGCAGCGGTCTCGCGCCCCTTTGCAGCCTGCTGCAGCATCCTGCCCTGCCCGATTTCCTCCTCTTCGCGCGTCTTTTTCTGCCGTTTCATCCCAGAAAATTGCGCAATCGCCTGCTTCATCTGCCTGAAGGAGGAATAGAGCTGGAAAAGCCCGGGGTCTTTCTTGATTTCCTCCTCGCTCGGGTAGGTCTTCACGGTTTTTACAAGCGGCCTGTTCTCGTCATTGGGATTTGGATAGACCATCACGTCTTCCAGCTCTGTGACAGGCATGAGCTCTGCCATTGCCTGCGCAAGCATGGACTTGCCCGTGCCAGGCGTGCCAATCATGAGAACGTTCCTTTTTTGCACTGCTGCCTTCTTGACAAGCTTCACCGCCTCGTCCTGGCCTATCACCTGGTCTATGAGCTTTGTTGGAATGGGAATCTCTTCCGTGGTCTTGAACTTGCGCATATGCCTCACCATTCATTGCCTAGCCGCTTTTTGCTCCCACAATCGCGGCAGCATCCAATGCAAGCTTCTGGGTCTGGTTGCCTATGTAGGGAATGACCTTTGCCTTTGCATTGGCGCAGCCGGTTATCCCCTGGCAGTTTTTCACGCCATTCCACACGGCTGCAAGCCCCGCGTCGTTGAGCAGCGCTACCTGCACGTCTATCTTGTTCATCCTCGCAGTGTTTGGCAGCTTGCCAGGCCCGAAAGCATCAAGGTAATATGCTGCCGCAAGGTTGTACTGCCCCGCCCAGTCCATCTTTTCCCTTGCCTTGGCAAGCACTGCTGCGTCAATCATCAGCTCGTCGTTTTCCTGCTCCCTTGCCGAAAGCAGCTGTTCCATGGACTGCATCTCGGCATTGCACGTGGCAAGCCTGGCGCTTGCCATGTCAGTCCTGCCCTTCTCGCCGGCAAGTGCCGAGGCTGCGTCATTCTTTGCCTTTTCGCATGACGCAGAGAGCGAATCGTACTTTTCCTGCGGCACGCTGTCGCCTATGCAGCCATAAAGCAGCGCAAGCGAAACTAACGCTATGATAACAAACTTGATACTCATGTTTTGCATTTCAGCCCTCTCCTTTTTATAGTTAGCCTAAACCTTCCCGCGTTGTGTGTCAACATCTTCCTAACAGTGTTAATAAGGTATTAACATTTATTAATCTTTGTTAATAAGATATTGACAGGTGCTCATATGCAGAAACCAAAAGCGGAAATGATGCCGGCAAAAAAGCCCATCTCGCCCGACGAGGACCTGGTTGAGCTTTGCAGGAAGATGCGCCTCATGAGCGAGCGCGACACCGATGCCACGCTTCCCCAGGTGCTAAAGGTGATGATGGTGCACTCGCGCGGCCAGCCAGTGGGCGGCTCCGAGCTGTCCGAGCTTTCAGGCATCAACAGGATTACTATAATACATCATATGAAGCGGCTTGAGGGCGCAGGCTTTGTGAAGCGCGAGGAGGGCAAATATACGCTCCGCGTGCGCTCCGCAGAGGATATGATACTGGAATTCCGCAAGGAAATGGAGCGCAATTTCGTGGAAATGGACGAGATGGCGCGAGAGTTTGACGAGCACTTCGCGCAGATGGGGCGCGAATTCGACGAGCACTTCAAAAGGCGCAGAAGACTGCCCTAAATGTGATTTTGATGGAAAACGAAAAACAAGAGCACACAAAGCACGCTGAAAAAAAGCACGAGCATGCCCCGCACGAGGCAAAAAAGAAGGTGCATGCACAAGCTCCCCAAAGCACGGGCGCAGCTGAGGAAAAATGCGACTGCGCCTCCCTCAACGACAAGTACCTGCGCATTTCAGCGGAATTCGACAATTACAAGAAAAGGACGGAAAAGGAGAAAGTGGAGCTTTGCCGCGCATCAGAGGCGCGCCTCATGCTGAGGCTGCTCCCGATTTACGAGGAGGCTAAGCTTGCGGCAGCAGAGGCTGCCAAGCTGCCTGACAGCGATACGAAAAAGGGCGTGCTTTTGGTGCTTGCCAAGCTCCTGTCGCAATTCGAGAAGGAAGGGCTGCAGCCCATGAAGCTTGAGGGCGAGAAGCTCGACCCTTTCAGGCACGAAGTCGCGCTGCAGGAAGCCTCAAACGCGCCTGAAGGCACCATAGTACGCGTGATAAAGCACGGCTACCTCTACAAGGGCGAGGTGCTGCAGCACGCAATGGTTTCAGTCTCATCCGGCAAGA
>CAZYTZ010000048.1:0-6865 GCA_964650545.1 Microcaldota archaeon | reverse complement strand
CCACTGGCGCGTCACCTGATTGAAAGGAGGTATTTGCGCGCTGCGTCTGAAAGCGCGTACCATAGCGCGGCGAACAGGAAGGCTGCCGATGCCGAAATGGATGAAAAGAACGCCACGAGCGCCAGAACCGGGCTGCCGCCCCTGTTGAAGACCGCCATTGAGGAAAGCGCGAGGAAAAAGAGCGAAGCAAGGCAGGAGAGGAAGATATGCCTTTTGTGGCCAAGCGTGTGCAGCACAATCCCATTGCCCACAAGCGCAACCCCCACGCCAATCAGCACTCCTGAGAAAAGCGCCATGAAAATCGTGTCAAACCCCCGAGAAAAAGCCTCAAGCATGCCAGGGTCTGGGCTTGATGAGGCAAGGTCAGCCAAAAACGCAATAGCCCCGATGAGAATGAGGAATGCTCCGGAGGCAAACAGGGCATGGCGGAATTCAAGCGTCATGGATTGGTTTCTGCCCCCTGCTTATTAATCTTTTCTCAGAAATCGCAGGAAGGCTATTTTATGGACAATGATGAGGGCACTGCCACGCTTCCTGAGGGAGAGCGCAAGCCCTCGATGCGCAACATAACTGCGGATGGCATGGCATACGCGGTGATGGCGGGGCTGGGGGACGCCTATTTGCCTGCCTCGCTCGTGCTTTTGGGCGCAGGGGACTTTCTCATAGGCCTTCTTGCCGCGCTGCCGCAGATTGTTGGCGCGGCGCTGCAGTTCTTCTCGCTTTCAGCCATGAGGGCGGTGAAGAGCAGGCGGCTTTTGGTGGTTGCAGGCTCGCTTGCGCAGGCGCTTTGCTGGCTGCCAATAATCGCCACCATGCTCTGGCCAGGCAACCTTTCCCCAGAGATTGCCATTGTATTTTTCTCGATAGGCTTTGGCGCTGCGCTTTTCGTGAACCCTGCATGGTCGGGCTGGGTGGCAGATGTTGTGCCGGAAAACGAGAGGGCCGGCTTTTTCGCCAGGAGGAACAGGCTCATGCAGGTTGCGCTTTTCGTTGCCACGTTCGGGGGCGGCTGGATAATACAGGCGCTTCAGCTCCAGTACAGCGCAGGCATTGCCTTTGCCGCGATGTTCGGCATTGCTTTTATTGCGAGAATGTCAAGCGCATGGTTCAACTCAAGGACGGCGGACGTGCCTTATGAGGCAAAGCTCGCCTCGGAAGTGAAGTTCAAGCACCTTTTCCTGCTGCCAGCATACCGCAATGAGCTGTGGTTTCTGGGTTTTGTGGCGCTCATGGGCTTTTCCGTGCAGTTCGCCTCGCCTTTTTTCACGCCTTACATGCTCAACAATCTCGGGCTTGACATCGGTGCGCTGGGCACGCTCACGGCAATTGCAATAGTGGCGAAAATCATTGCATACCCGTACTGGGGGCATGCGATTGACAGGTTCAAGAACAGCACGGTGCTCATGACCACTGCGCTTCTTGCGCCTTTTGTGCCGCTGCTCTGGCTTTTCTCAGGGGATTTTTGGATGCTGTGCGTTTTCCAGGTGTTCTCAGGCTTTGTCTGGGCAGGCTATGACCTGGCAATGTTCAACTCCGCGCTCTCGCTTGTGAGCAGGGAGCTTCGCCCCTCGTTCATTTCCAAGTACAATATTTTCTCCGCGCTTGCATCTGCCGCAGGCGCGCTTGCAGGCGGCGCCTTCCTGTTCGCGTTCCCAGGCGCCGTGCTGCTTGGCTTTTCAGGCATACTGCTCGTGTTCCTGCTCTCTGGGCTGATGAGGCTGGCGACCGTGCTTCTCTTCAGCCCGAGGATTGCGCAGGGCAGGAACGTGCTAAACAAGCACGAGGACAGGGCAATGGTTTTCAGGATTGTGGCAGTGCACCCCACTCAGGGCGCGGTCCAGCAGGTGGTGCATGGCTGGGACTTTACGCGCAAGATTGTCAGGGACAGCACCCAGACGAGCAGCGAGATGCTGCGCGGGGGGCTGGAGGCGACAGGCGACATCGTGAAAAGCGGGAGCAGGCACCTCATGTCGAAGATAGGCAGGAAGAAGAGATTGTGATGGAAAACATAATAAAGTGCATGAGCAATTACAACTGATTATAGGGGAATCAAGCGTCAAGAAGCGCGCCAAAGCCCCTTGCGCAAAGGAATGCCGAAAGCGGAATTTGCAGTATGCGCCTGCCTTTGATTTTTTTCTCATCGAAAGCGCTTTTCGTCACCATTATGCCAAAAGCCGCCTTTTTCCTTTCCATGTAATAGAGGAGCGCGGAATAGTCCTGCGCGCCTATTTGGTTCCTGAACTTGACTTCGATTGGCACGCCGCGCACGATGAAGTCCACCTCGCGCTTCTGGTAATCTCGGTAAAACCTGGGCGCCTCACCCCATGCGCAAAGCCTGTCATAAACCGCCACTTCGGCGGACGCGCCTTCGGAGTATGAGTCGGAAAGGGCCCAGTAAAGGGAGGGGCAGGAAACGAAGAGTTTTTTTGTCTTCCTAAGCGCGCTGGCAAACGAGCCTTCCCCCAAAAGCACCCCGGCGAAGTAGCTTTGGCTTAGGTAGGAAATGTAGTCCGAAACCGCGCTCCTGCCCATGCCCAATGTAGATGAGATGCCCGACTCGGAATAGAGGGACGCCGAGAAAGTCGCGCAATATTTCAGGAGATCGGCCAGCTTGGCGCGGTGCTCTATGCCAAACCTGTTGGGGATGTCCTCAAACACCGCCTTGTCGGCAAGGGAGGAGACGTATTTCCTTGCCGCCTCTGGCGTCTCGCCGTGGATTTCCGGGAACGAGCCGGCCATCAGGAACTGCGGCAGCTCGGCGTCGTGCGCCCGCATTTTCCATATTGATGAGGCTGCCTGTGCCTTCCCTTCCTTTGCCAGGCATTCGTCAAACTGGAAAGGCGGCACGTGGTACTCGAACATCCTTCCTGCAAGGCTTTCCCTGCCTTTCTTTATCTTCAATGATGCCGAGCCGCTTACGAGGAACTTCGCATTGCCCCGGTCATAATGCTTCTTGAGCGTCCCTGCCCAATCCCCCACATTGCCAATCTCGTCAAGCACGATTGTGGAAAAGCCATGGTCCAGGAAAGTTTCAATCACTGCCGAGATGCTTTCCGTGTTCCAGTATTTCTGCTCGTCGAAAGAGAAATACGCGCCGCCCTTTTTTTGGAGAAGCTGCTTGAGGAGCACGGTTTTTCCCACCCTGCGCAGCCCGCTCAATGCCGTGATGTATTTGTTGGCGGCGGCTTTTTCAAGCTCGGCATAGATGCTGCGCCGGAATTTTGGCGTTTCCTCAAAGCCGCCCGTGTTGAAGGGCGAATAATCCATTATTTCCTTGGTGGTGGGCACTGCCATGAGGGTGTTTGGGGGCTTAGTATTAAAAAATTGCTGGTCTGGCAGCAGATTTCATTGAAAACTGCTGGTAAAGGAGCAGATTTTGAAGCATCCAGGGAGGTGTCTTTTGGAGTTTTGTCATTTTGTCAAATGAATTGAACGAAATGACTATCATTTCGTCAAATAGATTGAACGAAATGCTTAAAAACTCTTGCCGGCAATAAAGAAAGCATGATTGCGCCAGAAGCCATGCAGGACATATTGGACAAGAGCAGGAAGGCAAAGGAGAGCGCGGCTGTCTACCCGAGGGAACGGTTCGCATACCCAACCGTCAAAAGGCTGCTTTCAGGCAGGGTGTTTGTAGGCATTGCAGGCCTGCGCGGCTCCGGCAAGACCGTGCTTTTGCGCCAGCTTGCAAGCAGCACCCCCGGCTCGGCATATGTGAGCATGGATGCGCTGCCGGCGGATGTGAGGCTTTACGAGCTTGCAGAGCAGCTGCATTCCGCACATGGCATCCGGCACCTGTTTGTCGATGAAATACACGCATACCCTGAATGGAAGGCAGACCTGAAAAAGGCGTTTGACTTCCTTGGCGTGAAAATTGCCTTCACTTCGTCCTCGGCAATCGAAATAGCCGAAAGCAGGCATGACCTCTCCCGCAGGGTGGCGATTGTGGGCCTGCCCCCATTCTCGTTCAGGGAATACCTGCTTTTCAAGAAAGGCGCGGAACTGCCGGTGCTGACACTTGGAAGCATCCTTGCCGATTGGAAAGAAAATTACCTGAAAGTGCAGGAATACGAGCCGCTTTTCATGGAATTTTGCACAAGCGGCGCGCTTCCCTTTTCGCTTGAGAATCCGGATCCGCAGGCAGTGGGGAACGTGATTGACAAAATAATCCAGCGGGACCTGCCCTCGGTTGCCAAATTCGACTCTGAGGATGCGGCAAACACCAGGCGCATGCTGCTGTTCATCGCGCGCTCGGGGATAGAGGTATGCAGCTACTCCTCGATTGCCAAGAATTTGGGCATAACAAAGTACAAGGCGCAGCGCTACGTGGACATGCTCTCATCCGCGTTTGTGCTTAGCGCCATCCTTCCGCACGGCACCAACCTCACGCGCGAGCCGAAATTCCTTTTCGCCCTCCCTTTCAGGGCGCACCTTTCTTCCGGCGTGGACGAGGCGAGGCTGAAAGGCGCGCTGCGCGAGGAATTTTTCGCCCACCATGTCCCCGGGCTGCTTTACCTGAAGGGGGCAAAAGGGCAAAAGGCGCCGGATTATTTCGTGCAGCTCGGCGGAAGGAGGCTTGTTTTCGAAATCGGCGGCGCAGGGAAGGGCGCAACGCAGCTGAAAGGGGTGGATGGGAAATATGAGAAATTCATCCTTTCCAGCCCGGCATCGGGCAAGGGAATCCCGCTCGTGCTGTTTGGCTTCCTTTACTAAAAAGCGCGCATGGGATATGCGAGGGAATGGAAGTTCCGCCCCCGCACCGGCATGCATGCTCAGGCGCGCTTCATTATTTTCCCTATTTTTTCCTCAAGCGCGGGCAGGTCGTGCTTCACCACATCCCAAACGATTGCGGCGTCAACATCGCTGTAGGCATGGATGAGCTTGTTGCGGATGACTGCGTCCATCACAAGGGCATTTGAAGAGAATGCGCGCGAGTCCATTCCTTTGGTGAACTCTTTATTTTTGATTCGTAAATTGGATGATTTACGAATGCGGACAAAGTCTGTCCGCAGACTTTGTCCTCGCTATTGAGAAGAGGATATCCTGCAGATAAACATCCGGGTCTTTCTTTTCGTCGTTCACATTATCGCCGTCAGGTCGCGCTTTATGTACGGGAGCAGCGCAGGCTTTAGCGAGCGCAGCGTGGCAACATCAGCCTTCTTGCCCGTGGCTTTCCCAAGCTCGCGCTCCACAGCCACTAAATCCATGAGGGAGAACTTGCCCTCGGTGCTTTCCAAGGATGGCAAGAGCTACTTTGGCCCGGCAGGGGGCACTGAGCTGCGCGTGCATTTCAGCACGAGCTATCCGGGCTTAAACGTCCTGCGCGGCGCCAAGCAATACTGCACCAACTCAAGCAACTTCGTCAATTACGATTCCTTCGACTTCGAGTACATTGAGTACATCGACGGGCAGCAAATCACCAAGCGCGAAATCGGCGCAAAGCCGCTCTTTTTCAGGTGCAACTAGCTGCAGTACAGCATGGGAAGGCGCGCAAAACCAGCCACGCCGGGGGCAAGTAAGGCAAAATGCCACTTTTACCTTACCTGGGTAAGATAAAAAGCATTTTTCACATAACTTAATAAAAGCAGCCCCCATAAGGCATCCATGTACTTTGACCTTGCCCCGAAAGCAAAAAAAGAGGACTTCTTCAACTATGATTACCAGTATTCCGAGCTGAAAAAGGCGATTGCGGGAAAGAATCCCATAATAGCCGTTCTGGGCGCGCGCAGGGTGGGAAAGACCAGCCTGATGAACATTGTTTTCAACGAAACAACAGGGTCGAAGCTGTGGCTGGACGGCAGGGCGCTTCCAGACCCGAAAAAGGAGCTTATCTCTGTAATATATGATGCAGCAAGGACAGGCAAAGCCAAGATATTCGGGAAGGTGGAAAGCCTCGGGGTTTCTGCGCTTGGCCTGGGAGTGGAGATAAAAGTGGGCGCCGCTAACCGGGGCGAGATGGAGAGGAAAATCGCAGCCGCGCGCCGCGTCGTGGTTTTCATAGATGAGGCGCAGAGGGCGGATAGGAAGGATCTGGGGGACATCCTTTCCTACTTTTACGACAGGCTTCCAAACGTCATATTTGTGCTTTCCGGAAGCGAGATTGGCTTGGTGGAAGAAGTGCTTGGGGAAAAGGACCCGAAGCACGCGCTTTACGGGCGGCTTGTGGTGCGGATAAAGATGGAGAGGTTTGACAAGAGCAGGGCAATGGAATTTTTGAAGGCTGGCTTTTTGCAGGCAGGATACGGCATATCTGCGAGTGATATTGACGAGGCGATTTCCGAGCTTGACGGGCTGGCAGGATGGCTTACCATGTACGGGCACCTCCGCGGGCTTTTGAAAAACGAGCGCGCACTCGAGGAAACGGTGGAAATTGCCTCGCGCATTGCCGCGTCCGAGCTTGCAAGCTTCATGGGCAACCGCAAGGAAAAGAAGGCGTATGAAAGCATACTCCGGCGCGCAAATGGCATTTCCTGGTCCGAGCTGAAATTGCGCGTGGAGGAGGACACAAAGAGCAGGCTGTCCTCCGCGCGGTTCACCTACCTTCTTGACGAGCTGATGCGCTATTCATTCATAGAGAAGAGGGACGAGAAATACAGCGTGTCCGACCCGCTTCTTCGGAAGGCGACGTTCCTATGAGCTGCGCCCGAACGGGATTGCAAGATGGCTCCGTGCCATCCACGATGGGCGCGCGGCGCTTTTACAGATGCCAAGGCGCAACTGAATACTTGGTTCTTCTTGCAGTCGTCCTAATCGTCGCGCTTGTTTCCGTCGCGCTGCTCGGCTTCTTTCCCGGCATGGCGTCGGATGCGCAAATCACGCAGAGCCAGATGTACTGGCAGAGCGCAAGCCCGATTGCGATTGTTGA
>CAZYTZ010000047.1:0-7073 GCA_964650545.1 Microcaldota archaeon | reverse complement strand
GTAAGGAAACAGGCAGAAATGATAGGGAATTTCATAAGAGAGTATGTCAGGGGGAATGAGAGGCTCTGCAACTGCAAAGTACTCGTGATGAAGGGTTTTGAGATGTATTCAGATTATTTCGTGGTTGAGGTGAGAGACAATTACACGGACAAATATCCCCTGGTGTCAATAAGCATAACGAAAAACGACGTTTCGCACTCCCTCTCTTACAAACTCCTGCACCACATGGCACCCGGAACCATGACTTTTGATAAATTTAGCCTGGAATATAGACTGGAGACCAATCTTGCGGGATTTGTCGGGGGAACTCTTATACCTTATCTTGACGAATGCCCCGCCAGGCGCCATGAGACAGACCCGGCGGCGGAGCAGCGCGAGCAGCTCATTTACGAGCTGAGCAAAGACTTTTACAACGCGAAGAGCAACGGAGGCATGAGGAAGGCTGCGCGCAGGCTTTATGGCATGATTGCCGCTGAAAACAAGTCAGAGGAAGTCATGAAAGGCCTCAAGTTCTCCAAAAACGAGATTTTTCCGGAAAGGCAGGATGCCACAATCACCCTCATGAAGGATGAAACCGTCTTGACAGTGAAGATAGAGGGCAAAGACTATTCCGGCAACGAAAAAGGGACACGCACAATAGAGCATACTTATGAACGGCCAGGCTTGCAGATAGGCCCTGGTTCAAGGCACTTCATTGCTGAAACGCAAACCAGGGATTACTTGAGAGACCTGCTTGCAGACGCTGCAGAGTTCCCCTCTCACGTTTGATTGACGATTCCCTTCTTTTCCCGTTTTTCCGCTGCCAGCGCGGGCTTTGTGATCAATTCCTGCACACTTTATCATCATCGTGGAATTGCGATTCCACTTCTTACAAAATCTATCTGTAGATTTTGTCATGATGGTCAAAATCAAGGAAAATCACTTTCTTGTTTTCCTCATCAATCCTGAAAGTGAGCACGTATGGGTCGATATGCACGCGGAAGATGCCTGCCATCACGTTGCCAAGCGGCTCGTAATGGTGCGGGTCCTGCAGGATTTCCTCTGTTTTCTTGTCAATCCTCTCAAAGCGCAGCCTGTCCTTCTTTTTCAGCTTCTTCATTTTCGAAAGGAACTTTTGTGCGCTTATCGGAGAGTACATCTCAACCATACTCCTTTCTCATCTCGTCTAGGGAAGAGAACGATTTCATTTTTCCTTTCATTATCCTCTTGAGCTTGCGCACGTATTCCGGGCGGACTTGGAGCCCGATTTCATCCTTTGGGAAATTTTCCACCACGAAGTTTATGGCGTCGGACTTGTTCTTGAGGCCGAAATGCGCCTTGATTATGTTGATGAAACGGCTGTTCTCGTCAGTCAGGTTCACGATTGCTGAAGTCATGTGCTCACCATATTATGTTTTATTATAAAATATTATAAATTGTTATGTTTGTGGGAGAGAGCTGGAAAGAGCCACATTCCTTAAAAATTGAACACACCATATACATCCAACGTATGGGAACGCGCAAAACAATGCAGCCCCCCGCACGGGAGGATCTTCTTTTTTCTTTTATCAGGAAAATGATTGACGCGCCCAAGCCAGAAGGGACTTTCGACCCTAGGCAGACAATGCGCATGCGCTTCCTGCAGTTCAAGCCGTGGATCGGGAAGATAAAAAAGGAAGCAGGCGGGGTCAGGGGCGGCAAAGTGAAGAGGGCTTTTGAGGAATGGAAGCGCATTGAGGCGGAAGGCAAGGAAATGCTTCAGGAAACGCGGTGGCTGAAGATGCCTGATAAGAAGTAACGCGCAGGCAGGAACCTCTCTTAGCCCCTGCGCCAGCTAGCCATAGGAAAAAGAAAATGAAAAGAAGAAACCTCCTACAGGTCCAAAAAGTCGTTTGGCGTCGGCGGGTCGGGCTTGTCGCCCTTGCGCGTGCGGATTTGCTTGACAATCTTGAGAAGCATATCCCTGGGGAGAGGCTCATAGCCTGCGTATTCCTGGTAGGGAATGCCCCTGCCCTGCGTGGCAGAGCGAAGCTCGTTGCCAAACCCGAACATCTCAGCGACAGGCAGCTTCACAATCACGGTTGCTGCCTCGCCCTCCTGCTCCATGTTGATGAGCTGGCCGCGCCTTCCCTGTATGAGGGTGATGACATTGCCCACATAGTCCTGCGGGCAGAGGATTGTCACCTTTTGCTTGGGCTCCTGAAGAGTTACTCCTGCGTAAAGCATTGCGGCGTAAATTGGCCTCTTTGTGGCAGGTATTATCTGCGCAGGCCCGCGGTGCACCGGGTCCTCGTGGATTGTGGCGTCCGTAATCCTCACCTTCATGCCTACCACTTTCTCCTTTGCCAAAGGCCCCATGTCCATTGCCTCCTCAAAACCCTGCAGCATGAGCTCGGAGATTTCGTTGAGGTACTGGATTCCGCGCGTGTCGTTGATGAAGATGTTCTTGTTGTAGATATGCATCACGGACTTTGCCTCATCGCGGGGCATGCCTGCCTCCACCAGTGTCTCCACAAGCGACTTGCCCTTTGGCTTGCCGTCAGGTATCTTGCCCTCCACCATGGCTTCGTACACCGAGGGCTCGATGGGCTCCACGATGAACTTGAGCTTGGTGTGCTTGTTGGGCGACTTTCCTTCAATGGGACCTGCCTTTCCGGAAATCATCTCGCGGTACACCACGATTGGCGGCGAGGTGGTGATCGGAATTCCCTTTTCCTTTGTTATCTTGTACTCGATGATTTCAAGGTGCAGCTCGCCCATTCCGGAAATCAAATGCTCGCCTGTGTCCTGCTTGATTTCCACCTTGAGCGTTGGGTCCTCCTTGCTTATCTGGCGGAGAGCCATGATGAGCTTGGTCAGGTCCTTGCTGTCCTTTGCCTCAATGCTCTTTGTCACCACTGGCTCTGAGTAGTGCTTGATCTGCTCGAACGGCTGTATCTTGTCAGTGGAAACGGTTTCGCCGACGTAAACATCGCGAAGCCCTACAAGGCCCACAATGTTGCCTGCCAGCACGTTGTCCACCATGACACGGTCCTGGCCCATGTAAATTGCAGCCTGCTGCACCTTTTCAGTGGTGAGGCGCGAGGCCAGGAAAAGCATGTCGCTTTTCTTGATGGTGCCTGAAAACATGCGCACCACTGCCACTTCCCCTGCGTGCGGGTCGTTCACCACGCCAAAGCACACGCCAATTGTCTTTCCATTGGGGTCGCATGCAAGCATTGCCTTGCCCTCGGGGGAATTGATGTCGCCTTTCCAGATGACCGGGATACGGTACTGCTGGGAGTATTTGGGGTTTGGCAGGTGCTCAATCACCATGGTAAGCAGCACCTCGTCAAGCGGGGATTTTTCCACCAGTATATTGTGCTCGCCCTTCTTGCAGTGGTTGAACACGTCGGTGAACTTGATGTTGAACTTCTCCATGCTCTTTATGGACACCGCCCACTTGTGGAATGCAGAGCCGAATGCCACGTTGCCCTTTGCAACGCCTATCATCCACTCCTCTTTCTTGTCCTCGGGCGCGTATTGCTCGATGATTTTGTTGAGCCCGTTTATGATTTTGATGAGCCTTGCCTGCATTGCCGCGTCGTCAAGCTGCAGCTCGTTTATCAGCCTGTCTATCTTGTTGATGAAAATGGACGGCTTTGCCTTTTCCTTCAATGCCTGGCGGAGCACCGTCTCGGTCTGTGGCATGATGCCCTCCACAGAGTCAACCACAAGCACTACGCCGTCAACAGCGCGCATGGCGCGCGTCACGTGGCCCCCGAAGTCCACATGCCCTGGCGTGTCAATGAGGTTGATAAGATAGTCCTTCCCATTGTGGTGGAAAGCAAGGGAAATGTTCGCAGCCTTGATGGTAATTCCGCGCGCCTGCTCCTGCTCGTCGAAGTCCATCATGCGCTGCTCGCCTGCCAGCTCCTTGCTGATAAGCCCTGCGCGCGCAACCAGCGAGTCAGTCATCGTGGTCTTGCCGTGGTCAACGTGCGCAACAATGGCTATGTTGCGGATGTTTTCCACATTTTTCATCATTTTCACTACTTCGTCGACGACAAATTCCTTTCGTACCATATTACAACCTCTGGGTGAATCTGATATTTGCTCAAAAACCCGATATCAGACTTTAAATCGCGCGACTATTTCGCGCCGTAGTATTTATAAGAGTTCTGACGATGCTGGCCCTGCGGCAGGGAGCTCACTTCTTGGCAGCCGGCAGCGTCTTCCACAGGTACCTGAAGTAGGAGACGTAGTTCTTGGCGATCTCGTCGTTCTCGACCACGAATGCGAAAAGCGGCTCGCCCCAGAAAAGGTTCACGAACCGGTTGCCGAAGACAAGTATTACGTTGGGCGAGCTGAACTGGGGCGGGAGATGCCTCACCTCATAGTATTTTTCCATGGCAGGCGCGTGGGCAGGGGCGAGGAATTTGGAGGGTTGGGTGACGATGTCGTGCATCCAGATGCCTTTCGCTATCCTTTTTTTCGTGTAGCGCGCGAACCACTCAGCCCCCAGGTATTTCATTATGCCCCAGTTGCCCCCTATGAAGTACTGGTCCGGGAAGCCGAGCATCTCAGTAAAAAGCGCGCGGATGCCCTCCTTCCCGCGGTAGATGCGGAAATCGAACTTGGGCTTTGCGGCCTCATATGATTTCATCAGGGAAGGCATCTTGGAAGCCAGCAGCGCCTTTTTTTCGGTTATTTCCTTCTCTTCCTCCTCAAGGTAAGCGAGGATTTTGCCCGGGTGGGTTATCCTGTACACCTTGTGACCGTTCTCGGTGAAATAGGTGGCAAGCCCCTTGCTCACCAGCTTGTTGATGATGTCATAGACGTTCCTGCGCTCAAAGCCGGTCTGCTCGTGCAGGAACTGGAGGGTTGCGCCCTCAGAATGGAGCATGGCGTCGTACACGCGCCCCTCGCCCTCCGAGAAGCCCAGCCTTGGCCAAAGCCTTTCTTCTGCCATAGTGGTATTGTTAGGATACCACATTTTATTAAATATACCCTAATACACAAACAAACACAGACAGAAACAAAATGGAATGGAAAAAATGGAGGTGTTTGGAATGGCATGGGCGATTGACGGCGGCAGGTACGTGCGCAGGCCTGGCAGGGCAATGCCGAAGGAGGAGCGCAGGGGTGGTGCGCTTGGCAGGCTTGACTCAATGAGTTTGCGCGAGTTCCAGAAGCTGCCCCTGCTTGAGCGCAAGGAACTGCTTGCCGAGGCAAGGGGCGAGAAGGTGAAGGAAGCGGCCAAAAAAGCAGAGGACCTGTTTGAGAGGTGCCTCCAGAACCGGTGCGAGTTGTCATACGAACCGCGGTCAAGAGATCTCTTGAAAACGAGCCGCTACCTGAAAACGATGCTAGAGGACCTGGAGACACGGTATGGGAGGAGTATTCTGTCGAAGGAGACTGCCAAGAAGATACACTACGTGATTGTTTTTGACCTGCACCCGCTCGTGGACAGACTAGAGTGCATGGAAAACAAGGATACCGCCTGGCTGGGTTGGTACCGGGGAGGAGGGACAAGGAGACCGCCTGGCTGGGGTGGTACTGGGGAGGGGGGATGAGATATTATGGTGGGGATTAAAACAGCTGCAACGGTTGCCGCGATAGCGGTCTTGGGAGTGGCGCTTGCAATTGCGCCATTCAGGAAGGCTAAGGCGCAGTCGGCGCCCGATACGCTTTTCGCCAAGCCCAAGACAAAGCTTGTCAAGCCCTACCCAGTGCTCTCGGGCTTCAGCCTGCTCCCCAACCCTGCCGCGCGCTTCAGGCTGGGCACGTATTTCTATCCGTTTGCGGACTTTGCGCCCAAAACCGAGCCCGTTTGGGGGCTGCAGGCAAACATGGTCTTCAAAAGCACCGGCGTGACTGCCACCAGGACAAGCAATGGCATCACAGCCGCGCTTTTCCAGAAAATAGGGCCACTGGTGATTGCAGCCGAGATGTCAAGCGGCACGGGCAAGCCTGCGTTCGGAATTGCGTATGAAATAAGGCACGACGAAAGAATGCTTGCGACCGCAGGGCTCATGTATTCCTCTGCGGATGGTGCGTGGACTGCCGCAGGAGAGTGGAGGCTGGCGCCCAGCAAGGAGTGGGACATCACGCCATCGTTCACCCTGACAGTGCCGGACAAAGGCAGGATGACGGGCGGCTTGGGGCTGCAGGCAGCCCACAAGGGCATAAGGGTTGCGGCTGGAAGCAACGGGCAGTCATTCAACCTTGACCTGCAGGGGGTTGTCGCCATACCAATTGGCAAGGGGACGCTCCTGCTACTGCCAGAGGGGTTTGTTTCCGTTGGCTTGGACGGGCTGAAAATGACCGAAATAGGGCTGACGATAATCTACTAAGCCCCAACGGCAGGTGAAGCCGAACGAAAACCGCGCGGTTATTAAGGGGCGCGCGGCAAATGCTTCAGGTGAGAGAATGAAGTTTGCATTTGCCATTATTGCCATTGTGCTCGCATCCGCGCTTTTGCTTGCGGGCTGTGTTTTCCCGCCTGAGCAGCCGCCTGCCCCGCCTTCGCCGCCTGGCAACGACACTCCGCCGGCACCACCAAACAATCCACCAGCGGATGAGATGACGCAGGCGCTTTGCGAGTCCGCGCGCGGGCACTGGAATGAGTGCGCGTCAGCCTGCCGCGGCGCGCCTGAGGGAACTGCGTGCACGCTGCAGTGCGTGCAGCAGTGCGAGTGCGGCGGCATTGCGGGCTTTGGCTGCCCTGCTAAGCACCACTGCTCTGATTACCTGCCTGTTGGCGCGGCTGACGCCATGGGAGTTTGCAAGAAAAACATATACCAGTAAGGCAAAGAATCAGCACTTTTCCTTTACAAACTTTGCAATCTTCCCAATCGCCTCGTGCAGCTCGTCCGGCTGTGCGAGGAACACGAGCCTGAAGTACTTGCCATCCAGCACAGGGGAAAATGCCATGCCGGGCACCACGAGCACACCCGTCTCCTCAAGAAGCGCGTAGACGAATGCGCGGTCGTCCTTGAATTTCTTGGTCTCTATTTTCGGGAATGAGTAGAATGCCGCCTCTGGCTTGGCGCAGCTTATGCCAGGTATTTCGTTCAGTCCCTTGTACACTATGTCGCGGCGGATGCGAAGCT
>CAZYTZ010000046.1:0-7565 GCA_964650545.1 Microcaldota archaeon | reverse complement strand
TGTGCCGCCGAATTCCACCTCGGAGCGACAAACGCTCATATCTATTTTGGAGGTGTGAATATGGGACAGAAAATTGGAAGTGAGAAAATAACGCGCGAGAACGGCTATCTCTATTACATCGGCAAGGACGGCTATGTATGGGCTGCACCGATGAAGCACAACAAGCGCGGAAAGAAGAAGAAAATCGGCTCTGAGAAGATTGCAAAGCAGGGCGGATTCATGTACTACCTTGGCAAGGACGGCTACGTCTACAAGGCGAAGCTGAAGAACGCTTAAGTAAGTACACAAACGTTTTTGTTTTTCAGGCGCGGCCCGCCAAAAGCGGGCTGCGTGCGATTTTTTTAAAAATTGTAGACGGAGAGCGAAGCGGCTGCTTTTTCCTTAAGTTCCCGCACGGTGCGCGCAAGCACCTGCTTTTTGAGCGACTCGAATTTTTCCTTGCCCACCACGACGTTCGCGACTGCGTAGCGCAGGTTGTTCACATTGAAGCAGAACATGCAGTTTTGCAGGTTCTCGCAGTCGTGGCAGAAATAGCTGTCGCTGCACTTGCTACAGCTGTCCATTTCAAAGCAGCGCTGCAGGTGGCTGGAGTGGTAGCACTTTATGCTGAAACTAGAGAAGAACGTAAACTGGCAGCCGAAAATATGGTCGTTGTTGTCGCAGAACCAACTGTATGCAAGATATTTTGAATAGAAGCAGTCCAGGGACATGTGGGCCGCTGAAAGGTTCTTGTATATCGAGCACTTGTCAACATCAAAGTTCTCGCCTTCGGCCAAGTCGACTATGAATTTCCCTTTCCTTCCCATCTGGCAAGAAAGGCTTTCTGCCGAAGGCGTGCTTTTGATGTCAAGCAAAATGCCGCCCACTTCTTCGATATTTTTCATCAGGGCTACTTTTGAATCTGGAAGGCCGGGAAAAACAGCATAGCAAGGAACAATCACCTGCCCGCTTTTTGTTTTCACTTCCCTCCAACCAGGCATTCCGCTGAAGAGCCATTTGCCGAACCGGTCGAGGCCGGACAGCGGCTCGCCAAGAACAATGCTAGACGTCGTAGCCCACGCTTTCCCTATTTTTTTGCTAGCCATCGCGCCCACCCACTATGTCTGAAAGCAGCAGCCCCTTCTTCTTTGATTTAAGCATTGCAGCCATCTGGGAAAGAAGCTCCTTTTTCAGAGGCACATAGCTTGCTTTTTCCAGCTGATTATTCCCTATCATGAACATTTTTGACTGCTGCCCAAACGAGAACATGCAATCCCGGCAGTTCCTTGCAAAAAAGCAGCAATAAATGTCGGAGCACGTCTGCACCTGCGCACTTTCGAAAACCCGCTTCGCAAGCGAACTTTCACTTAGGCCCATGCAAAATTCGCTTTCACCTACGGCTGATGAACCAAATTGGTGCTTTGACTTGATTACCAGTTCAGAATACGCAATGTACTCGGATTTTGTTATGTTGTGAGAAGCATAAACGAAAAAGGAATCGGTCACGTTGTCCGAGCGTTCTATGTACTTTGAATTGCCGATTGCCTTGCTGCCACAGTAGTATGCGCACTCGCGCGCTGCGCGCAGGAGTGAGTCTATGTCCTTGATGTCGTTTGGAGAGAATTTTGGAGGTGGGAGGCGCGGCTTTTCTTCCATGGAGATGAGTTTGGCTCGCGCGGGATAGGGCGCAATGTAGGAGACTTCCGCCCCGGAGAGCGCACTTTTCCCTTTTTTCATGGGCGCGGCATAGGTGAAAAGCCGCTCGTTTTCCCTCAGGCTGCCGATTTCCTGCCCGAAAATCGCGCGGCAGGCGCTTTTGAAGGACCGGTCAATGGCTGCAAGAAGCTCCAGGGATTCTCCCATGAAAGAAGATGCTGCGATAATGATTAAAAGCTCGCGCGCGAATGTTGGCACATGGGATGCAGACCTAGCTACCAGGGCACGCGGCTTGTGATGGATTGTCCTACCTGCGGCCTTGGGCTTGCCACGCCGCAGTGCATAAACTCGCACTTCAGGGTGACCTCGGCTCTTCCGAAGATTTGGAAGACCATGAGGTATGAGGAAGAAATAATGGTGGAGCTGGATGAGGAAAAAACCACAATCATCTATGAATACGATGCGCTCATTCGGCAGGTCGAGGGCATCATGCTCAACCAAAAAACATATGGCAGGCCTGAGGACGAGCATTATTTGCAGAGGAAGAAGCTACTCAAGGACTTTTACGAGTACATGTTCATGAACCCCATGGTGGCTGAGCAGGTGCTGCGCGGCTACAACGAGCCCTATCCGCAAAAGGCGGTGTTCGTGGAGGGCTACAGGAATTTCCACGCGTGGATGAACGGCATACTGGATGCGTACACGAAATCGTCCTTGTACCTGCTGTGCAAAAAGACAGGCGACCTTCGCGCGGCATTCCTCGCGCTCTTGGGCCTCAAGTCGCTTCTTTTCATGACGAACTTCATGCTCACTGTGCCAAAAGACGCAGTGCAGGTGGATGTGCCCGAGGCTAATTATGAAATTGGGCATGGCCTGAAGGTGAAAATCTACGACGTGCCAGGCGGCGAGGCGCACATCTATGTGATTGAAAACTTGGTGATTGAGTCCCTTTCCACCAAGCTTCAGGAGATGCTGCGCGCCGCAATACAAGACGGGCTCAAGGAAATACGCCAGAATGTGGACTACAGCACTATTTTCGACGACAAGAGCAGGGAGTTTGCCCAGCAGTTCATGGACAAGGCAAACCTTGAGAAGGAGGAAATCACGCAGGAGCAGGCAATTGCAATGGGAAAGGAAGCCGCGTCCTGGACGGTTGGGCTTGGCTCGCCGATTGAGAACATGGCTTTAGATCAGGACAATATAACAGACATTTACATTGACAGTGAAAACTCCCCCCTGTACATTGAGCACGCGAAATTCGGGCTGTGCCACACGCTTTGGCGCTACAACCGCGAGATGCTTGAGCACGCGTTCAAGAACATTGTGGCATCCACCATGGGAACGAGGAAATTCGACAAGAACACGCCGGTTGTGGATGTGGTGCTCACAAGGCTTGCAATGAGGTGCCACTTGCAGCAGCCGCCAGCCACTTTCAGGGATCTGCAGGCTGCGCTGCGCATCATGCGCGACAAGCCCTTCACCTACCCCATGTACCTGAAGCTCAATTCAATGTCGCCTTTCTTTGCCGGCTATGACGACGTGATGGTGGGATTGGGCTGCTCCGAGGCAGTGCTTGGCCTGAAAGGCGTGGGAAAAACAGCATTCACTTCCGCGAAAATTGCGGCAATTGGCACCAAGAAAAGGATACTTCCCATTGAGGACATTGAGGAAATCCCGGTCAAGGCTTACAGGAAAAAGGGCTTCCATATAGGCGCAGTGCAGGTGCAGTCATCTGACCGCGACGAGGTGGGGCAGAACGAGCTTGACTTGGTCTCCATGACAAATGCCGCGCTGCGCATGGGAGACGCATGCGTCATCATCAACGAAATCCGCTCGCGCGTTGCAATACAGGGAGTAATCAACATGCTCAACACCCAGCCGGGCATTTTCCTTCTTTACAACCTGCACGCCCAGTCGCTAAAGGACGTGCAGGACAGGCTGGAAACAGTGTTTGGCATCCCCGCAGCATCCATGTTTTCCACCGACAGGTATTCGTTTTTGAAGAAGATACGCTTTGGACGAAAAACGCGCGTGTACAGGATGCTTGGCCTCCAATACGAGACGGACATCAAGGACCATAAGTTTGTCCAGACATTCGAACTGGAGCGCGGAGAGGACATCGACGACACGGCGCTGCGCTGCCTGTTCCTGAGCGAGCCTGCGGCAAACGCCAAGTCTCTTGCTGACGCTGATTTGGGAAAGATTGCAAAGAACCTGAAGCTGGATTTTGTTCCCCCCGCGCTCGAGCGCAGGAGCGACGAGACAGGCATCTCGCCCAAGCAGTACGTGATGGAGGCATTCCTCAAGGGCAAGCTCTACTCGCAGGTGTTTGAAGCCTCGGAAAAGCACAGCCACCCGCAGTTTTTGGAGCTGGATTTCGTCCTCAGGTGCACCACCGCGCTCAACAACCTGCTCAAGCGCATACACTCAGAGGACATTGACTGGGCAAAGGTGGACAAGGAATGGTGCAAGCTCTTTTCAGACCTGGTGAAGCGCGAGCTTGCCGAGGCTTCGGAGGACCTCGTGAAGACCGGCTCAAAAGAGGCAAGGAAGGCGTGATTTTTTGGCATTGATGCGCGCGCAGGGCGCAACTGAATATCTGGTTCTTCTTGCAGTTGTGCTGATTGTCGCCCTAGTTTCCGTCGCGCTGCTCGGCTTCTTCCCGGGGATGGCAAGTGACGCGCAGATTACGCAAAGCGAAACTTACTGGCGCTCTGCCTCGCCTGTTGCCATACCTGAGTGGGCTGCGCGTAACTTCGGGAGCTATGATGGCTCCACGCGCGTGTACATTAGGCTGAAAAACAACGGGAACTACCCCATAAGGGTAACCGCGCTTCTGGACAAGGACGGAAATGCCATGAGAAGCTACTGGGGCAACCCGAACTGTAGCACGCCGAACGGGGTTTACAACCTGAGCGACGTGTTCTACATGGCGCCGGGAGAGATGCTGAACCTGGGCTGGAACTCGTTTGGCTTCTCGTGCAACAGGGACATTGTGTTGTCAACCGGCAGCACGAGCGGCGTAACGCTTGGGCAGATGACGTCGCTTTGCCAGAACTCAAGCTCCTCGCCAGGCACGCTGATGACAAGCGGCCTGGGCTTTGAGTACATTGAGTACATTGACGGGCACGAGATAACGAAAAGGCAGATTGGCAGGGCGGTCGCTGTGAGGTGCCTGTCGCCAGCATGAGCGCGTGGTTTTAAATGATTGGCTGCCCAGCTGAAGCATCCAGGTGGTACTAATGGTTGACATGAAGCTCCTTTCAAGGCTGACAGAGTCGTTCGGCGTGCCAGGGCACGAGGGCGAGATAGCCGGCATTATGGCTGGGGAATTCAGGAAAGCTGGCTACAAAACTGAGATTGACAGGTTTGGCAATGTGATTGCGCGCGCACCAGGGGCGAGGAAAAAACCAGTGATGCTGGGCGCGCACATGGATGAAATAGGCATGCTTGTCAAGTTCATAAACGACAAGGGGTTCATACGCTTTGTCAAGGTTGGGGGCATTGACAACCGAGTGCTTGTGAACCAGCGCGTGGTCATTGAAACCGAGAAGGGCAGGATTTACGGCGTGATGGGCAACAAGCCGCCGCACATGCAAAAAGCAGAGGAGATGAAAGCGGCCATTGACAACAAGTCGCTTTTCATTGACATTGGCGCAAAGAACAAAAAGGATGCTGAGAAGATGGGAGTGAGGATCGGCGACCCCATAAGCTTTGACATCCAGACCAAGGTGCTAAACGGCAAGCTGGTGACTGGCAAGGCGCTTGACAACCGCGTTGGCTGCTACATACTCCTTGAGCTGACAGGAAGGCTGAAGAACAAGAACGTGGTGCTTGTGGGCACCGCGCAGGAGGAAGTCTCCACTTTTGGCAAAGGCGCGATGATTGCCGCCTACAACCAGGAACCGTCCGCCTTTATTGCGGTTGACACGTCCATTGCAGGCGACCACCCTGAAATGAGCGAGGACGATGCAGTCGTGCGCCTTGGCAAGGGGCCAGCAATCAGCCTTGTGGAAGCAGGGGGAAGAGGAAACTTTGCAGACTCCACGCTTTCCAAAAAATGCATTGAAGTTGCGAAAAAGGCGAAAATTCCCTACCAGCTTGAAGTCATTGAAGGCGGCGCGACTGATGCCGCCTCTGTTTATGGCGAGCGCGGCGGCATCCCGTCGATTGCGATTTGCGTGCCAACGCGCTACATCCACTCAAACGTGGCAGTGTGCGCAATGGATGACATTGAAAAAACAGCCGCCTACCTTGCAAAGCTCGTGGAAGCAATTGCCTGAATCATGATGAAGGGCGTTATCTCTTTCGTAGTTGCGTCCGTTTTCCTTCTTGTTCTGGTTTCGTCAGCTGCGAAACTGTCAGAGCGCGAGCCTGATTATTCCTGGCAGCCCCTTGTTGCAGCGCACTTGCAGCAAGAGGCAATAGAGGCTGCGTTTTCCAGTGCTTTGTCTGATGCTGCCGGAAAATCAATGGCTGTGTCCATGGCAGCAGGCGCGGATTCCCCCGTCCTGGTGAAAACCGCGCTTTATCTGTCTGCACTGGATTTTGAAGCGCAGCTTCGCGAAGAAGGCTATGATACGGCTTTCTGGTGCGGCCAGCCTTCCGAGGCTGCGCTGCAGGCTGCTTCTGAAAGGATGGCAGCAGGAAGGCATGCTGCGGCGCCTGAGGGCGCATTGCCTCTTTCAAACCCTGCCTGCGCGGATGGTTTTGGCGTGAATCTTCTGAAGAAAAAGGCGCGAGTTTCCGATGTTGGCTTTTCCCTTTATTCTAAAAACGCCGGCATTGGGTTTGCAGCGCAATTCCCTGACGGCTACGAGGTTGATTTTGATGGCTAGGGAGCAGCAGGCATTTACGGCAATGCTGGGCAGGCGGGCGCGTGGGCAGTCTTCATTAGAGGCAATGCTTGCCTTTGCGGCTCTTTTGTGCGCGCTTGCAGTGCTTGCGCATGCTGCAAAAGCGCAGTCCGAGGCATTCACAGCCTCAGTGGAAACGGCTGGTGCGCGCAGTGCGCTGGCACACGAGGCATTTTACATTGACCTGTCCGCAGACTTGATGCCAAGCATGGCGCTTTCGCGCAATTTGTCAGGGGTGCCAGTGGCAGAGGGGCAATGGCTTGCCGCAGCCTCAAGCGGCTCGATGCGCGAGCCGCTTTTCCACAGGCTGTCAGTGAACAGTGAGGGGAAATATTATGTGCAGAAGTGACGCCAGACAGGCATTCTGGTCCATTGACGCAGCATTCGCACTTGTTTTGGCAGTGGCGATGTTTGCGCTGTTTTCAATGCTTCTTTATGCTGCAGGCATAACTGCCACACAGGGAGCAGGCACTATTTCTGGCGAGTTTCTTTCCTCGCGCTTTTCGTCTTATGCGCTATCGCAGATAGATTCATTGGAGCAGGTGGATTTGCAGCTTGTGCTGGAAGGGACAGGCAGAGAGTATGCCAGCTTGCGGGTCGGAGATGAATTTGCCTACGCCGGCAAGGAGAGTGGCGTTGTTTACTGCACGCAAAGGCTGGCAGTGAAAGAGGGAAAGATTGTAAAGTTGGAGGCGTGTATTGGATGAGGGGCTTTCTTTTCAGCCTGGAGGCTGCGTTTTCCATCACTCTTGCAATAGTGGCAGCGGCATGCCTGCCCGCGTTTGCCATGCACGAGGAAAGCCCAGGAAATTACCTTGCCTGCTCTGACGCTGCGGGTGTTCTGGCAAAGTCAGGCGCATTTGCCTCGCAGGAAAAGCTGCAGGCGGCTGTTGATGAGGCTGGCGAGCTTTTGGGCATGTGCATTGAGGCAGAAAGTGCAGGCATGGGCGCAAGCTCGTGTGATGAGAGCAGGCAGGGAAGCGTGCTTTCCTTTGCTTTCCCTGTTTGGTCAGGCGGGAAATTGCAGAACGCGCGCGTGGCGTGCTGGCAGATGCATTGACATGTGCGGGTGGC
>CAZYTZ010000045.1:0-7961 GCA_964650545.1 Microcaldota archaeon | reverse complement strand
CGCTCCCATCGGGATTTGAACCCGAGTTAGAGCCTTTCCATGACCCATTTCTCATTTTCTGCTTTTCCGTGGACGCTTTTTCGAGCGTACCCACCTGGAGCGAGAAAAAGGGTCCTGAGAGGGCTCCGTCCTTGACCGGGTTGTCCGGCTCGCGCCGGTGCACAATTGCACCGAAGTCAGCCACTAGACTATGGGAGCGCAGAGAGGATAAGCAGCGAAACGTATAAAAAGCAGGGCAGAAGTGGGCCCGACCGGGATCGAACCGGTAGTCTCTGCTGTGTGAGAGCAGCGTGTTGACCATTCCACCACGGGCCCATGCCGCGACGCTGTATTCTTGTTTCTTTTGCGTAGGTATTAAATGCGCTATGGTGCCCTCTCGTGTGAGAGCGACGTGGTGGCACACCAGGGCAGATGCTCCTGGTTTCCTGCTTCCTCGATGGGTGTTTCTTTCGCCCCTTCTCCACAGGCGTAACTTCCTGCATGCCCTGCAGTAGCCCTTGCGAGTATGTTTTCTGCCGCGTTCAAATCCCGGTCTTTCACCATCCCGCACCCGTTGCAAGCATAAATCCTTGCGGATAGCGGGATTTCCTGCATTTTGCCGCAGCTGCTGCATGTTTTTGTGGTGCCCCTTGGATTCACAAGCACAACACTGCCACCAGCATTTTCAGCTTTGTAGCAAAGCATGCTTGCAAAAGTGCTCCAACCAGCATCATTGATATATTTCCCGAGTTTTGTTTCTGCCATCTCCTGGCAGGACAAATCCTCCAAAGCTATCAATGAGTAAAAGTCGCTTAGTTTTTTGGATGTTTTATGGAGAAAATCGCGCCTGGAACTCTTCACTCTTTCATACATTTTGGCAACTCTTTGCTTCGCCTTCCTGCGGTTTCTGCTGCCCCTGCGCTTGCGCAAAAGCCTCCTTTGCAGGAAAGCCAGCCGTTCCTCGTATTTTCTTATGTGCCTTGGATTGGCTATCTTGTTTCCGTCAGAGAGCGTGGCAAATGTCTGTAGCCCCAGGTCGATTCCAACACGCGGCCCATCATTCTGTTTCACAGCCTTTGGTGGTTCATCAACGCAGAATATCGCAAACCACTTTCCTGACGATTCCCGTTTCAAAACGAGTGTTTTTGCTCTGCCGTCCATCTCCCTGTGCTTGACGATGCTTATCTCTCCGAATGGGGTAACTTTCAGCTTTGTCCCCAAATGGAATCCTTTCTGGACATATGCAATGCTTTTCATCCTGTCCATTGATTTGAACCTTGGAAAGCCCGCTCTCCTACTTATCCTCCTAAGCTTGCAAAATTTCCATATTGCTCCCTCGACTCTGTGCGCAATTTCCTGCTGTGCTTGGGAATACAGTCCCGAGCCTTTGGTCATTTTCTGGAAAGCATCTCTTGTTGGGAATCTTCCATAGTCCCTATACATTCGCTTGGCATGAGAAAGAAGCTCGTTCCACAGATTCTTGGCTATCCACAGGTGGCGCATCATCTCCTTTTCCTGGGCTTTGCTTGGATATATTCGGAACTTGTAAGCTTTCATATAAAATTGGGCGTTTCTCGTCTATATAAACCTGCGCAGACCTCCATGCCGGTGGATCGAATATACCAATATAAAGCTTCTTCGGCAGAGGTAAATTATGGGTAAGAAGTCTCTGCGCGCGGAATTTGCGCGCGATTGGGAAAAGCACTACAAGGTCTCAACGCTAGTTGAGCGCGGGTACACGCGCCAACAGTGCGCGAAATGCAAAAGGAATTTTTGGTCAGTGGATGCGCGCGAAACCTGCTCTGACGCGTCCTGCATGGGATACAAGTTCATAGGAAAGAAGATGGCGAAAAAATCGCTTGGCTATGTGGAGACGTGGAAGAAGATTGAAGAGTATTTTGTGAAGCACAATCACAAGTCAATAGAGGCATTCCCAACAGTTGCGCGCTGGCGCGATGACTTGTACTTTACAATCGCGTCCATCAACGACTTTCAGCCATATGTGGTGTCAGGCGAGCTGGAGCCGCCTGCCAATCCGCTCATCATCCCGCAGCAGTGCATACGCTTCCCAGACATTTCAAACGTGGGCGTGACTGGCAGGCACTACACAAGCTTCGTAATGCTTGGGCAGCACGCGTTCAACACGAAAAAAACCGGAAACTTCTACTGGAAGGACGAGGCAATAAGCCATGATATCGGTTTTCTAACTCATCTTGGCATTGACGAGAAAAACATAGTATTTCTTGAGGATGTATGGATGGGCGGAGGCAACTTCGGCCCCTGCATCGAGTATTTTGCGGACGGGCTTGAGCTTGGCAACTGCGTGTTCATGCAATACGAGAACCTGCCGGATGGCGGCTCGCGCGAGCTTTCCACCAAAGTGATTGACATGGGTGCGGGCCTGGAAAGGCTCGCATGGATAACTCATGCCAGCCCTGTTTCGTATGACATTGTGTTTGGCGATGCGGTGGCAAAGATGCGGGAAAAGGCTGGAATAAAGGTGGATGAAAAGCTGTTCATGGAGTATTCCAAACTCTCAGGCTCGCTTGACATTGACGATGTTGCTGACATTGGCGCTGAAAAGGCGGCAGTTGCGGCGAAGCTTGGCATGTCATCAGAGGAAATGCAATCGATATTTGCGCCCCTTCACGCAACATACGCGTGCGCAGACCACTTAAAGACAATCCTCTTCACTTCAACAGATGGCATGTTGCCATCAAACTCTGGCGGCGGCTACAACCTGCGCATGATATTGCGCCGCGTGTTTGGCTTTGACGGAGAGTTTTCTCTTTCCCTTGATTACGCAGGAGTGCTTGAAGCGCATGCTCACCACTTGCGCGACTTTGCGCCCAAGCTGAAGGAAGGCGTTGCCACTGCGGTTGCAGTGGTGGGAGAAGAGCAGAAGAAATACGCAGCAAGCAAGGAAAAGGGCAGGGGCAAGGTGGCAACGCTTCTTGCGCGGGGCAAGCCAATCGGCGTTGAGGAGCTGAAAAAGCTTTACGAGTCTGATGGCATCCCGCCTGAATTGGTTGCTGAACTTGGCAAGGAAAAAGGCGTGAAAGTGGCAGTGCCTGAAAACTTCTACAAGCTCATTGAGAAGGGCGATGAAACTGGCGCGCCTGTGGAGAAAAAAATAGACGTGGAAGGGCATGAGAAGACAAAAACGCTTTTCTACGATGGCACGGAAGAGTTTGATGCAACAGTGCTTGCGGTCAAGGGCAATTATGTAATACTTGATTCCACCGCATTTTATCCAGAAGGCGGCGGGCAGATATTTGACACCGGCACCCTTAACGAGGCAAAAGTGAAAAGCGTGCAGAAGGAAAAAGGCGTTATCCTGCACGAGGTGGGAAAGCCATCTGCCTTCAAGAAAGGCGACAAGGTGCATGGCAAGGTGGACGGTGAAAGAAGACGCCAGGTTACAAGGCACCACACTGCAATACACCTGATAAACGCCTGCTCGCGCTCTGTTTTGGGCCCGCATATCTGGCAGGCAGGCTCATACAAGGACGAGCACAAGGCGCAAATCGATTTGACGCACTACAGGAAAATAACCTGGGAAGAGCTGGAGAAAATCGAGCAGCTTGCCAACAAGTACGTGGTTGAGAATTTGCCTGTGGAAACGCACGTGCTTGGCAGGACTGAGGCTGAGCAGAAGTATGGCTTCAGGCTTTACCAGGGCGGCGCAGTGCCTGGCAAGGAGTTGCGCGTGGTCTCAATAGGCAACATTGACCATCAGGCGTGCGGCGGAACGCACAGCTACATAAAAAGCACCAGCGAGCTTGAATTGGTGAAAATTGTCAAGCGCGAGGGAGTGCAAGACGGGGTGGAACGAGTGGTTATCAAATGCGGCCCAGAGGCTGTCAAGCACATTCAGGAGCGCGAAAGGCTGCTGCGCGAGGCGGCAGAGGCATTGTCCGTGCCCGAGGACCAGCTCAAGCCCACCATAATGCGATTTTTCAATGAATGGAAGGAGCGCGGCAAGGAAATAGAGAAGCTGCAGGCGCTTCTTGCGCAGCAGATAAGCGAGTCCGCGGCTGAACGCGCGAAAAAAGCCGGCAAGAAGCTGGTTGAGATAAAATCAGCTCCCTATACGCAAAAGCTTGCCGAGGAAGTGTGCGCGAAACTCTCCGTACAGGGCCTTGCCGCAGTCATTTCGATTTCCGACGGGTTCATTGTCGCAGTCGCGCCAAAAGAAAGCGGATTCAACGCGCTTGAGCTCCTGAAACTCCATGGGGCAAAAGGCGGCGGAAGCGAAACGTTTGCGCGCGGAAAGATTCAGTAGAACATCTCTGGCTTTTTCAGGAATTCTATGTCTGCAGGATTCTTCACAGCAGAAAGCAGGCCTTTCTTGAACGGCGCGTAGGTGCCGTAAGCGGACGAGAATTCCACTGCGCGGAGCCTCCGCAGCTCAAAACCGCTGCCGTAGTTCTTGTTCTTCACAAGCTTTCCATCAGTCATCTCATAATAGCATCCGCCGCGCATGCGCAGGAAGATGGAGTAGTCTGCGCCAAAGTCCGACGAGACAAGATTGCCAAGTACAAGCTCGCGTTTCCCGGCGTTTATGGTGATGTGCCCATAGCCCGGAGGAATGAGAAGGCACTCGCCTTTTTTTGCGGTGAGCAGCACAGCATCCTCGACGCCCAGCTGGCTCACTTTCTGAAGCAAGAAATGCGCCTCGCCGGAAAGAATCTCATAAACCTCTGGCCAGGGCGTGCCTTTTGGCGAACGCGGGTGCACATGGCCCAGCGTCTTGTTTTTCTCTCCACACAGGCCAAGCGAAAGTATGCGCGTGACGTCATACCTTATCTTCCCGAAGCTTGCGACATCGCGGTACATGAAGTATGTGGGGGCGTCAGGCGCAAGGCCGCACTCTGCGTTTGGGTGCGCAAGCACGGGCCTCATGTCCGACAATTTGCGGGCTGATGGCTTGATTTTCCTGCCGGAAAACTCAAGCGCGTCATCATCAAACTTCCAATCCATCAAATTACCTTCCCTTCTTCTTCCCGTGCGCCTTCTTGTTGCTGCTCAGCCCCTCTTTCATGGGCACGGCATGCATCATGCTTCTGGCGCCTTCATGCCTTGTAATCTTCTCCTTCTTGAGCTTTTCAGAAACAAGGTAAAGATAGGTGGAAAACTCCTTGAGGTCAACGTCGTATTCCTCTGCGACTTCCTCGCAGCGCTGCAAAAGCTTCACCACATCAACAAGCAACTGCGGGTCGATTCTCCCCTCATTCGAACCCCTCTTTATCCTGTCCATCAGTATGAGGCGGGACATCTGCAGCTCCTTGATTATTTTGCGCACTCTCTCATGCTTCTCGCCTGTCTTTGCCTGGAAGTCTGCGGAAAGCTGCACCACTGACTCCCAGGAAACGTCGCCAAGGTTCTCGCTCACCTGCGCAGGGAGCGCGTAGCGCGCGGAAAACGGGAGTTCGTTTGCCTGTGTCATGCTATCGCATCTCTTTCTCGGGTTCGATTTAAAAGCTATGGGGCGGAAAAATTGGCATGGCTGAAGGTGAAATAGGCACAGTGGTCTCCACAATGGAAGGGCCGACCACGCTCTCATTCTCATTCGTAATATTATCACCTGGAGTGCGCAAGGGGCAGTTTGTCAAGGTGCAGTCCAGCAGCGGGTTTGTGCTGGCATCAGTCACGGAAATCACGCGTGCAAACCGCTATTTCGAGCGCGCGGAGTCAGTGGCGGAGTATGAGCGCAACCTGCCGCTTGGCCAGTCATTCCCCACTGGCGAGTGGGAATATTCAGTGGCTGCTGCGCGCGTGCACGGAGTGTTTGAGGGCGAGAACATTGCCCGCTCTACCTTCCCAGTTGCGCCTGGCAGCCGCGTGGTGGCTGCGGAGGACGAGTTGCTGAAGAAATTCCTGCAGCTGGATGACAACGGGCTTGAGCTTGGGCATTTGCAGCACCATTCTCTCCCAGCGAAAATCTCCATGGGAAAGCTTCTGCAAAAGCACCTTGCCATACTTGCAATGTCCGGAAGCGGCAAGTCGTATTTCATGTCTGTCCTGATAGAGGAGCTGCTGGACAGGAAGCCTGAGCAGGGCAGGATGGCAGTGGTGGTGCTTGACAGCCATGGGGAGTACATTGGCTTCCGCCAGACGCAATACGGCAAGAGCACCCGCGTGATTGGCGCCAAGAAACTCAGGATAGCCTTCAGGAGGATAACCCCGCACATGCTTGCGGAGTGGGCACCTGACATATCATCCGCACAGGTGCGCGAGCTTGTGCCCATAATGGAAGCCCTCCGCAAGGAAAGCAAGGAAAAGCACGAGGCATATTCCTTGGAGGATTTGATTTCGCGCGTGGAGACCGGGATGGATGACAAGAAGGGCAACATGAAAAAGCCGCTCCTTGCATGGCTGTCCGAGCTCCGCTCGCTCCGATTGTTCGGGGCAACGGATTCCCCCAAGCTCGAAGAAGCGGTGTCGCCTGGCATGCTCACTGTCTTTGACCTGTCCGAAATCGAGAACATGCGCAAAAAGCAGATCATGGTCTCCTACCTTTGCAAACGATTGTTCAAATTGCGGAAAAAGGAGAAAATCCCCCCGTTCGCCCTTGTGGTGGAGGAGGCGCACAACTACGCGCCTGAAAAGGCGGACAGGCGATTTGCGCTTGCCAAGGGGCCGATTATCATGATTGCGCGCGAGGGCAGGAAGTTCGGCGCATGCCTCTGCCTGATATCGCAGCGGCCAGTGCACCTTGCCACAACCGCGCTTGCGCAGTGCAACACCAACATAATCCTAAGGATAACCAACCCGTTTGACGTGGACCATGTGGGCAAGTCCTGCGAGGGCATTGACAGGGCGATGCTTGATTCCATCACCACGCTGCGCGTGGGCGAGGCGCTTTTCGTTGGCGAGGCGGTCGGCTCGCCGGTGTTTGTCAAGATAAGAAAGCGGAAGGCGAGCTTCTCAGCAAAGGGGCGCGACCTGGAGCTCATTGCGCGCAAGTTTGACGAGGAAAGCTCGAGAAAGAAAGAGGACGTGGAAGCATTTCTTTGAGGTGTCTTAATGGCAAAATCAGTAAGCGAAGTCCGCAAGGACATAGTGGGAAGGCGCGTGGTGATAACTGTAGTGCGCGGCTCAAGGCCGCACGATGCACCGGAGCAGGAGCGCGCGCAAAAACTCACGCCGATAGAAAAGTGCTTTTTCTGCCCTGGCAACGAGCACCTCACCCCTCCTGAGATTGGCAGGATTGAGGCTGATGGCAAGTGGCAGGTGCGCTGCTTTCCCAACAAGTTTCCGGCATTCTTTGCAGAAAGCAAAAAGGCATATGGCAGGCATGAAGTGGTTGTGGAGACGCCGCAGCACCAAAAGTCGCTTTCCGAGCTTTCAGAGGAAAACATGTTCAATTACCTTGTGATGCTCAAGCGCAGGATGGAGGATGCACGGAAAGACCCCAAGCTTGCCTACACCTCGGTGTTCAAGAACGAGGGCAAGGCAGGCGGCGCATCGCTTGAGCACACCCACACCCAGCTGGTGGGCATGCCATTTGTCCCTGACTATGTGAAAAAGCTTGCGAAAAAGGCAACAAAAGTGGAGCGCATGCGGCAAAAGCCATCAAAGACTGCATTCGCGCAAAATGAACACTTCATTGCCCTTTGCCCCAAAGCCCCGCGCTTCCACTTCGAGACCTGGATTGTGCCAAAGCAATCTGCAAATTCCCTGCACGAGCTGTCTGATGACCAGCTCCGCCATCTTGCCTCGATTCTCAAATCGGTTCTGTCAGCGCTTGATGCTGCAACGGGATTTGGTCCCTACAATATAATCTTCCACTCAGGCCCGCACTCAGGCATAGCATTCCCGTTCCACCTTCAGGTGGTATCCAGGCTTTCCACCTGGGCAGGCTTTGAAATCGGCACTGAAGTGGTGATGGTCTCGGAAATCCCTGAGGAGTCTGCCGGGCTCCTGAAGGCAAAGCTTGCGGAAAAGAACGACAAAAACGCATTTTCCTGACGAATTTA
>CAZYTZ010000044.1:4467-7986 GCA_964650545.1 Microcaldota archaeon | reverse complement strand
ATTGTTTGAATGATGGCGCAGACCTTTCTGCGCCTATTTCAGCTTAGAAAGGCCCTTTCAGCTTCTTTCCCATCAACTATATATTTATATATACTTCCCCACATCAAACATTCGGTGATTTTTTGTCAATACTCACATTCAGGCAGGCGAAGCGCGTTTCAAAGCTTGCTGCCCAAAACACCGAAGCTTCGAAGAGGACAGAGAGAAAAGCCGAAAAGGCAATCCGCAGCATCTTCTGGAATAGCAAGGGAGAGTTCGATAACGTTACTATGGATAAGATGCAGTTGGCGATTTCAGGAACTGTCCGCCGCTTCGAGGAGGGGGGCGTAGTGTTTCTCGACGTCCCGAAAAGCTATTTTGGCATTGTGAAAGGCGGAAAGGTAGCCAAGCGCGAGCACATAAAGCAAGTAGAGCGGGCAGTGGTGCAAACAATCCACAAGTCAATCAAAGAGATTGATAAACAGGCTTTTGCGCAATGAAGTCAGTTGCTCCTTTCCAGCACCATCTTATTCACGGAAGCAGCAGCTTCAGGTAGAAAAACAGCGACTCGGCCTTCTTTTTCTCCTCCTCCGAGTTTACCATGCCAATCAGCATCTCGCGCACAGACGGCTTGTCAGATGCCTTGCCGATGAACAAATTCAGCAGGAAGCGGTAGCGGCTCATCCTCTGCAGCTTGTAGTATTCCTCCATCTCAGGCCGGATGTAATCGTCAAGCATCTTGCCGTACGCAGAAATCGAAGATTCTGGAAGCGGCGCATTGCCAGGATTATCAGCAATCGCCTTGACTATTGCCTGCGCGGCATACTTGCCAGAGCACAAGGCATTGCCCACTCCCTCCCCTGAAAACGGGTTGACAAGCGAGGCAGCATCGCCTACAAGCGCCCAGCCGCTGCCAAACGCTTTTTTCATGTGCGAGCCCAAAGGAATCGCCCAGCTTCCCACCCGTCCATCAAGCTTTGCGTTCTTGAAGCGGCTGGCAATTGCCGGATGGCTTGCAACCGCATCCATAAGGATGGTTGTTGGGTGCCTGCCTGGCTTGACATCAGATGACAGTATCCCTAGTCCTACATTCGCCCTGCTGCCCCCCATAGGAAATATCCAAAGATAGCCTGGCAGCACGCCGTCAATGAAGAAAAGCTCAATATCTTCTGTCAGCCCGTCCACGCCTTCCCAATAGCCTCTCACTGCCGAGTAAACGTGCTCCATTGGCGCGTTTGGCATGCCAAGCAGCCGCGCAACTGACGAAGCAGCGCCGTCAGCGCCCACAACTACCCTTGCGCAAAACTCCATGCTTTTCTTTTCCGCGCCAGCGGTGCCTGCCACTCCCCTCACAGCGCCATTCTCGCTCTTCAAAAGCCCTGTAACTGCAAAGTCCCCAATCACCTTGATTTTCGGGTTCGCGGAGGCTGCCTTGTAGAATATATCGTCAGTGTCAATTCTTGCAACCGTATAGCCTGCAAAATCCATGCCGTCAGCGTTCGGGAAAGGCACCGACACCTTCTTCCCGTTCGGCGCAACAAGGGCGAGCCCCCTCACAATGCCGTGCGGCTTTTTCGGCAATTCCTCAAGCACGCCAAGCTCCCGCGCCACGCCAATCGACTTTCCTGAAAATGCGTCGCCGCACACCTTTTCGCGGGGAAAAGCAGGGGCTTTGTCAACCAGAAGGACATTCTTGCCAGCATTGGCCAGGAAAAGGGCGCAGGAGCAGCCCGACGGGCCTGCGCCAACCACAATCGCGTCATAAATATGCTCTTCACTTTCCATAAAATCTGCCTTCCTATCGTCTGAAATATAAACCATTCCATTTAAAATCCTCCCATGGCGCACCCAAGCCGCGATGAGGCAATCAAAAACATCTGGCAGCCGCCGCAGGAGTGGAAGACTCCTGGCGCATGGCTGTGGTGGTTCTGGATCTTTTTCATCCACGATGAAAACACAAGGAAAACAGGCAAATGCCGCCAGCTCATGATACTCTGGTCCATCAAGAAAGACCCGTCCATACGCTGCAACTCCCTCGGCATACATGTTCCAAAGCAGATAGAGTCGCGCGTGGACGGCACTTTCCGCCTCAATGGGGCTGCAGCCGCATGGTATTATGACGGGGAGAGGATGCACGAGGACTTTGTGCTTGAGACTTCCCACATGGAGCTAGACCCCTCCCGCAGTTCGCTTGCAGCGCCAGGCAAAACGCCTTCCTCCTTTTCCCTGAACGGCAACGACTTTATCACGAAGATAAAGTCAGGCAGCCTTGAATTTGAGTTCATTGCGCGCCAGGAAGACCTGCGCGGGCCCGTGGGGCCAGTCCACGGCAGCACAAAGCTTCCAGCCGGCATGAAGATAGAAGGCACGCGCATAGAGCGCCTCGGCCTCTCAGGCACGGAGATGCACAACGGCACCAAGCGAGCAATTTCCGGCACAGCCTACTTCCAGAAGATACTGCTCGCCGCCCCGCCCCCCCAATGGTACTGGGGGCTTTACCATTTTTCCGACGGCAGCTTCTTCACCTACATGCTTCCCTACGCAGGCAGGGCAGCGCTTGCCGGCAATGCTTGGAAAGGGGCAGGGCTCAAAAAGCCCACATTCCCATTGCAGCAGGACATTTTGCTCTTCCACGCGCCCACAGGGCGCGTCTACGAAGGCAGCCAGCTCACAGTTGCGCCGCGCAAAATCGCAGGCACCCAGAACTGGCTGCACGAAATAAAGGGCGGCGGCAAGGATTTCACCATCCGCGCCACAGCGCGCGCATACTCCCACGCCTGCTGGGCTTTCGAGAAAAAAATAGGCGCGCTCCCCGCGCGCTCGCGCTTCTTTTACAACGAGTACCCGTCAGTGCTTGAGCGGCTTGAGCTTCGCGAAAGCAGCGGGCAGACGCTTCTTCTGGAAAACGGCTGGGGGAATATGGAAAATTCCTGGGGCTTCATAATATAGGAATTTTCCAGGCGCCCGCGCTAAACTATCCTGCTTATCCCGCTTCTCCTTGCCACCGAATTTTTCCTGCTCCTCCTGTAAAGCACCACGCCAAGCTCGCCTGATTTCTCAAGCACCGCCTCCTTCACTTCCTTGACCGTGCCCACTCCCTTTTCCCTCAAAAGCTCCATGAGCTCATCCTCAGTCAGGTCCTCGACTTCCAGATTGTGGTGCACGATGTGCCCTCTCCTTATCATTTCAGTTCCCCTGCCGTGCACAATGAAAGACAGCCACTTGCTCCTTTCGGTGAGCTTGCTTACAAGGATTTGAAGAACGACGACCGTGAAAACAACCGTTATGCCGCTCACAAGGGGTATGGTGTCCTCGCCGTAAACCATCACGTCGCCAACAGCAGAGCCAAGCGCGATTATGATGAGTATGTCAAAGGCGGACAGGTGCGCAATCCTCCGCTTGCCCGCAAGCCGCAGCATGATGATTGTGAAGACGTAAATTGCAATAATCCTTACAAGCTGATGCTCCAAAAGCGCGCCCATTTCCATTGTGCCACCCCGATGCACCCCTTTCGCGCGGATGGTTTATAACTGCTGTTGC
>CAZYTZ010000044.1:0-4367 GCA_964650545.1 Microcaldota archaeon | reverse complement strand
TGCCACGTCGGCATGTTCAAATCCTGCAGGATTTGGACAGCTGGTCGGGCGCAAGCCCGACCGGACCGCCACTGCAAGCAGTGGCGCGTTCTACTTGGCAAAGAAGGGTTTAAAACGGTTCAGAAAAGGGAAGCCGTTACCAATCCTTTTTGTCTATGTATCTGCCGGTTTCTGCATCTACGAACCACACGTCTCCCCTGCCCCAGGCATAAGACGACCTTGTCGAGCCGGATTGGTAAAGATGGATGAAAATCGGGGGGTCTGTGTCTGCCACAAATATCAGCGTTCCCATCTTTGGGCAGTAAGCAAGGGCATAGCCAACCCCGAGCCTTCCAAGGACTGACTTTACCCGATGAAATCTCCCATAGTCATACCAAAGATCGGTGGTCTTCCATAAATTCGGGGCGCCAGCATCAAAACTAATAGTGGAATAGCCGACCAGATGCTTCTTTATTATGGCGGCTTCTTTGAGAAGCCCCTCGTCAACGAAGGAAAGCGAGTAGGTCACGCTGGCCACCAGGATTTTTTTATTGCCATACCCAACGCCTTTCTGGTCGCCGGAAAAATATATGTTGGGTGGCGTATTGCCACTTCCAAAAATCAGGTCTGCCGCGTTTTTTACCTCTCCGGGAATGGTTGCTTCTATTTCCCTAAGCGTTTTCCTCTCCACTGTGCCGCTCTGCCTGCTGGCCTCAACTGCACCAGCCACTCCACTGACAACCAGTCCGACAATCGCCGCGTCCATTGCGCCGCCGAAGGCCCCTACCGCGAAGAGGAATAGCGGAACCCCTGGCACGGCATCTGCAGCAGACTCGGAATAGATTTTCAGGTTCCGCTTGAGCTTGGAGGGCCCTGCCATCCTGAAAAAGATGTTTTCCTTAAGCCCGTTTTCATGATCCCTTTTAAGTAGGCGAGACGAGTCTTTTCCGACAGTTCCAACGCTCGGCACCAATATAACGACATCTGAGGGCAGGAAAAAACAGAGGAACCCCATACTGATGGAGCCTATTTTTGGCTGTTTATTTCCAAATAGAATGCTCGGATCGCTATATTCGTCACGGCCATCAAAGTAACAGGTATTGTACAGCAATTGGTAGCGGATGCCCTGGCTTTCAAGGGCATTGACTATGCAGTCAAAGCCATTTGCGTTAAAATAGCGTCCATCATATTCCAAAAAGGGCCTATCACCGTTGCTTCTGCGCGCCATTCTCCCCATGCTCACCCTTTCAAACCCCTTTTCATCGTTGAGGCACTGCTCTGCAGTGATTCCTGGGGTGGAAAGAATCAGCCCGTATGGCGAATGGTAGCCTACGAATGGGCCTTTTTGGCAAGGCATCAGCTCGCGGCATTTCATTGCGTGTGCAACCCTTGAAAGGACCCCTGATGGCGAATACTCCCAGGAAAGAGAAAAGATGTCCTTGGCTTTGGCAGCAGATACTTTCTCCCAATGCTCCCCGCCCTTCTTTGAGCAGGAAGTCATCATTGGCGCCGTGAGCGGAATAAGAAGCGCGAACGCAGTCACAGCCGCAACTCTCCCAAAAGCTTTTATCCCCTTGCGGAAGAGGCGGCGTTGGCGAATCTCCTGGCTTGGCTTAGAATAAGAATATGAAACGCTGGAAAAAGCAACCTCCATATGCCTCCCGCAGTGTTCTGCACGCTAGGGGTATAAAAAACAGGCTGAAAAACAGCAAAAATATACATTACTCCAGGCTGATTTTCACCTGGACATTCTCAGGCACGCGGACGCGCATGATTTGCCTCAGGGTGCGCTCGTCGCCCGCAACGTCAATCACGCGCTTGTGAATCCTCATTTCCCAGTGCTCGTACGTGTCCGAGCCGTCCCCGCAGGGCGTGCGGCGCGTGGTCACATAAAGGCGCCTGGTGGGCAAGGGAACAGGCCCCTTTATTTCGACCCCTGTGGCTTTTGCGATTTCCACAATCTGCTTGCAGACCTCCTCAAGCTCCTCAGGGGTCTTTCCTATAAGTTTAATCCTTGCCTTGCCCATCAATTCACCAACATTTCAATTCTGTTCCGATTCCTGTCGACCGGATACTTCGGCCCTATTCATAAAAATTAAAAAAACCAAAAAATCATGCCTTCTTAGGCACGACTTCAAGCACCACGCCTGCAGCCACTGTCTGGCCCATGTCGCGGATTGCAAACCTTCCAAGCGGCGGGAAGTCAGCGAACTTCTCAACCACAACAGGCTTGAGAGGCTTGATCCTCACGATTGCCACGTCGCCAGACTTGAGGAAGTCCGGGTTCTTTTGCATGGTCGCGCCGGTCTTGGGGTCCTTCTTCTCAATCAACTCTACGAACGTGCATGCAATCTGCGCGGTGTGCAAGTGGAACACAGGCGTGTAGCCCTTGCCAATCGCGGTCGGGTGCTCAAGCACCACAATCTGGGCAGTGAACTCTGCCGCCACTGTGGGCGGGTTGTTCACAGGCCCCACGACCTCGCCGCGCCTGACATCCTTCTTGTCCACGTTCTTCACGTTGAAGCCGACATTGTCGCCAGGCACTGCCTGCTGCAGCTCCTGGTGGTGCATCTCGATCTTCTTCACCTCTCCCTTTGCTCCGGAGGGCATGAAGACCACTGTTTCGTTGAGCTTCATGACGCCCGTTTCAACACGGCCGACCGGCACTGTGCCGTGGCCTGTGATTGTGAACACGTCCTGAATGGGTAGGCGAAGTGCCTTGTCCATCGGCTTGACGGGCGCAGTGAGCTTGTCAAAGCACTCGAGAAGCGTCGGGCCTGCGTACCACGGCATCTTGTCGGACTTGACCTTTATGTTGTCTCCCTGCCAGCCCGAAATCGGGACGAACGGGACGTTTTCCACCTTGTAGCCGATGTTCTTCAAGAGCGTGGAGAGGGCAAACTTGGTCTCGTCGTATTTCAAGTGGTCGTAGTCGACAGCGTCCATCTTGTTGACTGCCACGATGAGCTGGTTGATGCCAAGCACTTTCGCAAGGAACGCGTGCTCCTTGGTCTGTGCCTGCACTCCGTCCTTGGCAGAGCACACGAGCACTGCGGCGTCAGCCTGCGATGCCCCTGTAATCATGTTCTTCACAAAGTCCCTGTGCCCGGGCGCGTCGATGATGGTGAAGTAGTACTTGTTCGTCGTGAACTCCTTGTGGGAAAGATCGATTGTCACGCCCCTCTCGCGCTCCTCCTTGAGGGTGTCCATGGTGAAGGCAAACTCGAAAGTCGCCTTTCCGACCTTCTCAGCCTCCTCCTTGAGCTTGCGCAGCTGCTGCTCTGTGAGTGCGCCGGTCTCGTACAAGATGCGCCCCACCGACGTGGATTTCCCATGGTCCACGTGACCGATGAAAATCAGGTTTATGTGTTCTTTTTCTGCCATTTGCATACACCTCCTACTAACATGAACTTTGACCTCGTGCAAACATTAGCCAGTCTGCGGCAAGTCGAAAGCAGGATTATTTTAGAGGATTAGTTTAAAAACATTCCTTTGGCGGCTTCTCTCTATTTCTTCTTCTTAGTTGGGCGTGCCGCCCAACTTCAGAAAAAAGCCTACTGCTTCTTTTTCTTCCCGAAGTTCCCGCGCGGCTTTGACACCTTTATCTCCGGGAACGTCTTTGACAGGGTCTCAAGGTCAAGGTTTGTCTTGAAGCCAAGCTTGTCCAGAAGGCACTTCACAAGGTAATTCTCGGCAATCGGCAAGTGCGCAGGCGTTGGGCACGCCGGAAGCAGCTGAGCCTTCAGCTCGGTTGGCTTGAGTGAGGAGAGTGCCTCTGACAGGGAAACAAACGACTTTCTCTTGCCCGCCGCAAGCTTTTCAGCCATTGCATCGATTTCCTCGCGGTTTATGCCTGTGAAATCATAGGACTTGCGCGAAATGGTCGCCTCAATGCTGGCCAGCGTGGCCGCCACTTCCTGCGGCGTGGTCTTCTCGTTGATGGACAGTTTCTTTATCACCATCCAGTCACGGTAGCGCGCAGTGAAGACTACTTCCCCTTCTTCCATAAGCACACCTAGCACTGCTCACTTCTTGACGCGTATGTCCTTCTTCTTTGCGCGCATGTAAATAGAGCCGCACTTGCGGCACTTCTTCGCGTTCCTCTTGTTCCTTGTCTTGCACTTGCGGCAAACGAATATGTCTGATAGCAAGGCGTCGGCTTCAGCAAATTTACCCATAAATTCCACCCTCTGTAAATGTGATTGCGCATCCTCGTTCTTCTGATGAAAGTTTAAATTAGTATGCATAAACTAATAACTCGCCATTTTCGCGCGCGAAAATGACAATACGGTTGTCCTTCGGGCAACCTATTGCCAAAAGCTCCCGATTCGCCTGCGGGCGAATGGGCGCAATTTTGCAAAGCAAAATTGCCGTCGCTTTATGGCAAT
>CAZYTZ010000043.1:1381-8095 GCA_964650545.1 Microcaldota archaeon | reverse complement strand
TCCATGTGCGAGGAATAGGGGATGCTCATTTCCTTGTCCCTGTCGTAATCATAGCGGTCAAGGACTACTTGGGTCTTCACTTTTTCGCGCTTCGTGCAGGTGAGCATGGCTGAAAGGCTGCGTGCCTCCAGGGGCTTTTCCTGGCGCACGCTGATGGTCGCAGTTATGGTGTCGCCAGGGGCATAGGATTCGCGGTCAAGCGAGATGGAAAGCATGGAGGAAGTAAAGAAGAAAAGGAAGAAAAGGCTATTGATGGCGCGCACCGATGCGTCCATGCCGGGGAGTGGCGACGGGGGCAGCGTGCCTAGTCTGAAGAATTGTACCAATCAACTGGATTTGTTGCCCTCTTTACCGTGAGCTGGAGCATGTTCACCCCGCTTTCCTTCAGCTTCTTCTTCCCGAAAATCCGCTTGCCCTCGTTGTACAGCGAAAAAAGCTCCTTTTCATTGTCAATGCCGGCGAACATGAAGGTGGCCGAGCCGCGGTAGAGAATCCTGTAATAGGACAGGAAGGCGGTCAGGTCTGACTTGTTCGTTTCCCAGTTCATTTTTGCCAGGCTGCGGATTTCATCGTACATTCCCTTGTCTTTTATGAATCCCAGCAGCTTTGAGCCTGTTTCCAGGTCATTAATCCTGCAGCCTATCCAGGCTGAGACGTGACGTGATAGGTTGGCAGGCAGAACCTCGTAGTTTTTGTTGTCTTTTTCCCATTCCTCGGTAGACACCACATAATGGTGTTCCATTGACCGCAATTCTGCAAGCTCAACCGCCCTTTCAAGCGCAGGATTGCTGTGCAGGTCAATCTTTCTTGGGAGCACGCCCCCGAGCGCATCGGTTGTCTCGACATAGTGGGTGATCTTGCCTTTCCCGTACCCGACTAAGTAGTGATTGTTCCCAGTAACCCCAACCAATGGCAGCCCCTTTTCCCGCCCGAGCTGGATGAAAAGAAATGACGACAAGTCGCAATCAAGATGGTTCTGGGCAAGGCCCTTGGCAGAGTTTGATTCTGGAAGGTAATCCATGCCGTTTTTTGCCATCGCATGCCTGAAGGCCTTTGCCGCCATCTGGATTTCGCCCATTCTGAAGCCTGATTCTTTCGAGACCCTTTCGTATTCCAAGAGAAAATCGCTTCGGATTGCAGAGAATTTCTTGAATGCGCCAATGCCCATTGTTGCAACGTTTCTTTGCATCTCGGGATGTTCGTGGTGCAGGAAAGCCAGCCCTGCCAGGATGTCCTGCCCGGAAATGCCGTTGATAAGTTGGCCTATGTTTGGAACTTTCTTGAGCAGGTCCTTTGCTATGAATTCAAGCTTGTACGGCGCAAGCTCTTTCCTGAGCTGCGCTTCAGTCATAGCGTGGCTTTGCACCTGCAGGCTTGGCATGTTTTTATTTTAGCCAGCGTGGTTAATAAATGGTTGAGAAAAAATCGGTTGCTGCGCGGGAGCTTTCAGGGGTTTTCCACTTCGACATCGCCGTTTATCGTTACCTGGCACGCGAGGCGCTGGTTTGGCTTGGCGCCGAATCCCTCGAGAGTCGCCTTCTCGTTGTCTGTCGGCGGCGAGAGGTTCTCCATGCCAGACACCACGTTGATCAGGCAGGACACGCACACGCCTGCTTTGCAGGAGAATGGTATGGATGCGCCGTTGTCCTCGGCGACCTGCGTCAGCGAGGTGCCGGCAGGCACTTCCACTGTTTTTCCGTCTGATTTGAAAGTCACTTTAGGCATGTTTATCCCTCTTGGGCGCATATTTGCGCCAAGAGTTTAAAAACAAAGAGGTGATAAGATAATGGTGACCACCATGCCTTCGAACCTTCCTTCAAGCTTTTCGCACGGCGCGCCCAGCAAACCTTACATCCAGCCGGAGGAAAGGCGCTCGCCGCCAGATGTCCCGGAAGTGGGGCAGCGGGGCAGTTCCAGCAATGCTGTCATGGTTGTGGTGGCCCTTGCGCTTGTGCTCTCGCTTGCAAGCTTTTATGGCACGTTTTTCATGGAAAAACCCTTGTCTGCCTCGCAAAAGGAGCATCTTTTAGGCATTGCGGATGATTTGAGGGCGCTTCAGAACAGGGAGATTGTGATGTCTGCTCCCGTCTCCACCACCATAAGCCTGGACAGGAGCTACCCGATAAAGGACCTGTTCCCGCCTGAGTTTAACATGCCGCTTTCCTTCAAGATACCGATTGACACCCAGCTTGTGGGGCTGGGCTCCACGGGCCAGCCAGTTGCTTTCCGTGTGCAAGAAGAGGTGCCAATTGAAGTGACAGTTCCCATAACAAGCGCGACTGCGTTTGGCAACAACACCATACAGATAAAGAAGGAATTGCCGGTCGAGGCAAAGTTCACCTCGTCAATAAAGATACGCGCAGCCTATGGGCAGGACCTGAACAAGATAATAGACAAGCTGGAAGCGGCTGCAGGCAAGTAGATTGCAGTTATTTTGGCCACTCCTCGCGCGCCGTCCCACTCTTTTTTCCATCCTTTTATCTGAAGCGCGTGCCTGAAGAACGGGGCGTTTGCCACGAAAGTCTCGCCTTCGCCGCCTTCAAGGCAGGGGCTGACTGACGGCTTCATCTTCCGAAGCTTTGAGACAAACTTTGCGTCAAACCTTGCGCCCAAATCCTGCTCGCCCAAGCCCTCTGCCGAAACTGCCACTACGTAAGATTCAAAGTAGCTGCATATTTCCGGCAGGAGGCTGTTGCCAGTGTACCAGAGGGGGGAAAAGCTTTTGATGGATAGCTCGTGCGCGAGCATGTCAATCCGCTGCTTCTGGTATTCGCTTTCTATTGCGCCTGTTGCCACAGCGTCCGCGCGCATCTCCGCAAGAGCGCGCTTTATCGCTTCAAGCTCGTCTGCTTCGGACTCGTTTGCCTTCACAACTTTTATCGGCAGCCCCATTGCTTCCGCCTGCTTTGCGCACCAGCCTATGTTTGGGTGGTGAAACATTGTAGAGTATTCTGATGGCTCTATTGTGAGAAGGGACACTTCCCAGCCAAAGCATTGGCAGCAAAACGCGGCAAAGGCGGAATCCTTCCCGCCTGAGAACAAGACTGCGACTTTCATGAGAATACCTAGGAAGGGATAAAATAAAAAAATGGACTGGACGGGATTTTCAAGCCCAAAACACCCGTGGGGGTTTGGGGGGTGCCGCACTAAGGGGGCGCTAGCCCCCTTGGGGTGGCATTTGAACCCGTGGCCTCGTCGTTGCGAACGACGCGCTCTACCGCTGAGCTACCAGCCCGAATATTTCTCAGGCGTGAATTTGCTTGAAGAGTTTAAAAAACAGCGCTTCTGGGCTTTGGAAAAAAATCAGCGCCCCGTTGGAGTGGGGCGCATTGAAAAATAAAACAGGCGGTTTTTTGCTCAGACGTAGGAAATCGCGTCAAGCGTGATTGCCTTGGGCGCTGCCCCCTGCTTTGGCTGCGAATACGGGTTGTGCACGCCGGTCACGATTGCGGTGACTGAGAGCCCGTCGCTCATTGCAGGGTCGAGCCTTGCACCTATCTTGACATCGGCATTGCGGTCAAAGCTTTCGGAGATCTTCTCGCCGACTTCAATCCCCTCGCCAAGCGTGAGGCCCGTGCCGCCGTTGATGTGTAGAAGCGCGCCTTTTGCGCCCTCGTAGGAAACATCGAGGAGCGGGTGCTCCATTGTGTTTCGGACAACTTTCTCTACCCTGTCAGTGCCGTGCGCCTCGCCCATGGAAATGAGCGCAAAGCCGCCGTTCTCCATCACGGATTTCACGTCCGCAAAGTCGATGTTCATGAGCGATGGCAGCATGATTGTGTCTGCAATGCCTGTTATCGCCTTGCCGGTTATTGCATCTGCCAGGTTGAATGCGTCGGCGATGGGCAGGTTGGGCACGTAGCTCACCAGCCTGTCGTTCTCGAGAACTATCACTGTGTCCGACTTTGCCATGAGGCAGTCAAGGCCCCATTTTGCCTTCTGCACGCGCGCGCGCTCGAGGCGGAAAGGTATTGACACCACAGAGACCACGATTGCGCCTTCTTCTTTTGCGATTTCCGCAATCACGGGAGCTGCGCCTGTGCCCGTACCGCCGCCCATTCCGGCGCAGATGAAAACAAGCTCTTTTTGCCCTATTACCTCGCGGAGCTTTTCACGGCTCATCTCCGCGCACTTTGCCGCGATTTCGGGGAAGCCTCCGGCTCCAAGCCCCCTGGTGATAGTGGAGCCGATCAGCACGCGCTTGTGCGCCTGCACCATCTTGAGGTGGAGCTGGTCGGTGTTAACAGCAATAGTCTGCGCGCTTTTTATCTCGCTTTTCATCATGCGGTCGACCGTGTTGCAGCCTGCGCCACCCACGCCGATGATTCCGATCCTGATGCCCTCATTGCTCATGAGTTCTTCCGCTTTTGTCGCCCCAACCACATTTTCAAACATATCCCAAACCCCCGTCTTGTTGTTTTCTGACTGATGTTTTTGAACTGGCATTCGCTCGGGAAAACCTAATCTACGAGGGAAACTGCACAGTCCATCTGATCGCCTAGCCTAATTCACATAACAGGTTTAAATAGATTTCTTTTGTGTGACTGCACGCGTTCGGAAAAGGCAAATTCTACGGGGTGAAAAAGCCGCAGACGGCTTTTTCAGCAGCAGAGTGGGCGAAGCGAACTCTGCGAAGATGAAAAACGCGCGAGTCGGGAAAAGCGGCAGGATGGAAAAGAATATTTTGGGAAAAACGGGAGGAAAAACAGAATGGGATAGGAATAAAAGCTTCGCCGCGGCTGCAATGGGCATGCGTTGTTTTCGCAGGCATATTGGCCAAGGCGCTACTGAGTATTTGGTCCTTCTCGCAGTAGTGCTAATCGTCGCCCTTGTCAGCGTCGCATTGCTCGGCTTCTTCCCGGGGATGGCATCGGATGCGCAGATGACGCAGAGCAAGGCATACTGGTCAAGCGCGCAGCCGATTGCAATCATTGAAAGCGCGGCCAGGACTGACGGCGTGACATACCCTTACCTGCGTCTGCGGAACAATGGCGCGTACCCCATAAGGATAACCGGCATTGTGGGCGCAGATGGAGGGAAAGCCACACAATTTGAGGCAGACAGCACTTGCGGGCAGTCAGCCTTCGGGAATTTCAGCGATTACTTTTATTTGGCGCCGGGCGAAGAGAAATATCTGGCGGTCAGCAGCTGGTATGGGACTGCATGCTCAAGATATGTGTCATCCGCACTTGGCGGGACCAGCTCTGGCATGTCGGTCGCAGGCGCTTCTTCGGTCTGCCAGTACTCAGCTGCATCGCCCGGAGTGCTGGACTACAAGACATTTGGGTTCGAGTATATCGTGTATTTGGACAACAGCCAGCAAATCACGAAAAGGCAGGTTGGCAAGGATTTTATTGTGAAGTGCCTGCCAGGCTGGGGCTTGTAGTCACGATAAGCTACGAGCGCTCCCGCTAATTTTTCATAAAAAAAACCAAAAGCGCACGGGAGGTGGGAGTCCGACACACTTAAGCGCTATCCATCGCCCTTCGTGGCGCCACCATCTTCCTTTTCCAGCAATACTTTTACGCCATTGATGAACTTCTCCGCAAACGAAACCACGCGCGCAGCCTCATCCATGTCTGGGTAATAGTCGCCGGAGTACATTGTCTTGTGGCGCTTGTCGCGGTATTCGTCGAAAAGCTCGACTGTCTCGCTCCCAAGCTCGTCAAGGTATTTCGCCTCAAGGTACTTTGCCACGCAGGCATGGCTTTTCTCGCGCCAGCCGTCCCTGAAAAGCACTGCGCGCGCAACATCCAGCATCGCGGAGTATGCGCCTATGACCGCGGAGTTCGGGGAACCGCTCTCAAGCGAGAGCTTGGATTCTGCCAGGAGCACCCCTGCCTTTTTCAGCTGCTCTTCCGCCTGCTTTTCTGATGGAGGAATCTTCCGCAGCAATCCCTGCGCAACGCATGAGTCAAAGTCAATCATAGCGAATCACCCCATAGGATTTTCCCATTGTAAAGCGAGAAATAGAACGCGTCGCTCTTTTCCCGCAGGCGTTGCAGCCTCTGATGGGTGGCAACCACGATGTCAACCTGCGCGCCCAGCTTTTCGCCCAATTCCTTCTTTGCGCGTGCAACCTCAAGGTCGGAAGGCTCGTCAGCTGTTTTGACCCATATGTCCAGGTCGCTGTCCTCGGAATTGGCGCCGCTTGCAAAGCTTCCGAACATACCGATGCCTTTTGCTTTTGGGAAATGTCTGCGGAGGAGGGCAATTGCGTTGGCGCGCTCCAGCATTTCAATGTTGAAAAGCGCGCGCAGCGCGCGCACAAGCGGCGTGTCCTGAAGCGCCTTTCCTTTTATTATGCCATTCTCGCGCAGTATCCCAACGTACTTGTGCGCCTGGCTTTTGCTGACGCCCACCTTGCGCGCAATCCTGTCGGGCACTATTTCTTCTGACGGGTGCAGCAAGATGTGCGATAGCAGCTTCACGCGTTCATCAGTTGATAGCAACGGGGGTATGTCCATGTTTTGTGGATATGATGTCCACAATTTATAAACATATTGTCCATGAAATGTGGACACTGGAAACGCGCGCCAGATGATTCTGAAAAATCGTGCAGAAAGTGTTTTAAGATTCGCCCCCCCCCGCAATAGGCATGCGCAGTTTCTACCGTGGGCAAGGTGCCACCGAATATCTTGTGCTGTTAGCGGTTGTGCTCATTGTCGCGCTTGTATCGGTCGCATTGCTCGGCTTCTTCCCGGGGATGGCGTC
>CAZYTZ010000043.1:0-1281 GCA_964650545.1 Microcaldota archaeon | reverse complement strand
CAACTTCCCTGTGCGCGAACTCCACCGCCTCGCCAGGCACCCTCATCCTCTCCAGCATGGGCTTCGAGTACATTGAATACATCGAGGGGCAGCAAATCACGAAAAGGCAGATCGGCAAGCAAGTGATAATCAAGTGCCTGCCGGTGCAATAGCGCTGAATGCTCCCGCTAATTTTTCATAAAAAAAACCAAAAGCGCACGGGAGGGTTGGGAGTCCCCGCGCGCCAATGTTTGTCCAAAGATAGTGTTGGATAGGTTGTCGGTTTTGGTTGCGCTTAGCCGATTATCTCTATGTCGCTGTACGACACTTCCTTCTTCGGTTCTTCGCCGCCTGAGCCAAACACGTTCGCACCCTTCACACCGGTCACGATGGCAACGATTTCCAGCTTGCCGTCGTATCCTGGGATGAGCCTCGCTCCCCACTTGACGTTTGCCTGCGGGTCCATCTTCTCCGTGATGATTTCCCCGGCCTTGATGGCATCGCCCAGTGTGAGGTCTGCCCCTCCGGAAATGTGGATGAGTGCGCCGTTTGCGCCTTCGTAGTCGACATCCAGCAGCTTGTTCTTGAGCACTCCTTCCGCGGCTCCGCGGACCTTGTCAGTGCCCTTGCCCTCGCCAACAGCGATGAAGCCCACGCCGCCTCCCTGTACTATGGAGCGCACGTCGGCAAAGTCGATGTTGATGAGTGATGGCTGCGTGATTGTCCACACGAGGCCTCCGACCGCCTTTGCGAGAATTTCGTCCGCAACCGCAAACGCCTCGTTCATCGGAAGGTTCGGGACCAGCTTCACTAGCCTGTTGTTGTCCAGAACGATTACCGAGTCGACGTGCTTGCGGAGCTTTGCGATTCCCTCTTCGGCCTTTGCCCTCCTTGCCCGTTCAAGATTGAACGGGTAGGTGACCATGGCAACGACGATTGCGCCTTGTGCCTTTGCGATTTCCGCAATGACCGGCGATGCGCCTGTGCCTGTGCCTCCACCCATTCCGGCGCAGATAAAGACGAGGTGCGCGCCCTCGAGCTCTTTCTCGAGAAGCGGCCTGTCAATCTCCGCAGCCTTGGTGCCTGTGTCAGGGTAGCCCCCTGCCCCAAGCCCCTTGGTGATGGTCTTGCCGATGAGGAGCTTCTTGGCCTTCTCGTGGATCATGTTGAGGTGCTGCCTGTCGGTGTTTACCGCGACAAGTTCGCATCCCTTCACGCCAGAGCGGATCAGCCTGTTTATGGTGTTGTTTCCGCCTCCTCCTACTCCTACTGTCACTATCTTAATCTGGTCTGAGCCAAAAG
>CAZYTZ010000042.1:0-8494 GCA_964650545.1 Microcaldota archaeon | reverse complement strand
AGCCGAGCAAAGCCACACTTACGAGAGCCACGATTAGCACGACTGCGAGAAGAACTAGGTATTCAGTGGCTCCTTGCGCTTTCATACAATCTCCTAATACGGTATGTTGCATTTGGCAATCAGCGGCTTTACACCAATCTGCCTTTTCGTGATTTGCTGCCCGTCAATGTACTCTATGTACTCAAAGCCGAATGTATTGAAGTTTATCATGCCCGGGCTGGAGGACGAGTTCTGGCACATTGAGGCCGCACCGCCCACATTGTTGGCGGAAGTTGCGCCTGTGCTGAATGTGATGTGCCGCCTACAGTAGCTGCCTCCATGCACAAAGCTAGTTGCAAAATACTTCTCCTCGCCAGGCGCCATGTAATAGTAGTCGCTTATGTTGTAAGTTCCAGACGCCAAGCATCCAGAGCCGCCCTCATCGAAGAACTGCGTGGCTTTCCCTCCGTCTGCGCCTATGACGCCAGTGACCCTTATCGGGTAAGCGCCATTGTTTCTGAAGAAAAAGTAAGGATATGTGATGGCTGAGCTCGATATATATCTGCCACTAATATCGGTAATGGCAATAGGGCTGGCGCTTGACCAGTACGTTTTCGACTGCGTCATCTGCGCATCGGATGCCATTCCGGGGAAGAAGCCGAGGAGCGCGACTGAGACGAGGGCGACGATTAGGACTACTGCTAAAAGAACGAGGTATTCGGTTGCTCCTTGCGCGCGAAAACAATGCCTCATGCCCATTGTGAAGGGGGCGAAGCTTTTATCCTTTCCGCGCGTGCTCGGGCTTCCAAAACTGTTATAAATCTATGTTAAGTATAATTAACATAGAATTAATTCGGTGTTAATTATGGATGACATAAAATTGGAGCGCGCGGCGGTGGAGCTCAACCCATGGTGGAAAGGCGGCGCGCCGGCGCAGGGCATACTGCCCCGCGAGCTTTCAGGCCAAATCGAGAAATACCTGCCGCAGCGCCAGATGATTGCCATCACCGGATTGCGCAGGACCGGCAAGACAATGCTCTTCTACAGGACGATTGGCGGGCTTCTCAGGAAAAATGAGGCGGCATCCATAATGTATTTCTCATTCGACGACTTTGCCGATGCCGACCCGCACGGGCTGTCGTCCGTCGCAAAGGCGATAAATGGCATTGAGCCGAAATACCTGTTCTTCGACGAAATACAAAAAGTGCCAAACTGGCAGGAAAAGGTCAAGCGCCTTTATGATTCCGGCAGGCACAAAATATTCCTTTCCGGCTCGGAATCCCTCTTTATCAGGGGCAAGGCGCGCGAAAGCCTTGCCGGAAGGATATACGAGTTCCAGCTGAAGCCGCTTTCCTTCTCGGAATATGCCGCCTTCTCGGGCCTGGGCGCAAACCCGCGGCTGAACGCGGCGGAGCTTCGCGCCCTTTTTGCAGAATACCTGCTCACAGGAGGCTTCCCGGAGCTTGCGGGCGCCAAGGACGCGGCATTGGTGCGCAAGTATGTCCGAGAATCCATTTTGGAAAAGGTCCTGTTTTCGGATGTCCCCCGGCTTTTTTCCATCGAAGAGCCGTCAATCATGCAGGCCATGATGAACATAATAATCGAAACGCCCGGGCTTTTGGTTGAGGCAAGCTCGCTGTCCAAGGACCTGGGAATCTCCCGCCAGACGCTTTCCAAATATCTCTACGCGCTTGAGGCATCGCTTTTGGTGAGGAAGCTTTACAATTTCTCAAAATCCCGCACATCCACCGAGCGCAAGCTGAAGAAATATTACCCAGCATTCGCATGCTCCGCGCTCACCCCTGCCGCAGACGAGCTTCACACGTCAAGGCTGGTGGAAACAGCATGCGTGCTCCATTCAGGCGCGCAATTCTTCTGGCGCACCCCTCAGAAGGACGAAGTCGACATGGTCCTTGATTCAAATGGCAATCCCCTGCCGGTCGAGATAAAATGGGGGAAACACCTGAAATCGTCAGGCATGGGGAAGTTCATGGCCAAATTTCCCTGCCCGCGCGGGCTCCTTCTCACGCGCGACGCGCGCGGGCGCGACGGGAAGGTGGAACGCAAGCCCGTGGTGGAATTCCTGCTTGAAAAAAGCGGCTGACGCGCAGGGGTGCCATCACTGCGAAAGCCGCGTCTCGCCGGGCATGCCATGCGCATCATGCTGCTCGATAAAGGGCATTATTGCGCATTATGCCGGGCAGCGCCAAATGCCCCATCCGGCCCGGAAAAATCGCGCAGGAGATAATGGGCTAGGCTGCTGGCTCGACGCATTTTATCAAAAGTGGTTTGCTCCCAATCTCCCTTTTCGTTATCTGCTGCCCGTCCACATATTCGATGTACTCAAAACCAAAGTTGTTCACCTGTAGGAAGCCGGGTGTGGAATTTGAGTTCTGGCACAAGGTTTTTGCGGCATACAAATACACGACTGATATGCAATTTCCAGTTCCTGGGCTGTCCGGGCCAATCAGCGGCACTCCATATCTATACTGCCCTCAGAAACGCAGGCTGCCAACAACAACTTCCTCGCCTGCACCAAGATAATAATAGTCGCTAATATTGGGGTAAGTCGTGCCATTGCCGCATTTGCTGGCATCACAAAACATCGTGGTAACCAGGCACCCGCTTCCGCCAAGCATCTTTGTTATCCTTATCGGATACGCGCCTTGGTTCTTTATCTTCATTGAAACGAACGTGAGCCCCCAATTTGTGCTGTACTTTGCCGCAAATTCGCCCACCGCAATTGGGCTTGCGCTTGACCAATAAGCCTGCGACTGGGTTACCTGCGCATCGCTTGCCATCCCCGGGAAGAAGCCGAGCAAAGCCACGCTGACAAGGGCAACGATTAGCACCACTGCCAACAAGACCAGGTATTCAGTCGCCCCCTGCCCGCGATAACAATGCCGCATGCCCATTGTAGGGGGGGGCGAAACTTTTATTCCTATGCGCGATTTTGCTGCAAAAGCCATTTCTAGGCAGGCACGTATTCGATGGCGTGCATTATGCTGCGCAATAAATGGCATTATTGCGCATTATGTTGGGCAATGCCAAAACATACAGGCGAACACCAACCCGCTGATGCGCTGCCTGATATTGCGCAGTGTTTTAAATTTCAGCCGCGTATTTCCCCCATGCAATCCTCCTTTCAGGCAACTGAACAGGCCGAGGCGCCAGCCGCTGAAACGGCAAGCGCAAAGGCAGGCAAGCTCCACCTGCTTTCCCTGCTCACATTCACGCCAACAGGCAACCCGCTTCTGGAGCTCACCTCCGGCCAGCGCAGCCTGTTATTCGACTATCTCCTCCGCTCGCTTCACAACCAGAGGAAAGAGCAATCCGAGCGCGTGTCCGCGCTTACCAAGAAAATCGTACTGCCTGCCTCGCTAACGGCCGCCGCAGTGAGCGCTCGCACGCTTTCGCAGAGGGGAAGGGCAGCTGCAGCCTCCGAGGTCCAGAAAGCAGAGGAGGCGAAAAAGGAGGAAAGGCAGAAAATCGCGCTTAAGACAGTGAAATGGGAAGGCGCCAAAACCGGCGAAGGGGGCGGCGCCGGGGAAGCGGCGGCAGGGGCAGCAGGCATGAAATTCGCCTCCCTTCTCTACAGGAAGGGGGAGGGCGAAAAAGGCGGCGAACCAGGAGGGCTGGGTCCCTCGTTCTCGTCCGCTTTTGGGCAAAAGTCAGGCACAGTGTCTGCGGCAATGGGAAAGCTTCTGCCTGTGATTGACGATTATTCGCGCGGGGACGCTGCAAGGGAAAAGCGCGTGGTGGATGACCTGCGCAGCCGCATGCGCTCGCAGGGCTACAAGACAGATGATCTGATGGCCTCCCTTCTCATGGTGATAGAGGACGACGTCTGGTCTGGCGAGGAAGGAGGGTTGGACACTGCAAAGCCGCATGGGGGGGCCACAAGGCTTGCCTCGCTTGTGCCGAAAAAGCTGCGCACATCAGCACGGGATTCTGCAGAGGTGCGCCTTGCCTCAGTGCGCGAGATGCTTCGCTACTATTTCCTGGCGCACCCAGAAGACTACCAAGCTGCGCTTGCTGCAGCGCTTGGCATCACGGCAGACCAGGAAGAAGACGTTGCTTTCCTTCAGGAAAGGCTGGCATACCTGCTTGCCAGCATAGGGGCGTTTGCGCTTGCCCAGAAACTCCTTGCCGAACTTAAAAAGAAGAAGAAAATGGACACAAAGGAGTGCCTGATGAGGCTTGGCTACCGATATGACAAGAAAGGCAGGCGCCTCATAGTGGGCAAAAGGACGTGCGGCAAGCCTGCTGAGGCTCGCGGCATAATAGGGGTGCTTTTGGAATCAATGAGGGGAAAAAGCGCGTTTTAGAGGGAGATTTCGGCTGCGCACACAGGCTGCTCAAGCCCAAAAGCAGAGAGTACATCAGGTGCCACTTCGCCAAAATAGCCTGTTTTTTTGCCATCAATGTAAAGCGCAGCGCACCTGCCTTTCATGAAAGTGCCGTATTCCTCTTCGCGCACCTCCGCGTTTTCAACAAGCGCCATCACCACGCCCTTTATCTCGGCAAACGAGGACTTGGCGTGCATAGAGACAATGCCAAGCGACTGTACAAGCTGCGGCGCGGCAACAGGGCCTATCTCATAAAGCTTTATTGGCAGCTTCTCATCCTTGCTGTCTGACAGCGCAGAGAGAAGGTTGGGCAGGATTGATGCTCTAAAGCGCGTGAAATCCACTGTGAGCGGGTTTTCTATCTCCACGCGAGCGCCTTGAGGCAGCCGAGCTTTTTTCTCCATTTCCTCGTTTGAAAGCGTCCAGGTTACTGCCTCATCAAAACCAAGCCCCACTAAAAGCTCGTGGTAGGGGCTTTGGGCTTTTTGCCCGCCCATAGTGGAAACAGAGGGCAATCTGGGCTCAAAATTGTTGAATCCATAGGCAATAGCCACATCCTCAATCAAGTCAACCTCGTTCATGATGTCTGCGCGGTAGCCTGCTGCATATGCAAAGCCACCTTCCACCTTGTAGCCCATTTTTGCCAATAGGCCTGCCACCTGCTCGTGCGTGAATGCCATTCCCAGAAGCCTCTCGGACTCCTTTACAGGCAGGGGCCACTTTTTCTCAGCCAATATCTCATAAGGCGCGCCATTGAGGGTGATTCTTTCCACCTCGCCTCCCCTGTCGGCAAGTGCCGCAACCACGATATTCACTGCCTGCCTCACAGCCTCCTCAGATGTGCCTGTGCAGTCTATGAAAACGTTTTTCGTGTCGGGTGTGAGTTTTGTAAGTTCCCCATTGATGATAGGCGGAAAAGACAGTATCTCCTTGCACGCATCCTCTATCATGGGGCACAAGTCAGTCACGAGGTGCTCGTATGCCATTCCCTTCTCATGCCTCTTGAGTATCTCAAGCGGTGTCATTTTCCCAGTGCTTTCCAGGGGCACAAAGGAAACATCCTCCCGCCCGCAGGCAAAGTACCTAAACGGAGGCGTTACCCTGTCTATGTCATGAATGCCAATTGCAACCTTGCGCCTCTTCCTTCCCAGAGTTTCATGGAGCTTTTCCTGGAGCTGCATGATTGAGCGCACCGTACTGTCATTGAAAGTGATGCCTTTCACCACTGCGCCGCCAAAGTATGGGCGTACCTGGCTCACAGAGTGGTCAACCGACAGCTCCACACCTGAGTCGCCAACAGAATAAGCTGCGGGCTCACCCTTCATGTAACAGCGGAGCGCGCGCGCAATCCCCTCAACAGACAGCGCGTCAGGCCTGTTTGGTGTTACTTCCACATCAAGCTCACCAGTTTCTGTCTTCTCAGTGGGAAAGCCAAGCATGGTAAGCGTGTCGATTGCCTCCTGCTCGGAAACCGAGACTAGCCCATTAAGGTCGGAAAGCGTGATTTGCAGCTGTGCCATATTCGAAAATAAGGGGGGCTAAGTTAAAAAAACAAGACGGAAGGCAGCTAAACGATCGCGTCGACAATGTGTTTCTTGCCCGCTATTGTCACTGACGGCTTTTCGTTTGCGTAGAAAGTCTGCCCTGCCACCTTCACGAACGGGATAAAGGCTTCGCTGGCAACATATAGTCTGCCAGAGCGCATGGAAAGCGCAACGCTCTTTTCCTTCCAGTTCGTGTCTGTGTTTTCCATATTCCCACTATTTGCCATTATATGCCAAAGGGTATATAAAGATAGTGGTTAAAAGCGGTGAAATGGTAAATAGGCAACACAGCGGGCTATGGCAGCATAGGGGAATGAAAAGAAGCCATTCTTACAATGGAACAACCGGCTAAGTCACCACTTCCTGTGCGCACTTTGTCATCAAATCCTTGCCGTTCTCGCGCTTGGTTATCTGCTGCCCGTCAACGTATTCTATGTACTCAAAGCCGAAGTTCCTGATTATGAAAATCCCTGGCGACCTATCGTCGCACCTTGAGGCGACTTTCAGGAAGTAAGTTGTTGTAACATTTGTATACTCTATCTGGTATCCCATGCAGCGCATGTCCAACGGGCTTGATGGCATGTGGTCGCTCCCAACACACCCCTCCTCGCCCGGCGAAAGGATGATTTGTGTGGGTACTCCGGCATTTGTAGTGATGTTTGCGGCGTCAGCGTCAGTAAGCAGCTTCGTAATCGCCACCTTGTAAGGGCCACTGTTCCTGAATTTCAGGTAAATGTAGTTGGTGGCGCTCGGGCCGCTCCTGTCATAGGCGTTACTGATGTCGATGACTGCAATCGGGCCTGCGGATTGCCAGTATGCCCTGCTCTGCGTGATTTGCGCATCCGACGCCATCCCAGGGAAGAAGCCAAGCAAAGCGACTGAGACGAGAGCTACAATCAGCACTACTGCTAGCAAAACAAGGTATTCGGTTGCCCCCTGCGCGCGAACTGCCACGCGAGCGCTTTCGCTGCGAGGGGTAAAAAACCTTCCTTCACGCGCGGAAAATAAAGAAAAAATAAAAGAAAAAAGAGGCTTATTCAGCCTTCTCTTCAGTTGTGCCAGCGTCAACCTCCTCTTCGGCAGGGGCGGGCTCAACAGTCTCTGCGACTGCTGCGCCAGCGTCAACCTTCTCTGCAACAGCGCTGGATGCCTTCACCGCAGTGATGCGGATCTTGCAAGTCTCGCCGACAGATACTCCGGGGATGAATATGACGAAGCCTTCCTTCTTGGCAATTCCGTCTCCCTTGGCAGCCACAGCCTCAATAGTCACGTCAAGCTCGTCGCCGACCTTGACTGGCTTTGGCATGTCATTCCCGAATCCTCCTCTTCCAAATCCCATTCTCTCAACTCCTTTCTTTGCTTAAATAGGGCATACGCATGTTTCATCAAGAAGATTTTCAGACCTTACAGCCAGAAACTCCAAGTAGAGCATGCCTCCCTCTGAAGATGGTTATATCTGACTAGTTTATAAACAATGCGCCAGCCCGCGGTTTTAAATATTTGGCGCGCGCCAAATGCTTATGGCAACCTATTCTTCATCAGGCGTGGACATCCGCAAGGTAAAAGGCATGCATGGCGCGATAAATGACGCTATATTTTCCTCCCTTCCAGACTATGTGCTGCCAATAAAGGGACATTATGCGGGCTTGTTCAAGTCAGGCGGGCAAACACTTGCCATACACTGCGATGGCGTGGGAACCAAGGTAATGGTCGCAGACGCGCTTGGCAAATTCGACACAGTGGGCATTGACGCAGTTGCCATGAATGTGAATGACATTATCTGCTTGGGCGCGCGCCCACTGGTGATTGTGGACTACCTGGCGCTTGCAAAAGAGGACGCTGAGCTTGTTGCCGAGATAATGAAGGGGCTTCAGGAGGGCGCAAAGCAATCAGGCTGCGCCATTGTGGGTGGAGAAACCGCCATCCTGCCCGAGATAATTAAGGGCGGCGAGCGGCCATTTGACCTGGCTGCCACTTGCTTGGGCGTGGTGGAAGGTGAGCCCATCACTGGTGCCAAGATGAAGCCTGGCGACGTCTTAATAGGGCTGGAAAGCAGCGGAATACACTCCAGCGGCTACACGCTTGCACGCAAAGTGCTTGATGTGAAGAAATGGGGCAAGCAGATGCTTGAGCCCACAAGGATTTATGTCAAGCCCATAATGGAAATGCTCTCAACGTGCGACATACGTGGCATCGCGCACATTACAGGCGGCGCATTCTCCAAGCTTTCGCGCATAGGCTCATACGGAAACGTGGGCTTCCTGCTTGACAACATGCCGGAAATGGAAGGCGTGATGGCAGAGCTTGCAGGGAAGCTTGGCTCGGACTATGAGATGCACAGGACGTTCAACTGCGGCATTGGCATGGTGGTCGCCTGCCCTGCCTCAGATGAGGAAAAAGCCATTGCAATTGCCAAAAAGCACGGAATTGCCGTGCAAAGAATCGGCGTGGTGACGCCAGGCTCAGACGTTGTCCTGAAGAAAGGAAACAATTCCATCTCACTTCTTTAAGCAAAAGAAAAAAAACGCAGTTGCGCTTTCGCGCAACTTGTTTTCATTTTTCTGCGGAAAAATAAAACGCTCCCAACGGGATTTGAACCCGTGTTACAGGCTTTCTTCTGTG
>CAZYTZ010000041.1:0-9276 GCA_964650545.1 Microcaldota archaeon | reverse complement strand
AGCCCAGCACGGAAATTGAGGGCGACTTGTAAGAAGATGCGATTTTGCCAACGTCTGATAAGACCATATAAAGTTATGGGTGAAGGGATTTAAAAATCGCGCGCTTTTTCTGCTCCGAGTTGTTCCTTCCGTGTCAGCCCTTCTGCGATTGCCTCTCTTATGAAAACCTTGATGCGCAGAATCTGAGCCAATCCCCCGAAAAGCATATCGTGTCTTGTAAGCCGTTCAACCGGCTTTTTCAGCTCCTCAGCAAGCCACAAAACCGCATCTGCCCTGTTTTCAGGGGTGGAAAAAGTGTTCCTCGGTATTCTTTTCATCTTCCAAGGCTTGAGATCCATTCCGGGGTAAGCGTCTTTCAAGGCGAGGAAGTGCGTAAATGAATAATGTTTGAGAAGCCCGGAGAGCCGGTTGTTCAAGAAATCCTGGCCAGTCACCTCGCGCGGGTCGCGCTTGAGCTTGACCTCGCAAAGCCAGCGTGTCGCCTCCCTTCTGGTTTCTGGATTTTCAAAGATTCCCATTGGTGTCTTAAGAAGCTCCCAAGGCCTGATATGCTCGCTTGGGAGAAGGTCGCGTAGCATCTTGTAGGTTGATTCGTTGTAATACCTGAATAACCCGGTCAGCCCCTTGGCCGCCAGGTACTCTCCCGTGAGATCGCGCGGGTCAATAATTTGGTTTGAAATCTGCTTCCATATTATCCAGTCGTCAAGTATCATCTCCTCCATATGCAGCCTGTGCTTTTCAGCAACCGCGCGTTCTATGGGCGTGTAATCCTTCGGGTTCTTGTAAAGCACGGTCCGAAGGAGCGCGCGCCGCATTTCCCTGGTAGTGTAAACTCTGTTGCTGTGCAAAAACATATCTTCTTTGGATTTGACCCAGAACGGATATGCCTCTGCAACCGCTTTCCATGTGGAATTGCCATAACGCTCAATTAACCCAGAAAGCCCATTATTTTTGAAGTCGTTGCAAAGAAGGCTCCTCGGGTCTTTCTTGACTTTTTTCGCAAGCCAGTGCGTTGCCCTGACACGGTTCGTTTCGTCATCGAAGAAATTTTTCAGGGTGGTTTTCATTTCCCATTCATTCAAGCCCAGCTCCGGGAATGCATCTGAAACCGCGGCATATATGCTGCCGTACCTGCGCAAAAGCCCCCCCAACCCGTTGTCGATGAAATCTTTCTTCTTCAGGTCATGAGGATTCTTCTTGAGGAACCTGGCAAGCGCGCGCGTCCACTGCCTGCGCACTGCCTCATCCGACCAGTAGCCTACAAACAGCCCGTTTTCAGGCCCAGTTTTGCTTAACGCAGATCTTGGGCCGCGATGCCTCTCGAAAAAATCAGCAAACCTGTCTCTTTTCTCAGCATTAAGGCTCCTGAACTTTGCCCAAGCAGGTTTCATCGCATTTTTGACGGCCTGACGCTTTTTTTCCTCCGCATCGTCGTTGGATTTCTTTTCCGTCTTGCGCGCCGCCTTCTTAGCCTCGTGCTCTGTCAGCTTCCCTTTCTCCCCTTCCTTGGCGACCCTCGTTTTTTCTTTCTTTTTCTTGATTTTTTCGGCAAGCAGTTGCAGCCGCTCTTCCGGAGTCTTCCTATAGGATTGGGGGTTGGAAAGCCTTTTGTGATAAGGCAGGAGAAGGTCGAGGAAGTTTTTGTGGTATACATCTGGGGCGGGTTCGATTCCACCATTTTCCGCAAGAAGGGCGGCATAGACTTCCCTCCTTATGGTTCTAATCCAGAAAGCCTGGGACAGTGTCAGCTTGAGTCGCCCTGCGTCGTAAAGCCCGAACAGCGTTTTGTATTCGCCCAACTCCGCCGCCTTTTTCACCAGGCTGCGGAAGAGCTTGGAGTCATCCGTGTAACCATTGTTATAGAACTTTGGCCTGCAGCCAGCCTCAGACAGGTGCTTGAGCTCGGCCCATGACTCGCGCGAGATCTCGATGGAATATTGCTTGCGGACGAGGATTGCCTCTTTTGCGATTTCCAGTCCCAGCGGAAGGCTTGTCTGTTTGCTGAAGAAGGACTGTCGTGTGCCATCAGCATGCGCTGGTGATAACGCTATTTTGCTCTTGGGGCGGTTCTGCTGCACTGCTCCTTGCATGGGACAAGTTTGCTAATAAGTGATTATAAATGTTTACGCGCGTGATCGCGCCCACTGGAATTCCTCTTGGGGAGCGCCTGTATCTTGCCGCCGCTCCAACATTCCCTCATTCTGCCCCTGTCGGCAGCAAGCATTATAAGTTTAATGCTATTTTAATGTATTGTTAATGCAATATTAATGTGTTGGTGATGGCATGATAGTAAATTTGCATCTCGCTGGCGAGGTGGAAGCCCACATAAATTCCCTGGTGCGCCGCGGATTGGCTGCAAGCAAGACTGAGGCAATCCGGCTCTGCATTGTGAAATGCCGCGACTCAGAGCTTTCGCGCGAGGCGGAAAAGAGGAGCGTGGAGACTCTTCAGTCAGAGTCGGCAAAGGCAACGGCGGGCCAAGATGCCTCCAAATTCTACAAGGGAAAGTATTTGCATGGCAAAAAGAGGTGAGGTTTTCCTCGCAAAGGCGGAGCTTGCGGATGCCAAACAGCCCCTGCTTCTTCCGGTTATCATCCTGTCTGACGAAAATTACTCTGCCTCTGGGTACGCGCTTGGCGTGCCCATCACCACTGATAAGCGTGAGCACAGATTGCCAATCAAAGAAGGGGACTGCGACTGCGAGCTTGCCCCAAAAAGCGCAGCGCAGCCAGACTGCATGCTCAAGCTCCACTCATCGCAGCTTGTGAAAAGGATTGGCAGGGTGAAAGACGAATTCTACTGGGAGCTGACAAGCAAAATACGCGAGCTTATCGAATGAAAAATAGCACCGGAACCACCAGCATGCTACTCTGCGAGCCTTTATATTTTCAAAACCGCCTCCATGCTGCATGGCAGATGCCGAAAGCAATATATATGGAGTAAGACACATCTTACCTATGGCAGAAATAGACATAACCACGATAAGCTCCAAAGGGCAAGTCGTCATCCCATCCTCGCTTCGCAAGGGGGTGAGGACAGGTACAAAATACTTGGTGCTGCGCAAGGGCGACACCTATGTCCTGAAAAAGGCCGACGCGCTTGATGCTGCGTTTGCAGAGGATCTGGAGTTCGCGCAGCGGACGGAAAAGGCGTGGCAGGAGTACAGGAAAGGCGGCTTTGCCAGCAAGTCAAAGAAAGGCTTTCTCGCAGAGCTGGAAAAATGGTAACTGTCGATTACTCGCCAAATTTCGCCTCGATTTTCAAAAGGATAAAGGACAGCGCGCTTCGTGAGCGCGTCCGTGGGCAGATAAAAAAGATAATCTCCAAACCCGAAGCCGGCAAGCCCATGAAATACGCGCGCAAAGGCACGCGCGAGCTTTACGTCGCTTCTTTCCGGCTGTCTTATGCCTATATCAAAGCCGAAAACAAAGTAATATTGCTGGACTTGTACCACAAAGACAGGCAGTAATTAGCCACCGGAACCACCGGCATGCTACTTGGGAAGCGTTTATATATCGGGCAAACAGCAACGTTATGCTAAATTTCACCGAACCCCTGGAAAGGGGCATGAATTTAGTGGAGTGAGAATATGGGTGGCTCTGGCGATGGTGAAATGCCAGTAAGGGAGAGTGAAGCAAGGCTGGATGACGACCCTCTTTTCGCCGAAGGCGAAAAGGGGCGCCTTTTTCCGGAGGAAAAAGTGCGAGGCGGCGAAGCGCGCGAACGCGTTGCTGGCGCCAAGCCTGATTTTAGGGTTGTCCAGCCCGAGTACGTACCGGCGCTTGGCAAAAGCGTCTACAAAGACGTGGGCGCAATGTGGCGCAACGTCTCCAAGAGCGGCAACGAATTCTACACGATGAAAATAGGCAAGCTCAAGCTGCTTGTCTTCCCGAACATCCAGCCGCGCTCAGCGGCTGTCTCTCCGGGAGATGCGCTCCCGAAGAACAGGGATTAAGGTTGGTGGGAAACATGGCAAGGAAAAAGGAGAGCGATTCCATGGCTGAGGAAACGGAAAAGAAAAAAGTTGTGAAGGACCTTGAGGACCTGCCTGGCGTTGGCGAGGTTTCCGCTGAAAAGCTTCGCAGGGCCGGCTATGACATTGAAAAGATAGCTGCAAGCTCACCCCACGAGCTTGACGAAATAGCCGACATCGGCGTGGAGACTGCGAAAAAGGCAATCGGGGCCGCGCGCGACTCGCTTGAGATGGGCTATGAGACTGCGGACAAGATTCTTGAGCGCAGGAAGCTTGTGGGCAGGATAAAGACCGGCTCAGAAGAGCTTGACGCGCTCATTGGCGGCGGCGTGGAGACAATGGCAATAACGGAATGCTACGGGAAGTTCTCGTCTGGCAAATGCGTGTCGTCAGATACCCCGCTTCTTTATTTTGGCGAAGAGGGCGCATGCCTTGCGCCCATTTCAGGCATTTGGGAGAAGCACCATGGTCCAGAATCCGAGGCCGACGGCGGCTTTGTCTCCGAACCATCATTAAAAGTCTCCGTGCTTACGCTAGGCAATGACGGCTTGCTCCATAAAGGCAAGGTCTCTCGCCTTTTCAGGGAGAAAGTGTCAGAAATACAGGAAATCCGCACTGACAGGGGCGCAGTGCTCAAGATTACAAAGCAGCACCCCCTTCTTACGCTTTCGGGGACCGGGCTGGAATGGAAGTCCTCGGGCTTTGTTTCCGAAGGGGAATACATTGCCTCAACTGAAAACCTGCAGTTTTCCGGGAATGACAGCATAACGCCGGATGATGCCTATTTCCTGGGGCTGTTCGTGGCAGAAGGCACGGCAAATCCCCTCTCAATAACAAACTACGACGGCAAGATAAATAAAAAACTGCACAGCTACCTTTGCGCGAAATTCGGGCACGGCTTCACCTTCAGGGAAAAGCGCGGGCAGACGCTGCTCCGAGTTGACGTGAAGCCGCTGCTTGGCAAGCTTACTAAGAGCAACTCAGCCACCAAGTTCGTGCCGGAAAGCGTGCTTGGAGGAAGCAATGCAGTGGCGCGCGCATTCCTCTCGGGCTATTCTGACGGCGACGGATTCCTCTCCAACTGCCCGGAATTCTGCACAAAATCGCCCCTGCTTGCCTCGCAGCTCACCTACCTGCTTGCAAGGTTTGGCATTCCTTCCACTGTAACAACAAAGGCAGTAAAAGGCAGCACATTCTACCGTGTGTATGTGCCTGAGCAGGAAGGCAAGGAAAAGCTTCGTGAAGCGCTGGCGCCGGGCACCAAGGACACGCAAACAGTGACAGTGCAAAACAGCGTCAGGCGCACGAAATTCGGTGCGCCTGCGCTGCCTGCCCGCGCCATCCTGAGAAGAACACACGCAAAGCTTTCCGGCTCGCGCAAGCGCGGCAGCGGCATTTCCAAAAAAGAGATAGCAAAGGGCGAGTATTTCTCGCTTTACTGGAACTACTTGGCGAGAAAGCCCTCCATCAGGGCAATGCCAAAGGCAAGCCTGCGCCTGGCAGTGAAGTTCTACGATGAGAGGCTTGCCTCGCTTGGCAAGCACTTTGATGCGCTTTCCGCCCCGTCTCAGGAAAACCTGGCTTGCGCCATGCGCGAGCTTCCCTTCCAAAACAAGGCGTTTTATGCCAAGCTCGGCATGAAGAAAAGCTCGTTCGAGAACTACCTTTGGCGCGGCGTGCCAAAGGCAAAAGTGGCCGAGGTGGCATGGGCAATCCGCACGGCAATAAAGGAAACAGTTTCCGATGCCACGCTCCAAAAAGACCTCCGGACGCTTCGCATGCTGGCTTACGGCGATTTTGGCTTTGAGCGCATCACTTCAATCCGCGGGCTTCCCTACGACGATTATGTGTACGACATCACAGTGGATGGCACGCATAACTTTGTGGGTGGAAGCAAGCCCATGCTGCTGCACAACTCGCAAATCGGCTTCCAGTTATCAGTGAACGTCCAAAAGCCGGTGGAGCAGGGCGGCTTGGGCGGAAATGTGCTTTTCATTGACACTGAGAGCACCTTTCGCCCTGAAAGGATTGCGCAGCTTTCTGAAAACATTGGCATGAACCCGGATGATGTTCTGAAGAATATCTCGGTGGCAAAGGCGATAAACTCAGACCACCAGATGGTGCTTGCGGACAAGATGGAGGAGATGATAAAGCAGAAGGGCATACGCCTCATTGTCATCGACTCGCTCACCTCGCACTTCCGCGCGGACTATGTGGGCAGGGGCGCCTTGAGCGACAGGCAGCAGAAGCTCAACAAGCACATCCACACATTGCAAAAGCTTGCCGACAAGTACAATCTCGCGGTTTACATCACGAACCAGGTGATGGACAACCCGGGAATAATGTTCGGCGACCCCACCACTCCCATCGGCGGGCATGTGCTTGCGCACGCGGCAACCTACAGGATATACCTCCGCAAGGGCAAGGAGGAAAAGCGCATCGCGCGCCTTGTAGACTCTCCCAACATGCCGGAAGGCGAGTGCGTGTTCAAGGTCACGCCCAAAGGAGTGACTGACTAATTTTCTTCTTTTTTCTTTCTTTTTTTCCCCAAATTGCGATAGCTTTTTAACTACACATTAGTAGAAAAAAGACCATGCTTCAACAGAAACCAAAGCAATCGGAGTTTAACAGCCGGGGCGGCTTCAAGCGCGAGAGGCCGCAGCGCAACGGTAGGTATGGCGATGCTGGCCAAAAATCCGACCACTTCAGCCGCGCGCACCAGGGTCAGAAGGACGAGCCAAGCTACCGCAACGGAATAATGCGCGACTAACGCGCGTAGATAAGGATAAAAACGGCATCTTCCTTCTTCTCTCATGTCAAAATCAACCTGGCTTGCCACGCCCAACATTGCGGTGGTGAAATACTGGGGCAAGCGCGATTCAAAGCTCAATCTTCCCTACAACGGAAGCGTTTCAGTGACAATGGACGAGACAGTGAGCACGCGCACCACCGTTGAGTTCTCACCTTCGCTTTCGCGCGACACATTTTCCCTTAATGGAAAAATCGCAAAGCCGCTAGAGACCGCGCGCGTTTCGTGTGTGCTTGACGCAGTTAGGCGCGCAGCCGGCATCAAAACGCGTGCGCGCGTATACTCTGAAAACAATTTTCCAACAGCGGCAGGCATAGCCTCCTCGGCATCAGGCTTTGCAGCGCTTGCCTGCGCTGCTGCAGATGCAGCCGGCATGAAATCATCAAGCAGGCAGCTTTCGCTATTCGCGCGCATGGGCTCAGGCTCAGCCTGCCGTTCAGTAATAGGTGGCTTTGCTGAGTGGAAAAAGGGCAGCAAGAAAGACGGAAGCGATTCGTTTGCAGCGCAAATCGCGCCAGCCTCGCACTGGCCTACACTTCGCAATGTGATTGCAATCACAGACGCAGGAAGAAAGCTTATTGGCTCAGACATCGGCATGCAGCTCACAGTGACTGGCAGCGCGCTTTACAAGGAAAGGCTTCGAAAAATGCCCACTCTGATTCGCGAAATGAAAAGCGCCATCCTTTCGCGCGACCTTCCTTCTTTCCTGTCGCTTGCCATGAAAGAATCCTCAAACATGCACGCAGTGATGCTGGATTCCACTCCTCCGATAATGTACCTCAATGACACAAGCCGCGAAATAATGCGCGCAGTGAATTCTTTCAACGATGAAGCAGGGGAAATCGTGGCAGGCTACACGTTTGACGCAGGCCCGAACGCGCACGTATACACAACTGAAAAGAACGCGCGCAAAATCGAGCGAATGCTATCTGGAATAGAAGAAGTGAAAAAAACCATAACCTGCCGCGCAGGCAGCGGGCCGAGACGGCTGCGGGAAAAGGACGCGCTGTTCTGATTGGCACAAGCAGTCTAGTGTCACTAATTCTCTTTATGCTGTCTATAAGCTTATATGCTGTTATTCTATAAATTACAACATATAAACCTTAAGCCGTGAGTGACATGGTTCATAAGTCGAACAAGCAACATTCGTCAACCAAAACGCCCAGCAGCCAGATAGTTTCAGGGCAGTCAACCAGGTTCTATAAACGCAATAAAGAAGCGGATTTGCAAGCAAAGCGCAAAATCGGCCAGTATTATGATGGTGACACTGCTGGCGATCTGTTAGGGTTGCCTGGTGCTGGAATCATCGCGTTAATGTCCGGCGACCAACTTCACCCCCCAATGGTCTTCAACGATAAATTTTGGAGCGACGGTCGCCTCTGGCAAGAGGGCGCAACCGAATCCGTCCGGCAGCTTGCCAATCTGGCTGGAATAAACGCCAATTCTCGTGTTTTGGATGTTGGTTGCGGCATAGGCGGTGCATCGAGGCTTCTGGCTAAAGAATACGGTTGCAATGTTAAAGGATTGAACATAAGCAGCTTGCAAATTGAAACTGCCAAACTGATGACTAGCGTTTCCGGTCTTGCAGATAAAATCAGTTTCATAATTGGCGACGCTGAAAGCATCCCCTTTCCAGACTCTTCTTTCAACCACGTCTGGTCTATGAATATGTTTTATCATATTCCAGATAAAACTGCCGCGTTCAAGGAGTTTGCCAGGGTTATTGAATCGGGTGGCTTGCAGAGTATATCAGTTTCATGAAAGATGCCGGGATGCACATAGAAAGACTTCTGGACTTGAGCCCAGTCGGTAGCATATTGATGCCCAAGTACTTCAAGTGCGTTTTCGAGTCTTACTTTAAACCGCGCATTATGGAGCTTTTTCCGAAATTCGGCTTGCAAATTGCAAACTCGTTATTGAAGGATATAATGTACACTGTTCAGCTGTATCAAGAAGGAAAATTCGGCTATTACCAGCTCTGTGCCCGCAAGTAAATTAACCTTTTCATCCCCCATCGTTATCATGGATGGTTCTGCCAAACCAAGAAAAATAATCCACAAAAAAATTGTGGTCGACAAGGTTCTAAACACCAATGTGCACGTGGATGGGGGGTGGTTTTGGACCAAATACTCCGCAAACCCATACCTTGGTTGCGAATATGGCTGCGCGTACTGTTTCCTCCGGGAGAACCTGTATGGACTTAATGTAAAGAACCGCGAGACCTCTAGCCTCGTCGATCCATTCTCTCAATTTATCAGGGTGAAGATCAACGCGGAGGATATCCTTTCACGCGAACTTCCAAAAATCCCCAAAGACGTTATCGTTACTGGTGATTACCAGCCAGCCGAGAGGATATTCAGGATCTCCAGAAAACTTTTGAATGTCTGCCTGAAAAACAGGTTTCCAACCTTAGTAATAACAAAATCGCCCCTTGTGCTGCTAGATGCAGATGTAATCCTGAAAATAGCCAAATCCTCGTGGGCTTGTGTTGTCT
>CAZYTZ010000040.1:0-9281 GCA_964650545.1 Microcaldota archaeon | reverse complement strand
GCTACGTCAAGGTGGATACATCGGCGCCCACAGGCGGCTATGTGACCTACACCAACGCCTCGACCAACGAAACCTCAATGACAGTGACCTTCTCGACTGGCACTGACACGGAATCCGACCTTGACAACTCCACAGGAGTACTGCAGCGCCAGGAATCAGCGCTCACAAACGGCACGTGCAGCAACTACAGCGACTTTGGCACTGTCAATACATCTGTCAGCGGAACCTATTCCGAAACCAACCTGACCGACGGTTACTGCTACATGTACCAGTACGCGATTTCCGACCTTGCAGGCAACCAGGTGACCTACAATCTCGGCAACTACACCAAGGTTGACACCACGGCGCCAACAGGTGGTTTTGTCACTTACACCAACGCCACCACCAACGCAACCACAATCACAGTGACCTACGACCCTGGCACTGACACTGGCTCAAACCTGGACAATGCAACAGGCGCGGTCCAGAGGAAGGAAGGCACGCTCGCAAGCAGCCAGTGCAGCGGCTACAGCGAATTTGCCACTGTGGCAAACGAGGTTGACGGCACCTACACAGACACCAACATCACGGACGGCTTGTGCTACATGTACCAGTACACAATAGCAGACGCTGCAGGCAACTACGTGCTCTACACCAACATCAACTACACCAAGATTGACCAGACCGCCCCGGCAGGGGGCTCAGTCACCTACACCGACGGCTACTACACAGTGCAGTCGGTGATAGTCAACTACACGGTGGGCAATGACACGGTCTCCGACCTCAACAACGCCAGCGGTGTCCTGCAAAGGAAGAACACAACCCTTACAAACGGCATCTGCGGGGCATATGGCGCATTCACGACAATTGCCAATGAATACGACGGGACCTACAACGACACCGCGGTGACGACCGGCTACTGCTACATGTACCAATACACGATAGCCGACAACGCGGGCAACTGGGCGGCCTACACGTCCACAAACGTGGCAAAGGTCGACTTCACTTCGCCTGTACTGTCATTCTCGTCCCCCACCACCACGCAGACAAGCAGGTCTTTCCTGGTGAGCGTGTATGCCAATGAAACCAACCTGACATGCAAGTACAGCTTCTTCACAGCCACCTATGCCAACATGGAAGGCTCGCTTGCAGACTTGGGCAACAACACATACATGACAGCGACAACCGTGCCTTCTGACGGCACCTACACGGCGTACTTCGCATGCCGCGACCTTGCAGGCAACACCGGCACAAACAACACCGGCGCGTTCACAGTGAGTTCAGTCGCGCCATCAATCATCAACTCGGCGCCATCGGGCATCTATACAAGCCTGACGGCACCCACGCTTGAGGTGAACACGAGCGAGACTGCGACATGCCAGTACAGTACAACCGCATTCGCATGGGACAGCGGGACTGCGATGACCAATGTCACTGCAACCAGGCACACAGCGAGCCTTGGCGCGCTGAATGACAGCACATACTCATACTATGTGCTTTGCCAGGACACAGAGGGCAATGTAATGGCCAGCACGTTCCCAATCACCTTTGTGGTGAACACGGCAGGCAACTTCAACTATACCTACAACCTGAACCTGGGCTGGAACAGCTTCTGGCTGCCGCGCATTGTGCTGCAGAACCTCAGCTCGTTCAACGACAGCAACTACAGCACCGTGAACGTGATCAACACGAAGGGCAACCTGACCGGCAGCTACACCTACATGTACTTCCGCAACGGCACGTCCTGTTCTTCGCAGAACGGAAGCTGCTGGCTGTCCTACGACCCTGAGAGCGTGGTGAACGACCTGTCGGTGTTCAATGACTGGGACAACCTGCCATACTGGATAAACATGAACACAACCGGAAAGAGGCTTGCCTACACGTAAGCCCCTTTTTATTTTTTTTATTTTACCCTTTCACATTTAACGAGGTGCATGTACTATGGTCGCAAGAAACGCCCTGCTCTTCACAGCCTTTGCGCTGCTGCTCGCCCCACTGCTTTATGCCGACACAAGCGGCATGGGCGACTGGGACGGCCAGCTGTTCATAAACGGCTCGCTGGCCGATGACGGGACAACAGTCTGCCTTTATGTCAACAGCATTGAGAACGACCGTACCACGGTGGGCGCGGAAGTGAGCGGCTATTACTTGCTCCACGGCGTGGGCGCAAACGGGAGCAGCGTCACCTTCAAGGTTTTCTGCGAGTATGCGGTGAACGAGGGCGCGCAGAACTGGTCTGTCAGCCCGCCAAGGCACCACCTCAACCTGTCCACCAACCACTCGGTCGGGCCCGGGCTTACCAGGGTGGCGCCAGCAGCAACGGACGTGGCGACAGGCACAGTGACGCTTACTCTCACATCAAATGAGTCTGCGACCTGCCGCTATTCCACCACTTCAGGCGTGCAATACAGCGCCATGAGCAACGCAACCACCACCGCTCTTGGCACCACGCACAGCTGGGACGTTTCAGCGCCAACCGCTTCCACGGCATATGGCTACTATGCAAAGTGCATAAACCAGCTCAACCTGTCCAGTGACGAGCTGTCGCTTTCATTCACCACTGCCGGCGGCGGCGGAGGCGGCGGCGGAGGCGGCGGCGGAGGCACAGGCGGCAGCGGCGGCGGCAGCGGCGGCGGAGGCGGCGGAGCAGCATCATCCACAAAGGCGACTGCCACCTACGGCCTTGACCTTGGCAGCGGCTATGACTGCAGCGTGAACATCACGCGCGAAATGCTCAGCGGTAACGAGACATCCGTGCTTACCACCACGCTCCAGAACATTGGCGGCGCAAGCTGCAATCTCGAGGACTTTGTGTTCACGGACAAAATCCCGTCCGAGTTCGCTGCGATAAACGAGATAACCTTCAATCCGCAGTACACCACCCAGGTAGGCTGGACGGTGACGTTTGACTTCCCGACCTTCCTTGGCGGCGAATCCAAGACAATCACCTACTCTGTGGACGGATGGATAGGCTCGTCAAGGGCAAAGAACTTCACTGTTTACTCCATGTCTGCCAAGAAGAAGCAGGCGGCTGCGCCAACCACGCCAACGGCCAACCAGACAACTACTGGAGAGCAATCAGAGTGGATACCAACCAAGCTGCCTACAACACCAGCGCCAGAAGCGCCACCTGCTGCCCCAGCGGAGCCGCAGCCAGAGCCAAAGAGCAACCTTGGCGGCATACTGGTCACCCTGGCCATAGTGCTGGTCGTGCTGGGCGGCATTGCAGGGGCGGCAATCTACCTCAAGGGCAAGAAGAAGGGCAAGTAAAGCGCGCCCCATTCCCCCTTTTATTTTTTTCCAGGCATAGGCGGTACCATGGGCATCCAGGAATCATTGCAGATGGAAGTGGAGCGCAGCTACCGGCGCGCAAAGCAGAAGATTTTCTATGCGCTTGTGCTTCTTGGCGCCGTCTACATAGTCGCAATAGAGATGTACCACTACGTTGAGGGCTGGGACTGGCTGGACGCAGTCTACTTCACAACAGCCACCATCACAACGGTGGGCTATGGGGACGTTGTCCCGCACACCGAGCTTGGCAAGATGGCAACCATCCCGCTCATGCTTGTGGGCGTTGGCGTGGGCTTTTACGTGATTTTCGCCATACAGGGATTTGGCCGCTCGCGGCTTGACGCAATCTCAGAGCACGTGGACAGGCAGGTCAAAAGAAGAAGGGGCAGGCTGTAGCTAATCTATTTTCGCATCCACAACCACCTGCTCGGTGTTCTTCGCGTAAGGGCGCACAATCCTCCTGAAGACAATGCGCGCCTTCCTTCCGAGCACTTTTTCGCCCGTGCGAAAAAGGCTCCCCTTTTTGCGCGCAAAAAGAGGGCAGCGCGCTGCTGCGCGCCTCACGTCTTCCTCTGCCTTTGCGTAATAGCCGGGCGCCTCGCCGAACGAATAATAGTGCAGCATGCCGCCCTTCCTCAGGCAGTGGATGCAGTTTTCAAGGAAGTGCGACGCATCCTTGGGCAGGGGCATTGCCACCCGGTCCGCCTTGCCCCTGTACTTGCCGGGAAGCAGCTTTGCCACGTCGCCCTCCAGCACAGTGCAATTCTGCAGCTTGTTGCGCGCGATGTTTCTCCTGAAAAACGCGCATGCATCAGGATTGAGCTCAATTCCCACCACCTGCGCGGACGGCACAGCTTTCGCAATCCTTATGGCAAACGGCCCCACGCCTGCAAACGGCACAAGCACAAGCTCATTTTTCTTCACCAATGCAGCAATCCTTCCCCTCTCAGTCCCAAAGCGGGGGGTGAAGTACGTTTTGTTCAAATCCAGCTCAAAAAAGCAGCCTGATTCCCTGCAAAGCGTGTGTGTCCTCTTCTCGCCTGCAACCACGCGAACAGGCCTAATCCTAAACTCGCCGGCAGTGCCGCCAACCTTCTTCGCTACCACCTTGATGCCATGGTGCTGCTTCATTATTGCATCAGCAATGAGCCTTTCCTTGCCGCGCAGGAGAGGCGGCACCTCTATCACCGCAATGTCCCCCACAATGTCGAATGATTTCACAAGCTCCGCCCTTTCCTCAGGCGTGAGCTTTCCTTCCAGCTCGGCTGAAAGCGGCTTGGCAAACTCCTCCCGTTTCACAAGCTTTTTTTGCACGAGCTTCATGCCGGAAGGGCTGCCTTTCACAGCAAAATAGACGTACTTCGCATCTCGCGCAGGCACGTACGAATTGTCCAGCGCGCCAGCTTCGCTAAGTTTCTTCCTCTCGACCTCGGCATTCTGCCTTTCCGTGCGCACGCACTTTGCCATGCGCAGATATTGCAGATAATGCTTTAAATCCAGCATGCGAACCACTGCTAGGTGATTTGATGGGTGACTTGCAAGTGCTGTCAGTGCTGCTCGACGCGCTGATAGTGGTGCTGTGCCTGGCGGGAATGTTCTGGAAGCAAATGCGGTACTTCGCAGGGATTGCGGTCGCGTTTGCAGTCTATGCGCTCATAGGCGTTTCGCGCCTCTACTCGCTTGCGATTTCAGACGTTATCCTTGACTCGATGAGCTTTGTTGCCACGTTCTGCGTGCTTATCGTCGTCTGGCAGTTCTATATCGGTCGCGTGGTGGCAAAGCCGGCTGCTGCGCAGAAGGCAAAGAGGAAGGCGAAGAAGAGAAAGTAGGCGGCGCGCGCAACTAGGAAATCATTATTGAGGGCTTTCCCGGCAGCGCGAACTTTGCCTTTGGCGCGCTGCTCCTCTCTTCCTTCCCAGCTGCAGTGGGAATCTGCCCTCACAGAATCAGGAAACATATGGCTGAGATTTTCCCAATTTCTGGAAAATAATAGGGGAAAAAGGCAATATTTTCCTAAAATCAGGAAAATATATGGACAAAGTTTCCCATTTTTAGGAAAGTTTATATATTTTGCCGGCAAATAATGTGCCGGTGGTCTTATGCCAGAAATCAGCGACGCCGACATTGCCGAAATCAAGGAAGCCTCTGCGCGCCTGGCTAGCCTCACACAGGGCCTCAAAACAAGGTATTTTGCCGAAGAAATCTCCCTCTGGCGTGAGCCGAGGATAAAGGTGGTGCGAGGCTTTAGGGGGGCGGGAAAAACCACCACGCTTCTTCAGATGCAAAGCGAAAAGTCGGTTTATTTTTCCATGGACAGCCCGCATGTGAAAAAACACAGGCTCTATGACATTTCCCGCAGGCTCATACGCGAAGGCTTCACCGCGCTGATGATCGACGAAATCCACACATACGGCGAATGGAGGCAGGAAACAAAGGCGATTTACGATGAATTCCCGTCGGTTTCCCTGCTTGTTTCGGGGAGCGCCCCGCTGGCTTTCGAGCCTGAACGCAGGTATGAGGTCATCGACGCAGCGCCCCTTTCGCTTCGCGAATTCCTCCACCTGAAGGGGGAACGCCTTCAAGCGCACGGCGAGTGGGAGAACGGCGATGCTGCAATCTCATTCCTTGCGCGCAACCCCTCCATCTATTCCGCGTATTCCGAATACATGCGCGGGGGCGGGTTCCCCACATGGTTCGTCTACGGGGGAAAAACAATGGGCAGCATCTACCATTCCATCCGCAAGTCAATCCGCGAGGATTCGGTTTTCTTTGCAAAGATGGGCGGCGAGGAAGTGAATGCAATGGAAAGGGCGCTGCTGTTCCTTGCAACTGCGCAGCTTGGCGAATTCTCAGCAAACAGCCTTGCCGGCACGCTTTGCGTGAACAAGAACAAAATCCACGCGCTCGTCTCCCTTCTTGAGGGCATGGGCATCCTGCGGCTTGTCCGCCCGTTCGGGGCAGGCTCAAAGCTCGTGCGCGGCGATCCCAAGCTGATGTTTTCCCACCCCAACTTCCGCTCAGCAATCTGCGCCGAGCTTGGCGTTGAGCCCGACAAGGGGGCGCTGCGCGAGGAACTTGCGGTTTTCTGCCTTGCTGGCAGGGGGTACAAGGTCAGCACTGCAAAAGGGATGAAAAAAAGCCCAGATTACATAATTTCCAAGGGAAAGGAAACCTCTGTGGTGGAGGTGGGCGGCGAGGGCAAGTCCCGTGCGCAGCTTGCCGGCTTCAAATTCAGAAAAATCCTGATCACGGAGAAGCAGCTGATTCCGCTTGCGATGTTCTGACGCCTGCGGCTAGGAAATCATTATGGATGGCTTGCCAGGCAGCGCTGCTTTCGCCTTTGGCGCGCTGCTCTCCTCTTCCTTCATCACAGAAACAGGGCAGCCAAGCTCATCCTCAAGAAGCTTTTTCGCAGAAGAGAGCGCCTGCAGCTCGAATTCCTCGCCAGGCATATCTCCCAGCGCGCCCACGTTCTTCATGTATTTCTGCAGCACCTTTGCAACCTCTGCCGCATGCGGCTTTATTTCCGCATCTGCAAGCGAGCTTTTCATGGCAGCGTCAAATTTCCTCTCCTTGTCCGCAATTGCGCGCAAGCGGCGCTTCCAGCCAGAAGCGACGAACAGCTCCACTTTCTCAGCTTTCTCCTTCTTGATAAGCTTCAAAATTGCTGAAATGTCCTCGCGCACGCGCAGAATGTAGTCTTCTGCAGCCTCAAGCCCAGGGTCAATCTTTGTTTCGTCCGCAGCAGGCAGGGAAGCAACTGAAACAAACGCGCTCTCCTTAACATAATGCTTCTTGCCAAGCTTTTCCCACATCTCCTCTGCAAAGTGCGGAATTATTGGCGCAATCAGCGGCACCCACATCTCGAAAAACTCGCGAAGCTGCGGCCTTTCCGCCCTCTTCAAATACCACTGCAGGTCATTGAAAGTATTGTAAAGCAGCTCAAGGGACAGCTCGCGCAGCTGGAAGGACTCGTACATCGAAGGCGCAGCCAAGGCGCGCGAGTGCATGCGCGAAAGCAGCCACTTGCCCGCAATGTCATGTTCTTCGCTGTCTTTCCCCTTCGCGTACTTTGCCATTGGAGTTGAATCTCCGGATTCAACTGCTGGAAAATTTCCGGCGAATTTTTCCATTGCCTCCTGCATGAAGCGCATCCTTGAAATCACGCCCTCAACCGCAGGCCTGTTGAAGTCAGTGTCAGACGACAAATCCGCGCCTGACACCACAACAAAGCGTATGGCATCAGCGCCAAACTGCTTCACTGCGGCGCGTATGGGTATGATGTTGCCCATTGACTTGCTCATCTTCTTGCCGTCCATGAGCACAAAGCCGTTTGTCACGATTTGGCGTGGCCAATTCTCGCGCGGGAAAATAGCAACATGGTTGAATATGAAGAATGTGAGGTGGTTGTACACCAGGTCAGTGGCAGAGTGCCTGGAATCAAGCGGGTACCAGTAGGAAAACTCGCGGCGCATCTCTTCTGCTTCCTTCGGCAGCCCCTTTCCGTCTCCCTTGCCTAGGAACACGTAGTCAAACAGCCCTTCAGTAAGCTCTTCAGGCTTCATCTTCATTGCAATGTGCGAAATCGCATAAAACGCCATGTAAATGGTGGAGTCGGAAAGCGCTTCTATCATCTTGCTTTTGTCAAGCGGGAATGCAGTCCCCAAGCCAGCTGAGCGCGTGCACGCCTTTTGCCTCAGCCAGCCAATCGTGTATTCATAGTCATGCCTCATCTTCTCAGGCAGTATTGACATGGAAGACAGGCACTCGCGCGCTTTCCCCTTCCACAACTCATTGCCATAGTCAATGAACCACTGGTCGCGCACAATCTTTACGCCCACCAAGCCGCCATAGCGCGAGTGGATGGGCCCGTTCTGTATCTCGTAAAGCACAAGCGCTCTTCCATCCGAGGCCATTTTCGCCTTTATCTTCTCCTTTGCCTCGGCGCCCTTCATTCCCTTAAACTCGCCAACAGCCATAATGCCTGTGTGCGCCTCTTTCTTGTAAATCTCATTGGTAGCCTCATCAGCGCGCGGGTCAGACTGCGACTCTATCCCCATCTTCTCAACAATCTCCTTTGCAGGGAAATTGCCAAACCCTTCAAGAGTGAGCACCTGCTTGAGCGCAATCTTGCCGTCAAGCTTTGCATCGCGCAGCGCCAAATAGTCAAGTGGCGCATGCGCAGGCACCGACATCACCACGCCTGTGCCGTGCTTGGGGTCCACAAACGAAGCAGGGAAAATGGGAAGCTCCTCTCCGGTGAGCGGGTTTTTCGCAGTTCCTGCAAAAAGCTCGGATGCCATCACCTCGCGCTCCACAACAAGCGCCAGCTGCATGGAAAGCGATGGGAGCGCTTCCTTTGATATATAGTATATAGTGCCCTTGTGGCTTGCCTTCACGTAAGTGGCAGACGGATTTGCCCAGATGTTGGTAACTCCGTAAATGGTCTCAGGCCTGTAAGTGGAGCAGGCTAAAAAGCCGTCTGCAAACGGGAACAGGACCGCAGTCACTTCCTCAATCTGCGGATCCATGTCCCCTTTTGTGTCGTGCGCGCCTATTGCCGTTTCACCGACAGGGCACCACGGCACGGGGTGCTCGCCCTTTGTTATGTAGCCCGCCTCATTCAGCTTTGCAAAATGCCACTCAATGAATTTGTTGAACTGCGCGTCATAGGAATAGAATTTGCGGCGCCAGTCAATGGAATAGCCCATTTCGCGCATTCCGGCCTCAATTTCGCGCGAAAAATACGCAACCAGGTCATTGGGGTCTGTAAGCGACTCGCTTGTTTTGCGCGGAATGCCATAAACTTTCTCGAAAATGGAAAGTATTTCCCCGTCTTTCTCCCCAATCCTTTTTGCCATGGCCAAAATCGGCGTGCCAGTGACGTGAAAGCCCATGGGGAAAAGCACATTTTTGCCCCTCATCCTCTGGAAGCGCGCGTAAATGTCAGTAGTGGTGTACGTTCTGCCATGCCCTATGTGCTGGGGGGAGTTCGGATAGGGGAATGCTGC
>CAZYTZ010000039.1:0-9568 GCA_964650545.1 Microcaldota archaeon | reverse complement strand
TTCCCAATCTCGCGCTCTGCGCGGCGCATCACACCCAAAATCGCGGCGCACTCCTTGTCGGTTGCCATGCTCTTGCCAATTATTCTTCTGAAGGCGACTTTTACCTTCTTGGGATTGCGCAGCTGCTTGGCAAACCTGTTCACAATGAGGCAAAACGCGCGGATTAGCGCCTCTTTTTCGTTTTCCCCCGCAGGCACGTATGCGCGGGGTGCAAAGCTGGAAAGCTCGTAAAGCGTAATTGCGACCGCGTGGGAGAGATTTAGGATTGGGTATGTGTCTGCAGCCGGGATGGTAACAAGAAAGTCGCAGCTTGAGATGTCTTTTTCCGACAAGCCCACGCCTTCGCTTCCGAAAACAAGCGCGATTTTTCCCTCTTTTTCCTTTTTCGCCTTTTCCACAAACTTGCGCAGCCCTATTGGCGAGCGGATGGTTTGGTGCCAGTGGCGGAAAATTATGCCTGTGGTGCCAACAGCCAGCTTGCAGCCGCGCGTTGCCTGCTTCAGGGTCTTGCAGATGCGCGCGCCCTCAAGCAATCCGCGTGCGTGCTTGCTGAATTTTATCGCGTCAAATCCTAGTGGGTTGCACTTGGGAGCCACTATGGCAAGGTCTGAAAAGCCGAAGTTTGCCATTGCGCGCGCAACAGCGCCCACGTTCATCTCGTATTCTGGCGAGACCAGCACCACGCGGAAGCGCTCCGGCTCCTTTGCTTTTTTCATGAGCCACTTTGGGAAGAAAAAGGTTTAAACGGAATACTAGCCCGTGCGAGTGAGGGCAGGCTCCGCCATGGGGAGAGTGCCAATGCCAGGGAAGTAGCGGATTGGCACTGTGCACTCTGCCTTGTTCTTTGGAACGCGGGATGTGAAACGTCTGTGTGGGTCTGGCCACTTTTCAGGGTTCCTCTCGTGGAGAACTCGGGCCAGATTCACGTCAATGAGCCGATACAGGAGATCGGCCCGCTGCTGCCGTTTTTCAGGGTCCAGCTCGCGCGTAGCCTCGCGCAGGCGGCGGCGCAGGTGGTTGTTAACTTTGTGGTAGTAGGAGATTTTCTCTTCTGAAGGATGGTGGGGCAGGCGATCTGGCTCGTCACCGTAGAGCCTTTTCTCTCGGAACATTGTTTGTAAGAAGTCGGAAGGCAACTTGTTTTTGACTGGCGCCTTATGCAAGCGAGACCTTTGCATTGCTAAGCGAATTCGCGGGTGAAATTTAAATAGGTGCGCGCGCTGCCTCGCAAAGCGCGATTTTCTCGAAGAAGAACGGTTCTTGCGCCAGAATCTGTGCAGAGCCTATGTTTTTTTCAAGCTCGGCAAGCGTTTTTCCTATTCCCCCGCCAAGGGAAGTTGCAATCACTGCCACGCGCCCGCCATCGGCTAAATGGCTGGATGCCTGCGCAGCAAAGCGCATGAAAACCTCCAGCCCGCTTGTGCCTCCGTCATACGCCGCGTTTTCAGCCTCAAGCTTGAGCTTTTCCTCGCGCGTGGTGGGAAGGTAGGGTGGGTTGAACAGGATGAAGTCAAATGTGGAGCCAGAAGGCAGAGCGAAGAACAAGTCAGATTGGATGAAAGACGCATTGCCTATCCAGTTCGCCTTTGCGTTTTTCTGGCAGCACTCCACTGCTTGCGGATTTATGTCCACTCCAAGCACTGGATTGGCGTGGTTGGCACGCGCTGCTGAAAGGGAAACTATTCCGCAGCCGCAGCCGATTTCAAGCACCCTGCCGCTTAAGCCAGAGGCATAGGTGGCAAGAAGGAAGGAATCCTCTGCAGGCTCGTACACTGTGGGAAGCACGGACAGGCGCAGAGCGCCAAAGGAGATTCCCGCCATTACTCTTCCTTCTGGTCCTTTTTTTCCTTTTTCTCGAAAACGACTATTTCCTCCATGGAGACAGTGTCGTCATAGTCCTTCATGTATTTTTCCATGTCAGAATCGTATCCGCGCTTCTTTTCGTGCTTGGCACGGCGCGGGGGGCCGTCGAACTTGCGCTCGCGCTTCTCCTGCCTGCCCTGCTGCCGTTGCTGGTAGGCTGCCTTGCGCTCTGAAACAACGGCGGAATAGGCATCGTCGCATGCCTTTCTTGTTTCCACAAGCTGGTTCTCAAGCGCCTTTATCTCGCCCATGAACGTGTTGAGCGTGTGGCGCTCGGCATCCACTGCCTTTCTCGCAGCGTCAAGCTCCTTGTTCTTGGCAATCTCTGCCTTGATTGCCTTGAGCCGCTTGATCAACTCCTTTTCCTTTTTGGGAGTGTCAGCCTCTGTTGCAATTGCAAATTCTATGTGGTCTGCCTCTGCCAGAAGGCCCATTGTCCTGCCGCCGCCCTTGCCGCGCAGGGCTGCGATGAGCCTGGAGACTTTTCTTCGAGAGTCCGCCACCTGCGGGTTTTTCGCCTTTAGCTGGTCTAGTATGCCCTGGCGCTTTGAGATAAGCGAGTCTAGCTCCTGCTCTTTTTGGGTTTTTTCGCGCTGCGGAGGGGATGAAGAAGGGGCTTCGGCGTTCTTCTCGCCTGGAATCTCAATGAGATCCTTGATGCCGTCCGGAAGGTCGGCGTGCTTTTTTTCTTTTTCCTTTTCGCTGTCCAAAAAATTACCTTTTTGTCGCTTTTTATGTCAGTCTGTATGCAAACCTTTAAATATAATGCACGGAGAAACATTTCTTGCAAGAAATGCCCGTCTTTTGTTCTGTCTCTGACAGAAAACTGGTCGCCTTGCCAGCGCTTTGCGCTGGCCTACTTTTTACAACCTTCAGCCGGAGGCAGAAGTTGATGAAACGGCGCCCAGAAGGCATTTCCCATTAACCACATAGCGGCTTTTTTACGTTGGCTAAGGTTTATTACCCTTAGCAAGAGAGCGCGCTGTTGCCATGAGCGACCAGTCCCGCACTTGTTCCAGCAATATGAGCGCAATTATTGCAGCAAGGCGCACATTCACGTCGCTTGAGGCAAGCAGAAGGTAGATGCAGTATGCCATGGGCGCAAGTATGATGTAGCGCAGCACGAATGTTTTCATTATTCCAAGATGCATGTTTTGCCCCTAAAACATCTTTACTGCCATTTCCACCATCCTGTTGGAAAAGCCCCATTCGTTGTCATACCATGACAGCACTTTTGCCGTCTTGCCGATTGCTATTGTGGACAGGCCATCCACCACGGACGAGGCAGGGTTGTGGATAATGTCGGACGACACTATTGGCTCTTCGCAGTATTCCATTATGCCCTTGAGCTTGCCCTCGGCAGCTTTTTTGAGCGCAGCGCCTATCTCTTCTTTTGTGGCAGGCTTGGAAAGCGTGCAGGACAAGTCGTTTATCGAGCCTACCGGAGTTGGCACGCGAAGCGCAAGCCCGTCAAGCTTTCCCTTAAGCTCTGGGATTACCTCGCCTATTGCCTTTGCCGCCCCGGTTGTGGTTGGGATGATGTTCACTGCGCCTGCTCTTGCGCGGCGGAAGTCCTTGTGGTGCCCGTCCAGCATGAGCTGGTCGTTTGTGTAGGCGTGCACCGTTGTCATGAAGCCGCTTTCTATGCCGAAATTGTCCAAAAGCGTCTTTGCGACCGGAGCAAGGCAGTTTGTGGTGCAGCTTCCAAGCGAGACTATGCTGTGCTTTGCCTTGTTATATTTTTCGTCGTTCACGCCAAGCACTATGGTGGCATCTGCCTCGCCTGGCTTGCAGGGGGCGGAAATAAGCACCTTTTTCGCGCCAGCCTGAATGTGCTTTGACGAGCCTGCCCGGGCAGTGAATGCGCCGGTGCACTCAAGCACGAGGTCCACCTCGAGCTTTTTCCATGGGAGGTTTGCAGGGTCGCGGTCCGCAGTAATTACAATCTCATGGCCATCAATGGTCATCTTGCCAGGCTCGCCCTTTGCACTGCCAGAGTAGTGCCCCTGCGTGGTGTCGTACTTGAACAGGTGCGCCGAGAGCTTGGGGTCGTGCGTGTCGTTTATTGCCACTATGTCAAACTGCTTTCCGACAAATCCGCGCTCGAATGCCGCGCGTGCCACCAGCTTGCCAATCCTTCCAAAACCGTTTATTGCTACCTTGATTGCCATGTGAGCCACCCCTCAAACAGAAAGTGAAGAAAGAGCGGGGAGAGAAAATAAAAACAGTTGGGCTAGCCATGCCTGATTTTGAAGAACGTGAGGATTCCGACAAAGAGCGTGGTGAAGGCGTTTGTCAGGGCGACTGGCACGCTGGAGATGAGAATGCCGTAGGCGAGAAACATCACCTGCGAGGAAAAGAGGAGCGCGAGCATGCCCCACGAGAAGTCCTTCATATGCCTGCTCTTCAGGCTTTTTTGCACCTGGGGCACCCAGGAGATTATCACGAGAAAGGAGGCTGCAAGCCCGAGGAGCTCCACGCTGTCCATGGAGAGAGTTTGCACTAGGGGAATAAAAAGATGCGCGGCGCCAACCAGCAACATGGCGGTGGAAAAACGGCGCGCAGTGCTCATTGACGTTGACTACAAGGTCGGGGAGAAAGGCACGCTTGTGCGGCTGCTCCTGAAAGGAAAGCATTTCTTCAGGCTGTATGACAGGTACGAGCCTTACTTCTACCTGGATGCCCCTAAAGCTGCGGAGAAAGAGATTCTGGCAGTAAAAACGCCTTCGCGCGACAGGACGGTGTCGCCCACCAGGCTTGAGCGTGTGAAGATGAATGTGCGCGGTAAGGAAAAGGAGTTGTGGAAGGTTTATTGCGAGCGCCCCTATGACGTGCCGCATGTGAGCGCGGCTTTGAAGGATTATGAGGCGTTTGAGAATAATATTCCGTTTGGAAGGCGCTACCTGATTGACAATGGATTGGCGCCGTTCATCGAGATTTGGTATGAGCGCGAAGGAAGGCACATAAAAAAGATACTGAAAACGCGCGAGGCTGCCACGCATCTTCGCACAATGGCATTTGACATTGAGACTTACAACCCGCAGGGAATGCCTCGGCCTGAAAAGGACGAGGTAATCATGATTTCCTATGAGATGGACGGCGAGCGGAAAGTGATTGCCAGCAAGAAAATCGACCGCCCGTTTGTGATTGCCTGCAAGGACGAGCGGGAGATGATAAAGAAATTCCTGCAGATAATAAAGGAAAAGGATGTTGAGGTGCTGCTTGGCTACAACAGCACTGTTTTTGACCTGCCCTACCTGGCTGCGCGCGCGCAGGTAAACGGCTTGGACTTTGCGATTGGCAGGGATGGAAGCAGCTTCCGCGTGAAAAGGCACGGCATACGCGAAGTTGCCGAAATAAACGGCAGGATACATGTTGACTTGTACCCGCTGGTGCGCTTTGTCGGCTTTATCGGCGCATTCAAAATCAGCAAGTACACATTGGAAAACGCCTACACGGAACTCACCGGCAAGAAAAAGCTCATGGTGAAAAAGCTCGAGATATACAAGATGTGGGAGGATGAAAAGCTTGTGCGCGAGCTTGCAGACTATTCTGCTTTTGATGCGCAGGCAACAATGGAAGTAGGCAGAATACTGGTGCCTTTGATGATGGAGATGGGAAGGCTCACCCGCCTGCCGCTTTTCGACGCTGCTGCAGCAACTGCCGGGCAGCTGGTGGAGTCCCTTTTGATGGAGAAAAGCTTTGAGCACAAGCAAATAATCCCCAACAAGCCTGATGATGCGCTTGCCAAGGAGAGGGAGCTTGGCCCGATACAAGGAGCGTTTGTGAAATTGCCCCAGCCTGGAATTTACGAGAACATGGTGGTGTTTGACTTCCGAGGGCTGTACCCGTCCATCATCACCTCGCACAATATTGACCCATATACTCTTGGCCCGCCGAAAAGCGTGCCTGACTCTGAGTGCTACATTTCGCCAAATGGCCACCGCTTTGCCAAAAAGCCGCGCGGCCTTATCCCCACTGTCTTGGAAGAGCTCATCAAGATGCGCGGGGAGATGAAAACCAGGCTGAAGAAAGCGAAGAAGGACACGCCGGAGTACGAGCAGCTGTTCGCGCGCGTGCAGTCGCTCAAAATCCTTGCGAATTCCTATTACGGCTATTTGGCCTACCCGCGCTCAAGATGGTACTCGCGCGAGTGCGGCGAGTCTGTCACCGCCTGGGGCAGGCACTTCATCCAGGGAACGATTGAAAAGGCTGAAACGGCGGGCTTTGACGTGCTTTACGGCGACAGCCTGCCACCTGAAAGGAAAATCGTTGTGCAAAAGCCCGATGGAAAAGTCGCATTTGTGAAAATCGGCGAGTTTGTGGATACGCACATGGCAGATGCTAAGCTTGATTCTTACAAAACACTGGCGTTTGACGGCAAACGGCTTGTTTTCGCACCAATAAAGCGGGCGATAAGGCACGATTATCCAGAAGAAAGGGGAGGGCTGTTAGAAATTGTAACTGGGAATGGAAAGACTGTGGTGACACCGCAGCATTCCGTTTACAAATATGATGGTGGCGTGAAGCTGGCAGATGCAAGAGAACTCAAGGAAGGCGACTGTTTGGTATCTTTCACAAATGCTCCTGCGCAGGAAATTTACAATGAAGGGCACGAGTTTGACATTGCAGCGCTTGACTTTGGCAAAAAGGCGGGCGAGCTTTGGCTTTATTCAGACAGGCTGCACTTCCCGGCAAAGAAAGGGAAATGCCCGTATTGCGGCAAGGAAGTGGTGCTTGCCAACCACGTTTCCCTCCAGCACAAGGACAGGCGTGTTCCTCTTTCGCAAGCAGCAGGCTCTGCGTTTGGATACCTTGGTTCTGAAAAAGCCAAGGGTGGAAAGCTTCCGCGTAGCTGGAAGCTCACGCAGGAGCTTGCGTGGCTGTTTGGCTATTACGCCGCTGAGGGCTCAGTAAGCGAGCGGAGCGAAAAACACAACAAGGAAATGATTTCGTTTGGCAGCCAGGACAGGGAAGTTATTGCGAAAGTCAAGGGGATAGTGGAGAAATTCGTGGGGTGCGACCTGGCAATAATTGAGGATTTTGACAAGCGCATACGGAAAAAGATGTTCTACTACCGCGTGCAGTGCGTGGCAATCGGCGCCCTTTTCGCCTATGGCTTTGGGCTTGGGAAGGGAAGCGCCGGCAAGCGCGTGCCGGAAATGATCCTGAATGCTGATGAAAAGCTGAGGCAGGCGTTCCTTGATGGTTATTTTGAAGGAGATGGAACAAAGTGGCATGACTCTAGGTACAGGACACATTTCCAGAAAATAAGCACGAAAAGCGAAGAGCTGGCGATAGGGGTGCAATATCTTTACAAGACTCTTTCCACGAGGCAGAAAAATGCGTTTGGGAAACGGATTGAACACGTTTATTGGCGCTATAGGAAAGACAAGCCCGGCATAATAGACATGCGGTTCCAGGCAGTCAAGGAAAACCAGCATGAAAACTTTTGTGTCGCAAAGATAAAGGAAATAAACCGCGTGGAATATTCCGGCCCTGTTTATGACCTTGAGGTAGAAGGGACGCACAATTTCGTGGATGCGGAAGGGCTTATCCTTGTCCACAACACTGACTCCATTTTCCTGCTTATGGGGAAGAAAGCAAAGGAAGATGCGCTTTCTTTCATGAAGAAAATCAATGATGACCTTCCTGGCGACATGGAGCTGGAGCTTGAGGGCTTTTACCCGCGAGGGGTGTTTGTCAGCAGAAAGCACATGGGCAAGAAAGAAAAGGGCGCGAAGAAGAAGTATGCGCTTATCGGCGAGGACGGGCGCATCAAAATCAGGGGCTTTGAGCTTGTGAGGCGCGACTGGTCAAACGTTGCCAAGACAACGCAGAGGAAAGTGCTTGAGGCAATCCTGAAGGACGGCAGCAAGGAAAAGGCAGTCAAGATAGTGAAAGACATGATTGAGGAGCTGAAAAGCGGCAAGGTGCCCCTTGAAGACCTGACGATTTACACGCAGCTTAGGAAAGACCCGAACAAGTATGACATAAAGTCCCCTGAGCTCTCCGCCGCCAAAAAAGCGGCTGCAGCCGGCAGGCTGATTGAGAAGGGGATGATGATAGCATATGTGATTACCAAGAAGGGCGCAACTATTTCAGACAAGGCGCAGCTTGTTGAGCTTGCGAAGGACTATGACCCGAATTACTACATTGACAACCAGATTCTTCCGTCAGTGCTCAAGATACTAAAGGAGCTTGGCTACTCTGAAGACGACCTGAAATTCAAGGGGGAGCAGAAGGGGCTGAGCTCATTTTTCTGAAGGGATTGCCATGCACGCAGAGAAAATTGTTTTTGCTTTGCTAGTTTGCGTTTTGCTTGCTGCATTTGTATTTGTCGCCGCAGGCATTCTTCCAAAGCAGCCAGTTGCTTTTTTCGCCTATGGCACAAATCTTGCGAAATCAACCATGAGTGCGCGCGCAGGCGGCTTCCTCAACGCCACGGCTGCTGAAATGCCAGGCTATTCGCTTGGTTTTGCAAGCCAGGATGCGCGCCCAACTGAGTTTGGCGTTGCCACGCCAATGCGAGATGACGGCGCTTCTGTGAAGGGGGCGCTTTACTATTTGGCACCAGAGCAACTCGCTGCGCTTGACAAGCAGTCGGGCGTGCCGGCTTTTTACGAGAGAATGGAAGTGAGCGTGGCGCTGCCAGATGGCAGCGCTGTGAAAGCCCATGCATACTTTTTAGCAGGCGGCACTCACTTGGCAGCGCCTTCGCGCCCCTATTACCTTTCAGCCATGAATGGGATGAACGAGTGGGGCTATGGCACAGGCAGCCTGGATGCTGCTGTTGCTGCGGCTGCCGGGAACTAGAAGCCCACTGCGATGTAGTATAGCAGGTCACCGAAAAGGATTGTGAAGAGCAGGCCTATGAAAAGGTAGGGAAGGAAAAATGGCATTCCTGTGTAGACTGGCACGGACTTTATTTTTGCGCGCCTAAGCGCCGCAATTGTCTTTGCGCTAATTACTGGGGGGAGTTTGAGCTTTTTTGAAAGCATAGGCATTTGCTCAAGCGCCAGCACGTCCTCGCACTGGAGGCGTGATGTTGGGATTTTCTCTGCCATGCTCCCCTTTATCTCAGGCATGAAAAGCGAGAAGAAGACAAGCGCTATGCCAAGGAAGCCTATGATTGCGAAGTACAGCGGCGGCAGGGAAAACGGCAGGGACGATATGAGCGCTGCGAAGATGGCAAGCGAAAACAGCACTATTGCCGGCCCAGCCACTTTCTGCGCAGTGAACTTCACTTTTCCCCGCGCAAGCTGGCGCGAAATGTACGGGATGAAGCGCGCAAGCATGTGCGCAATGAATGCAATGCCGGTTGGCGCAAGGACTGAGAGGAAAAACGGGTATGGAATCGACTGGGCTTGGGCAAGGAGCGGTTGGGGGAGATATGGGATTGCAAGAGCAATCGAGGACATCACAAGCACGTCGGCACCGCCAAGCTGGCCCATCCTGTAAAGCACATAGGTGATTGCCGCGATTACGATTGCAACTGCGCACGCCTGGATGAAAACGGATTGGTCAAAGAAGATTATGTTAAGGAGGAATGCAACTGCAAGGAAAGCCCAAAGAAGGGAGTCTGGCACCCATTTCTTGTTGAACATGTCATAGTATGCCGCCGCGCCTGTGAACACGACTGCGGCAATGATGCGGATGTCAATGCCTGGCACTGATGCAGGCGGGGAAAGCAAGTCAAGCATGG
>CAZYTZ010000038.1:0-9645 GCA_964650545.1 Microcaldota archaeon | reverse complement strand
TCCTCAATCCTCTCAACCGAGGGCTGCTTGCCGTGCGCGTGCGCCATTGCTGCGACAAGCGCCTCGCACGCCTCGAAATTCGTGATGCACGGTATGCCATGCTCCAGGCACGCGCGCCTAATCCTAAAGCCGTCCGTGGAGGCCACCTTGCCTTTCTTCGGAGTGTTGAAGACAAGGTGTATCTTGCCCTTGCGTATTTCAGACAGGATGTTAGGTTCGCCCTCGTCAATCTTTTTCAGCATTATCACGTTCTTGTGCAGGTGCGTTGCTGTTGTCGGCGTGGCATACACATCATAGCCAAGCGACTGAAGCGTGTCGGCAAGCGGCGGCGCGCGCTCCTTGTCCCCGTCCTTCAGCGAAATTGCAACTCCTCCTGTGTCAGGTATCTTGAGGTTCGCGCCAAGCAGTGCTTTCATGAAAGCCATGGGAAACTCAGTGTCAGCGCCCAAGGATTCGCCAGTGGATTTCATCTCAGGCCCCAGCACAGTGTCTGAGCCAGGCAGCTTCAAAAACGGGAACACCACTCCCTTCACTGCGTAGTGGTCCATCTTTGGCATGTCTCCCCCAGCGCCAATGTCGTGCAGCTTCTTGCCCATGATGACCTGCATTGCAATTTTTACAAGCGGCACGCCCGTCGCCTTTGAAAGGAAAGGCATTGTTCTTGAGCCCCGCGGGTTTGCCTCAAGCACAAAGACAACATCGTCCTGCACAACATACTGTATGTTTATGGCGCCTATTGTCTGCAAGGCAAGCGCAATCTTCTCTGAAAAATCAAGTATCTGCTTTTGCACTTCCTTTTTCAGCCGCACGCACGGCACCACGTTGTTCGCATCCCCCGAGTGCACGCCAGCCCTTTCTACATGCTCCATTATGCCGCCGACAAACAAGTGCTCGCCGTCAGCAACCCCGTCAATCTCGCACTCAATCGCCCTCTCAACATACTTGTCAATGAGCACCGGCTTTTTCTCTGAAACATCAACAGCCTCGCCAATGTATTTCTTCAGCTCAGCCTCGTCATGAACAATCTGCATTCCCCTGCCTGCAATCACATAGGACGGGCGCACCACAATCGGGTAGCCAATCCTGATGCAAAGCGCCACTGCCTCCTCCTCATTCACCGCAGTGCCATTGTCAGGCTGGCGAATGCCCAGCTCCTGCAGCAGCACCTTGAACTTCTCCCTGTCTTCCGCAACGTCAATCCCATCCATCTGCGTGCCCAGTATCTTCACGCCGTTCATGGAAAGCCTCTGCGCAAGGTTGATGGACGTCTGCCCGCCGAACTGCACCACCACGCCTTCAGGCTTCTCATGCTCAATGATGTTCATCACGTCCTCATAGGCAAGCGGCTCAAAGTACAACCTGTCGGACGTGTCAAAGTCAGTGCTCACAGTCTCAGGGTTGTTGTTCACCATGATTGACTCAATGCCCATTTCGCGCAAGGCAAAGGCGGCATGGCAGCAGCAATAGTCAAACTCAATCCCCTGCCCAATCCTGATAGGGCCTGAGCCAATGATGAGCACCTTTCTCTTGTCAGAAGGCACGCTCTCATTCTCAGTCTCATAAGTGGAATAGTAATACGGTGTTGCAGCCTCAAACTCGGCAGCGCACGTGTCCACCATCTTGTAGACAGGCAGCACGCCGTGCTTTTTCCTCATCTGGCGCACCATCTCCGCCTCCTGCCCAACAAGCGCGGCAATCTGGTCGTCCGAGTAGCCCATCCTTTTTGCTTCGAGCAGCACAACTTTTCCAAACACTTCTCGCTTCAGCCTCTTTTCCACAGCAACATAATCCTCAAGCCTGTCCAAAAACCACAAGTGCATGCCGGTCAGGCCATGTATCCTATTCCTGTCCCAGCCTGCGCGAAGAGCATCAAGAACAGCATAAATCCTCAGGTCAGTGGGCGCGGACATGTGCCTCTCCCAGTCCGCTTTCTCCACCTTCGTCTTTTTCATCTCGACCGAGCGCAGCGCCTTGCCAAACGCCTCCTCAAAAGTCCTGCCGATTGCCATTGTTTCCCCTGTGGACTTCATCTGCGTGCCAATCACGCGGCTGCTTTCAGGTATCTTGTCAAACGGCCATCTTGGTATCTTCACAACACAATAGTCAAGCGCAGGCTCGAATGCCGCAGGCGTGCTTTTCGTCACCGCATTTTTTATCTCGTGCAATCCCATGCCAAGCGCAATTTTCGCAGCCACCCTTGCAATCGGGTAGCCTGTCGCCTTGGAGGCAAGCGCTGACGAGCGCGAAAGCCTTGGGTTCACCTCAACGACAATGTACTTGCCAGTCTTCTGGTTGAGCGCAAACTGTATGTTGCAGCCGCCCTCAATGCCAAGCGCTCGTATTATCTTTATCGCAGCGCTCCTCATCATCTGGTGCTCGTCATCTGAAATGGTCTGCGCGGGCGCGACCACAATGGACTCGCCCGTGTGCACGCCCATGGGGTCCACATTTTCCATGTTGCAAATCATGATGCAGTTGTCGTGCTTGTCGCGCATCATCTCATACTCAAACTCTCCCCAGCCAAGCACGGATTCCTCCACCAGCACCTGGTGTGAGGGTGACAGCGTGAAGCCAAGCTCCATCAATTCGTCAAACTCTTTTTTGTTCCTGGCAATTCCGCCGCCAGTGCCGCCGAGAGTATAAGCAGGCCTCAGGATTAGCGGGAAGGGGTGCTTTTTTGCAAATTCATCCGCCTCATGCTTGCTGTTCGCCGCCACGCTGTCAGGGATAGGTTCCTTGATATCTTTCATGAGCTGCCTGAACTTCCCCCTGTCCTCAGCCTTCTCAATCGCCTCAATGCCAGTTCCCAGCAATTCCACATCATACTTCTTCAGGATTCCCTTCTCATGAAGCTCCATTGCCAAATTCAGGCCGGTCTGCCCTCCCATGGTGGCAATCAGGCCGTCAGGCTTCTCTTTTGCAATAATCCTTTCCAAAAAGTCCACTCTCAGCGGCTCAATATATACTATATCAGCAATCTCCTGGTCTGTTTGAATAGTGGCAGGATTCGAGTTCACAACAACAACAATGACGCCTTCCTGGCGCAGAGACGCGCATGCCTGCGAGCCCGAGTAGTCAAACTCAGCAGACTGGCCAATCACGATTGGCCCCGAGCCAATCACCATCACTTTCTTGATATCAGTTCTTTTTGGCATCTTAAAACCTCAAATCATTGCAACAAACCTGTCGAACAGGTATTTTGAATCGCAAGGGCCGGGATTTGCTTCCGGGTGGTACTGCACTGCGAAAATGGGCAGTTCCTTGTGCGCGATTCCCTCGACCGTATTGTCTGTCAAATTCTTGTGCGTCACCTGCCATTCCTTTGGCAACCCCTTCTCATCAACCGCAAACCCATGGTTCTGCGTGGTGATTATCACTTTGTTTTCCCGCACATCGAGCACTGGGTGGTTGCCGCCGCGGTGGCCGAACTTCAGCTTGTAAGTTTTCGCGCCGGCAGATTGCGCCAGCAGCTGGTTGCCCAGGCAAATGCCAAAGATTGGCAAATGGAACAATTTTTTCAGCGTTTCAGCCTGCGCAGTGAGCACAGATGGGTCGCCAGGGCCGTTTGAAGCGATTATTCCTTTTGGCGAGAGCGACAGTATGTCATCCGCGCTTGCATTCCAAGGGACAATCACGACCTCCACGCCGCGCCTGTTCATTTCCCTGACAATTCCCATCTTCACTCCATAATCAATGAGCACCACGCGCTTGTTCCCCTTCCCATAGCTCGTTGTTTTTCCAATCGAGCACTTCTCTACAAAATTGATTTTCGAGTAATCAAGCTTTTTGGCAAGCTCAAGCATCTCCTCTTTCTCAGCGCTGCCATCCCCCTTGTCAAAAACGGCCAGGCAGGCAGGCATCACGCCGCTTTGCCTGATTTTCCTCACAAGCGCGCGCGTGTCAAGCCCCCAGATGCCTGGAACGCCCTCGTCCTCAAGCCTTTTCGCAAGCGATTGCTGCGACTTTACATGCCGCGGCTCGCGGCAAAGCTCGCGCACTGCAAAGCCTTGCACGTGGACTTTTTCAGACTCGCACCACTCGCGGCACATGCCGTAATTGCCAATAAGGGGATAAGCCATGGCAAGTATCTGGCCGGCGTAGGAAGGGTCTGTGAGGCACTCCTCATAGCCTGTCATGTTTGTCGTGAAAACAGCCTCGCCCACGCTCCGCGTGCTTGCGCCAAACCCTCTCGCAGCAAAAGACGTGCCGTCGGAAAGCACCAGCAATGCCTTTCTCTCGCCATCATGCCTGGAAAAGCCTCGGGCCAAAAAACTCTTCAAATCAAGGAACACATGAACCCAAGAGTATTCAATGTATGGGAAATGAATTTAAACCGGGTGGTGCGCCAGTCGTGGGAGCAAAAAGACACTTTCAACACCACCTGCCAGCCCAAATCAAGCATTTATGGTTACAGTCGTTGTTGTTCTCACCAGCTTAAACAATCTTTAATCTAGTAATCGGCCCTAATGCCGTTTTATTAAATTTCCTGCACGTAATTTCCCCCATGGCGCACACAAGAATTGCCATTGCAGCGGCATTTTTCATCCTCCTTGCCAGCCCGGCATTTGCGCTCAACATAACCACGCCGGCGCTCCTTGACTTTGCCGCGCAGGCAGTGCCGGCCGATCAAGGCTTTTCCATTGCCGAATTCCCCTACGCAGGCACCACTGGCTTTGCAGTGGTGTCAAACGACGAGGTCTATGCGATTTTCGCCTCAGGCATCCCACTGCTTGAGAACCAGCCGCTTACCGACATTCACAACATAGAGGGCGCGCTTGCGGATTACTACCTCTCGCAGGGCCATTCCCCCAACCTCACGTTTTCGGACGTGCACGCAGGCATAGCCTCGGTGTCGGACGATTACGAGAAGGGCGAGGACAAATGCCGCATACTCACAGGCACCGACAGGACGGAGTGCATTGACTTTGACACCTGCCAAAAGGCCTGCTACTCGGTCACCAGCTTTTGCCGGCCAATTGCGCTTGGCGTTGGCCGGGCATTCATAAACGAGATATGGGCATTCGAAAACAACAGCATTCTGCTTGGCACAGTCTACCTCAACGAGAGCGTTGCCCACGCCGCTCTTCTGGACGGCATCACGCAGGAGGAGGCAGCGGCTTACCTTGACTCGCTCGTGGCCATAAACCGCGCAGCCACCCAGGCGTCAAACAGCGCGCTTTACGACGCGTATTCCTACTGCTTTGAGCCTGACTACGCGCTTCCAGTGATTACCAACATGCAGCTCTACGCCCAGAAGGCATATGCCAAGGCAAAGCCGTTCTTCACGCTCGCGCAATCCGCGCAGCTCGTGCGCCAGCGCACGCTTGACGCGCTTGAGAGGAAAGTAGCACCTGCCCCTGCAGGGGCGCCTGAGGCGAACAGCACCGCGGAACCAGCCTTGCAAAACACAGCAGAGCCTGGAAACGCCACTTTGCCGCCCTCGCAGCCAGAGCCGCCGGCCGAAGGCATCTCCGACCTCGTTGCAATGGCAGGCGCGGCTGCGCTTGTAGCAATTTTCATAGCCGGCATCCTCCACCTCGCCTTTTTCTCAAAGAAGAAAAAGAAAGGGCTGTGAGCGCATCGCAGTGCCTGCCTTGTTGATGATGGAAACATTGCGCCCCACAGGATTTGTCTAACAGCTCGTTGGACTTTTGCATCTGCTTGAAAAAAAGAAGGGCTTTTGCCTATCTGGATGGCACCATCTACAACAGCAACCGCATTGGCTTTACTGGTCTGCAAGCCACAGTTGCTATATGAATCGGCTTTGCGCTAAGGACCATGACTGACTTGATGCTGCTTGGAATCCTGGCTTCCGAAATGTTCTTTTGGCTGCTTTGCTTGCGAAGGGCATATTGGTGTGCAAAAGAGCGCGTGATTGTTTCTATCCCTGAGAAATCAATCACAGCTTCCTTGCTTGGGGACGATTCAATCCTGTCAAATAGCCTGTCGGCTGATGCGCGGAGCGCAAGATAGGGCGCAATGGCGCGCTTCAGGCTTATTCTTAAAATTTTGCTCTTGGACATGAAACCCAACTCTTCCTCCATATGGCTCTTTAGCCTATATAATCCTTATACCAGCTACGTGCCGGCATCCTCGCTCACTGTTCTAATTTTTTGAACAAATGTTCTAATTTTTTGAACAAATAGAATTGCCTGGTCTATGCACTCCTCTGCCTCAGAACGCGACACTGTCTGCACCCTGTCATATACTGCGATGTGGCGCTTGCGCCGCATCCTGTCAAAATAAGAGGTAATTTCAGGCTCAAAGCCGATTGCCAGCAGGAACTCAAACACCGCCTTGTGCGCTTCTGTGCCTGCTGGCCGAAAGCCCATGTGGAACATGAGCCCCCGCCCTGCCTGCAGAGCCGAGTTGTAGGCTATCGACAGCGCCCAGTCGCAATCACCGGATGACAGGCTATTTTGTGCAGCTGTCAGGTCCCTCTCGGCAAGGGCTGGGTCGAATTGGGTCTTTTCAACATTCCTAATCCTTCCCAAAGCCAATAATCCCTCTAAGTTCATCCTCATCCCCGGCCAGCATGATTATCTTTCCTTTTGCAATATCCCTGACAAATCCTGTGCTTTTCTTGCCCAGCAATTCATCATAGCCCCATATGACTGCGTTTATTTCCCTCCCTATTGTTTTCTCTGCGGAAGATAGGGCAGGGGCAAGTTCTTTCTGGCTTGTCTTGCCTATTATGAACAGGTCGATGTCGCTCATGCCCGTGGATTTGCCGGATGCAATGCTTCCGAAAATGAATGCAAATTTCAGTCCAGGCTGCTTCAGGAGCCTTCCGCGTATAGGCTCGACTATAAAATCAGTCTTTGCAAGCAGGCTGCAAAGCTCGGATGAAAACCTGCAATGTTCGTCAGCAACATAGCGTTCCTTGTCTTTCCTTATAACGCCGAGCGACAACAGTATCCCTATCTCCCTCTTTGCGGCACTGGGTTGCATGGATGTCTGTCGCGCTATCTCGCGCAGATGCGCCGTTTTCCTGTCAAAAAGGAAAAATTTCAGCATCTTTACCCTGTTCTTGGACGCAAACAGCTTTTCGAGCATACTTCGCCTCTTTATTTTTTGCCGAGAAACTCTCGTCTCTCGCTCGCACATGGGAATATCTCATGGGTGGCATATAAACCTTCACAGGGTAGGTTTCCAGTGGTGCTGTTGCACCACTGCCTGCCAAAATCTGCCGATTTTGCCATCCGGTGGAACGGCGCGCCGTTCCACTGTCTGCCAAATTTCTGTGCTCTTTTTCGCCAAGCGAAAAAGGCACCCCTTTTTGCTGCGCAAAAAGTGGGCGGAAATTTGCCATCCGGTGGGCATAGCCTCTTTTCAGACACCCGTCCCCCGCCCCAAAGCAAGGAAAACCGCGCTTGCGCCCGCCCTCGTCGAAATCCGCCCTGCATACCCTGACATGATGCCGTATTCCCTGCTTGTGATGGACAGGAGGGAGATTGCGGCTGAAAAAGTGCGCGCCGCCCTTACGCGCACCATGCCTGCGACCTGTACGACTTGTCGTTCCTGCTGCGGCAGGGGTTTTTGCCTGACAAGGGGCTGATAAACGGGAAGCTTTCCTACTATGGCATGCAATATTCCTATGAAGCGCTTGAGAAGGCAATTGGCCGCCTGGCCCGGCTCTGGAAAGTCGAGATGAACGCGCTTGTCGCGCAAAAGCCGGATTTTGAGGCTGCGAAGGAGGAAGTTTTGGGGGGGATGAAAGCCGTGTGATGCCCGGCGCAAGGAAAAAAATCCTAAAATGAGCACGTGCCTACTTCCTGCCCCTTGCCATCTCCCTTTCCAGGAACCTCACCATGGGCGCCACCCCCAGCCTGCGCTCGTAAGCATGCAGCGCGGCGTAATAGGCGCGCCGCCTCGTGTAGGGGATGACAATCGGCGGCAGACCGTGCTTGAGCAATATATTATTCATAAGAAGCCGCTCCACCCTGCCGGTGCCTTCGTGGAACGGATGGATGTTCTCAAACTGGCAGTGCACCACAGCCGCAAGCACCATAGGGTGCAGCCTTTCCCTATTATTATAGTACCATTCCACCAGGCCCAAAAGCAGCCTCTGCACATCCTCCCTTGGCGCGCCGCGGTGCACAATCTCCCCCTGCCTGTCCCTCACCACCACGTCCACGCGCCTCAATTTCCCTGCAAACAGCCTGGAGTTCCTGAAAATCGCCTTGTGGAGCGATAGCATCAAATCAAGGGATAGGTGCTCTTTCCTTCCCAGCAGCATTTCCGTTGCTCTTGCCATGCCGTACGTTTCAGCAATGTCCTCCTTGGGCTTCAAGGGCCACTGGCCGTCCTTCAGTATCCTGCCCACCTCCATCCTCGCAATGCTTGAGCCTTCAATGGCATTGCTGTTGTAGGCGAATTCCTCCACAAACCGTTCCCACTCCTTTTTCCCAAGCCGCCTCTTCCTTGCCTTTGCTTCCACATTGCCAAAGGCAATCTCCCACTGGCCTGCCAGCCTTTCCCTGCCCTCAAGCTGCTCCCTTGCAATCTCGCGCCTGTGCGCAAGCTCCGCCTTCCCCAGGCCCGTGCCGAGGTAAATCCTGTCCTTCATTACCTTTTTTCCCAGCCTGTACGAGCGCGCAAGGTAGGATTTCCTCCGTTTCCCCCTTCCTCGCGATTCAATGTGCATGTCTGTTTTTAGGTGACTACAATTTATTAATGCTTTTGGAAAGGTGACTACAATGCAGCATCCCCCTCCTCGATTCTCCCCGCGCTTCCAGCCACTTTAAACCATAGGGGGCGCATGGCGTGCCAGAAAAAATCGGAAATTCTTACATCTCCAAATGTTTTCCACCAAAACGTTTCACCTCGGGACAAAGAAATGCTTTTAAACCTTACACCCGAAGCATGGGAATGTGGGTGCAATAACTACTGACAGAAAGCCTTACGCTTTTCCTTCCCGAGCACACACTAATTTGTTTTTTAACGGGGAAGGACGCGAATCATGCTTGTTTGAGGTGAGCCGATGAAGAATTGTGAAAATACTACTGGCCGAACATGCAGCACCGCCGGAGCGGAAAGGTTTTTCCTTGCATTCGTGCTGGCAAGCTTGGTGCTCGCAGGGATTGCGAGCGCAGCGCCGTCCGTACTCAATGTCGCTGGCGTTGACGGGTACTACAACCTCTCAAAAGTGCTGAACATCTCGGTCACCTACAATGAAACAGTGCTGGTCAATTCCGGCACGCCGACGCTGCAGCTTAACACCGGCGACCCTAACCGCAATGCCACCTGGGATGGCGGCTCATCATCCGCAACGCTATACTTCATCTACACTGTGCAGGCAGGCGACACTGCGGCTGACCTCGATTACGCGACAGTCGATTCACTCGTTGGCGACATCCGCGCAGCATCAGGCGCACACCCGCTCGCAGACAACACGCTTGCAACCCCTGGCGACCCGGGCTCGCTTTCCGACAACAACAACACTAGTGATTGACACCACCGCGCCCACGGGCGGCTCGATAAACTACACCAATACGACTTCCAACTCAACCACAATCGTAGTGGTGTTCAGCAATGGAACCGATTCAGGTTCAGGGCTCAACATCTCCACAGCGCAGATACAGCGCAAGGACGGCACGCTTGCAGGCGGCGAATGCAGCGGCTACAGTGAATTTGCCACTGTCA
>CAZYTZ010000037.1:0-9801 GCA_964650545.1 Microcaldota archaeon | reverse complement strand
AGGATAATAATATAACTTTGCGGCTGTTAATTTTTGCAAATGGAACGTATGGAAGGTATTTTCATGGCACTTGACAACATTGAGGCGCATATCCCCGAAGGAGTCACAGTTTCTCCTGAGGACGCGGAACTCCTGAAGTTCATAGAGCAGAGCAAGCCGAAAATCTACGTCATAGGCGCCGGCGGCTCGGGCTGCAACACAATGAGCCGCCTCCACGACGTCACGATAGACGGCATAAAGCTAATTGCAATGAACACCGACGTGCAGCACCTTGTGAAGATGGGCGCTGACAAGAAGATATTGCTTGGCAAGACGACCACGCGCGGAATGGGCGCAGGCTCAAACCCTGCTGTTGGCGAGGCTGCCGCAAAGGAGGCGGCGGACGAGATAAAGGCAGCAATCTCCGACGCCATGATGGTGTTTGTGACTTGCGGGCTTGGCGGCGGCACGGGCACTGGAAGTGCGCCCGTAATTGCTGAGCAGGCAAAAGCAGCAGGCGCGCTCACGGTTGCCGTGGTCACGCTTCCGTTTGCCTCCGAGGGGAAGAAAAGGATGCACAATGCGCTTGAGGGCCTGGAGAAGCTGCGCAAACACGCTGACACAGTTATAGTGATACCGAACGACAAGCTCCTGTCCATTGTGCCTGACCTGCCGCTCAACACGGCATTCAAGGTCTCAGACGAAGTACTTGCTGGTGCCGTGAAGGGGATTGCAGAGCTTGTGACAAAGGCAGGCTTGGTGAACCTTGACTTTGCAGACCTGAGGACCATACTTTCCGGCGCAGGCTGCGCGGTTGTGGGCATGGGCGAGGCATCGGTTGAGGCAAAGCCCGACCAGCGCGCTCTTATCGCAGTCGACACTGCCATGAACTCGCCGCTGTTGGACGTTGACATTTCCACTGCAAACCGCGCGCTCATCAACGTGGTGGGAGGCGAGGACATGACGCTGCGCGAGGCAGAGCTCATAGTTTCAGAGGTCTCAAAGAGGATTGACCCTTCCTCACACATCATATGGGGGGCACGCGTGGAGAAGAACGCGAAGAAGAGCTCGGTGCGCGTATTGGCAGTGCTTGCAGGCGCCAAGTTCCCGCAGTACGAGCTGACGAGCGCGGCAATGTCGGCAGGCGCAAGCGTGCAGGACGCTGAGCTTGACTTGGACCTGCTGGGCTAAATGAGGGTGAATACATGTTTGACGTTGTGGGTTTCATTGCAGGTCTTGTTAATTTCATTGTGGGCTTTGTTAAGCAGTCCATGCGCGTGATGAACGTTGCCACGCGCCCGAGGCAAAAGGAGTTTGACAAGATTGTCAAGATTACGGGCATCGGCATGATACTTGTGGGGATTTTCGGGATGCTGCTTTCGTTCGTTGTGAACCTGGTATAAGGAAAAGGTTGGGTGGAAATGATGATATACGTCTACAAAATAACCGTCGGGCAGGAGAAAATCGTGCTTGACATGCTTTCCAAGAAGATAAAAAAAGAGAGCCTCAAGGTCTTCTCGCTCGCCTATTTCGAGGACCTGAAGGGCTACCTCATAGTTGAGGGCGAGGACGAGGTGTCCGTGCGCCAGGCAGGCCTTCGCATTCCGCACATAAAAGGCGTGCTTGACAGGCCAATGGAGATTAAGGACATTGAGGGGATGATAGAGGCTGCAAAGCCCGCCGTGCTCTCAATTTCCAGGGGCGACGTGGTGGAGCTTATCTCAGGCCCGTTCAAGGGAGAGAAAGCGCGCGTGATAAAGATAGACACCAACAAGGACGAGGTGACAGTGGAGCTCACCGAAGTCGCGGTGCCAATCCCAGTCACCATCAAGGCAAACACCATAAAGGTTTTCCAGAAGGCCGCGGACGTCGCGTCGTGATTGGCATGCCATCTGCGCGCAGGGGCAAGAAGGCTGTGGCGCGCGCCCCATACAAATTGCTTGTTGTCAGCCGGGGCTCGCAGCTGAAGAAAATCGGCGCAAAGGCATTCATGGACTTCATCAACGCCTTTGTGGACGAGAGGGCATATCTTTCCATCCAGAAGAAGGTGACGCTGAAGCAAGAGAGGGAATGGCTTGCGAAAAAGGCGGAAGAAATAGACAAGGGGGAGCAGATGGGGATACTGCTCCTCATAAACGGGAAGCTCGTGGGGAATTGCGACGCAAGGCGCGGCGCGCTTCCCAACCAGAAGCACAACGTCACATTCGGGCTTGCAATCTCGCGCAAGTGGCGCGGCTTTGGTTTTGGCGAGCTTCTTTTAAGAAAAAGCATTGCGCTTGCAAAAAAGAAATTCAAGCCGCACAAGATGTGGATTGAGCATGATTCTGAAAACAAAGTCGCCGCGCGGCTCTACACAAAAGTGGGATTCGTGCAAGTCGCGCGCCTGAAGCACCAGACAATGCACTTCGGCAGATATACCGACAACTGCATAATGGAGTACAGGAAGTAGCGCGCATCAAGGATAGCTCCTGCATTTTATGATGAGCGGCTTGCCGACCTGCCTTTTTGTTATCTGCTGGTTGTCGATGTATTCGATGTACTCAAAGCCGAAGTCGTTCATCTGAAGCGTGCCGGGCTGCGCGGAATTGTAATTGCAGAGCGAGGAGGCGGAGCGAAGGAAGTAAGTGGAGGACGTGCCGGCGTATAGGAAAAATATCAGTCTATCTGTCAACACCCCGCCGCCAGTTGCAAAGTATTTTTCCTCGCCAGGCGCCATGTAGTAAAGGTCCGAGATATTTGTCGCGCCGCCTGCATAAACCTGCGAGACGGACTGCCCGCCACCGAGCATTTTGGTTATCCTTATTGGGTACACGCCCACATTCCTTATGCGGATGTACGGCCTCGCATAATCTGCCCCATCGGTCCACGCATCGGTTTCAACCACTGCAATCGGCGATGCGGATTGCCAGTATGCCTTGCTCTGCGTGATTTGCGCGTCGGAGGCCATCCCCGGGAAGAAACCGAGCAGCGCGACTGAAACAAGGGCGACAATTAACACTACTGCCAGAAGAACGAGATACTCTGTCGCGCCCTGCCCCCTCATCAAGCCACCTTTTTCGCCGACATCTTCCTGTACACGAAGAATGCCGCGGCGGCAACCACCACAAGCGCGAGAAGGGGGGTGAGAAGATCGTTGCCGCCCTCGCCGGTGATTGTGAATGACACTGTTCCGTAGCCTGGCTTTTCAATCAGGATGGGCACGTTGCCGCTCTTGCCAAGCACTGCGGAGAACGGGCTGTCGCCGGTTCCTTCCACGCCGTTAATTGAAAGCTTGATGCCTGACAGCTCCACACCCCTGCTGTCGCGCGCGTGGATTTCTATAACCTCGTCCATGCCTGCGGAGGAAGGCGCATCAACGTGAATTTCCCGCAGGGGCACGCTTTGCGCCTTGACAAGCGTGATTGAGGAGTAATCGCCAGCCTGTGACGAGCCAGAGGAATCTTCCACTCGGCACTCGACCTTGAATGCCCCGTAGGGCATGCCGGTGAAATCCAGGTCCACGCGCCAGTCTTCAGCGCCTTGTGCGCGCTGCCAAAGCCCGCCCTCTATGCGCGCGTCCACAGACTGCACCCCTGAATCCGAGTATGCCGTGCCCTCCACAGTGACAGGCCAGTCGCCGATTGCTGTGCCTGTGCGCGGCCAGGAGAAGCTGCAGATAGGAGAGGGATAAAGAGAATAGAACCTGCCTGAGCTTGTACCAAAGAAAAGAGTCCCGCTTTTCTCAGATGCAGCTCCCGCCCTGCCGCCTGCTGAAAACGACCACACCATCTCGCCGCTGGCGGCATCCACGCAATAGATGTTGCCGTCGTTCGAGCCAAATGCCACAAGCTGCTTTTCGCCGCTCATGTACACCGCGGGCTCAGACCACACCCCTTCGTCCGTCTTGTGCCTGAATCGCAGCTTGCCAGAGTCTGTCAGGGAATAGAGATAACCATCGTTCGAGCCAAAGAAGATTGAATCGGATGCAAAGGCAGGGGTGGACTGCACCCACCCGCCAGTCTGGTAATACCAGCGCTGCCTTCCGCTTACCGAGTCGTAGGCATAAAGCCTTCCGTCAGTTGCGCCAAAATAGACGCTTCCCCCGTATTCCACAGGAGCTGAGAGGAAAGAGTCCCACGCAGTGGAGGCCCAGTTTTGCGTGCCGGTTGCAGCATCAAGGGAATAGAGGCTTCCGCCGGAGATGAAGTAAACGTTGCCATTGTATGTGCCTATCGGGCCTGCCGATGAGGAAAGGGTAAAGTTCCAAAGGGACTTGCCTGCTACTGAATATGCCTTTACCCCGTTTTTCAGGGATATGAAGGCATTGTCGCTGTCAGATGCCATGTAAAGCGGCGCTGAAGGAAGCAGCACAGTTGCGCCTTCCTTGCCCTGTGCCGAGAGGAAAGAGAGCCTGCCGCTGTCGCTTGCCACTGCAATCGAATTTGAAGATGCTTTTGCAATTGGCACTGAAAGCTTGCCGTCTGCGTCGTAAATCCAGGAAATCGAGCCGCGGTCGGCATTGAAGCCATACACTTTTCCGCCATATGTTGAGAACACCACCTTGTCGGATATGAGAACAGGCTTGCCCTGTATTGCCCCCTGGGCGGAATAGCTCCACATCACTTCGGCAGATGTGAACTGGCAAAGGATAAGGGTTGCAAGAAGAAACAGAACCGGTGCAGCCTTTCTCATTTGATTACCGCACCTGCATTCGGAAAAAGAATATTTAAACAAGAGCCTCAGCCTGTGGGCCGCCCTTCCAGCATTCGCCTGCTTGAGCGTGCCTTCAGGAGGCAAGCTGGGAATCGCCCGATTCGAGCCGATGCTCAAATGGGCGTCAATTGCGCTTCGGCGCAATTGCCGTGCTTGCCTGCTTAACCAGCGAGCTGCGAGTCGTGCTTGCCCTCGTTCACTTCGGCAATCACCTTGCGCGCATCTAGCCCCTCCACCGTTATTCCAAGGGACACGCAGGTGCCAAGCACTTCCTTCACGCCGTTCTTGAGGTTCCTGACAAGCGAGCCGCCTTCCTTCATTTTTGCGACCTTGACAACTTGCTCGAATTTGAGGTCTCCAACCACCTGCGGTTCCTCGGGGCCGCCTTTCCTTCCCTTTTCAGCGCCAGCTTCCTTCTTCAGAAGCTCGCCGGTTGACGGGCTGCCGACCTCTATTTCAAACTTCTTGGTTGCCTTGTCCACAATCACTGTCACAGGCACCTTGATGCCGGCAAACGCAGCAGTCATCTTGTTTATTTCATCAATTATCCCGTTGATGTTCACGCCGAGGGGGCCAAGTGCCGGGCCCAGCGGCGGGCCTGCGTTTGCCTTGCCTCCTTCGACTATGGCTGGAATGGTAATTTTCGACATTAGAATCAACTCCTTCTTCTCGGAATGGCGATATAAGCCGACATTATTTTAAATGGTTGCCTAGGGGAGCCTTGTTGCTTTTTCCTCGCAGTTGAATCTGCGGATTCAACTCCTGAAAAAAATCATTTTGATTTTTTCACTGCAAAAACAAGATAGGCAGTATGCGTCAGGCCGGTGTTCTCAGGCCGCACCCCGGCTGCGCGCACCAAATAATCGCGAACAATGCATTCCATCATGTGCGGAGAGTCAAAGCCGGCTGCAGTGCACGCCTCGTGGAACCTGCGCGCCTGCTCCACATGGGGCAGGTAGCCGAAAAGCATGCCGCCTGCGCGAAGCGCTGCGTGCGCGTGCTGCACGGCCTTGTCAGAGTCTGCCAGGTCAAGCGTTATCAAGTCCACCTCGCGCTCGTCGATGCCGTCCAGCACGCTTGCCTTTTTTATCTCAAGCGTCCCTTCCACGCCTGCCCTCTTTGCGTTTTTCCCGGCAAGCTCTGCGAATTCCTCGCGCCACTCGTAAGAAGTCACTTTTTTCGCAATGTTGGCAAGCGAGATGGCAAGCCAGCCGCTTCCCGCGCCAGCATCCACCACTACTGAATTCTTGCCAATGCCGGAGTAGGCTAGAATAATTCCAATGTCCTTGGGAAGCACGACCTGCGGGCCGCGCTTGCATTTTTTGAGTATTTCGGGGAAGTGCATTTGATCAACTCACTTTAGTTTTGCAGCAAGCTTCTCGTCCGACAGCGCGAGAATTCTCGCTGCGAGGATTGCCGCGTTCTTGCCGTTGTCGATTCCCACTGTTGCAACCGGCACGCCAGGCGGCATCTGCATTGTTGAGAGAAGCGCATCCAGGCCGTCAAGCTTCACGTTCACAGGCACGCCAATCACCGGCTTCTTTGTTTTTGAGGCAATCACGCCTGGAAGCGCTGCTGACAATCCTGCAATGCCTATGAACACCTTTGCGTCAGACTCGCGCACCAGCTCGTCCAGTAAATCCGGCTGCCTGTGCGCGGATGCAACTTTGACCTCGTGGCTTATGCCAAGCTCGTCAAGAGCATCCGTTGCCTTTTTCACCACAGGCATGTCGGACTCGCTTCCGGTTATTATCAGCACATCAACCATGGGAACCCCCCTCATCCATAAACATCTTTTCTGTGGCCTATTTTCGCAATTACAACATCATTGCCTTCAACAGTATAAATGACCCGGTATTTGCCGATATGGAGCCGCCAGCACCCTTTCAACTCATTTGAGAGGGGCGTCCCCAATTCGGCATTGTCTTCAAGCTTTCCAAGCTTAGTGTAAATCTGCGTTCTTATCGGTTTGTCCAGTGAATTGAGGAAATCCAGTGCTTTCACAAGGAATTTCACATTGTATTTCATGGTTTTATCCCTAGCCTTTTCGCTGCGTCCTTGTAGGATACTAACTTGCCTGCCTTGCGCGCCGCTTTTGCCTCTGAAACGGAACGCAGGTCGTCGAGGAATTCCGCTTCGTCTATCTTCTGCTCTATCGCCTTGCGCGCGATTTCGCTCCACTTGTATTCCGAGTGCTCCCGCATCCGCGCGTAAAGGATTTCTGGTATGGAAAGCGTTATGTTTGCCATTTTCTCACCTATGTGTATTATGTGCCTGCGCATATTTATTTGTTTGCCCTATCTTTCGAATTTCTCCCCTGTCAGCCGCTCATACGCTTCAATATATTTCTCAGTTGTCTTGCCTATTATCTCAGACGGCAGGCGCGGCGCAGGCGGCTTCTTGTCCCAGCCCGTCGTCTCCACGTAATCGCGCACGAACTGCTTGTCGTACGAGGGGGGCGAAATGCCCTCCTGGTAGCTTGCTGCAGGCCAGTAGCGTGAAGAGTCTGGCGTGAGCACCTCGTCCGCGAGCACTATTTCGCCATTTTCATCAATTCCGAATTCGAACTTGGTGTCGGCGAGGATTATGCCGCGCGTTTTCGCATAGTCCGCCGCGGCAGAGTATATGGAAAGCGAAAGCTCCTTTATTTTCGCAAACGTTTCTGCGCCCGCAAGCGCGCTTGCCTGTTCATCAGTGATGTTCTCGTCATGCCCGCTTGTGGCTTTTGAGCTTGGCGTGAAAATTGGCTGCGGCAATTTGCTTGCATTCTTCAAGCCAGAAGGAAGCGCAATGCCGCAGATGGAGCCTGTTTTCTGGTAATCCTTCCAGCCAGAGCCTGCCATGTAGCCGCGCACCACGCATTCTACCTGGACGATTTTCATTTTCTTTACCACCATGCTCCTGCCGCGCAAATAATCCGGCAGGCCGGATGGCACCTCGCTTGTGATAAGGTGGCTTTTCACAATCCCCTTGAGCTTTTCAAACCAGAAAAGGGAAAGGTTGGTAAGCACTTTTCCCTTGAAGGGAATTCCGTCGGGGAAAACAACATCAAAGGCGGAAAGCCTGTCTGATGCCACCATGAGAAGGCTGCCGTCAGGCAGGAAATAAGTGTCGCGCACCTTGCCCTGCGAAAATCTTTTCAGAGGCAACTCGACTTGAGTGATAACGTCCATTTTCCCACCTGATGATAAAGCCGCAAAAGGAAATAAAAGGTGCTGCCCTGCCTACTGCTGCGGAACCTGCGGAGGCGACACTGGCGGCGGCTCTATTGCCCGCTCGCCCCTTTTCTTGTTGAAGTAGTAGATTGCCGCAAATGCCAGGACTGCAAGCGCGACGATCCCCACAAAGACCGTCTCGCCAGGAAGAGGTTCTGATGTCGTCATGGGCGGCTCCTGCCCAGTCCCGTTTGTATTTGCCTGGCTTTCCGCCTGAACCACATAATCGCCGTAGCTTGTGTCTGCATTGCCTTCCTTGTCAGCCACGCTGATGGTATACTTCACCAATGTCCCGGACGGCTGCGACGGTATTTTCACCTCGTAGCTGTTGTACCCGATTGCATACACCGAAAGGGAATTCTGCACGCCTCCGACTTCATAGGAGACAGATACCGTGTCAACCCCGCTTGCATCCGGACCAGTGTCCTCCACGAAGAACCTGATAGTGCCGACCCCGGATGGCGAAATGGTGGAAATCTGGTCCTTGATTGCCGGCCTGTTGACGTCGAACGTCACATCCAGCACGGAACTGACCTGCAGCATGGCCTGTATGCGCTTTATGCCCTGTCCATACACCACTATGACCTGGGGAGCGTCGGTGGTGATGTTGTCAAAGTGGGCCACCCCTTCCTGGTTTGTTTTTGCCTCGGCACCGTTCACTTCCACGCTTGCTGAAAGCGGGTTGCGGCGGTCGTCCCTCACCCGCACGTCAATGCTGTAGTAGCTGAGCACAACGTCAATCGACCTGTCGCCCGTATCAGCTCCAATCTCAAGAGGCGTGTTCTTGACAAGGTCGGCCCTCTCGACTTTGAGAGTGTAGGCACCGGGCGGGAGAGCGAAATACGTGGTGCCCCCGGCACTCGTCTGCTTTGTGGTCCCCCCGACCGTGACGTTGGCCGCAAGCGGCTTGCCTTTCTGGTCCATGACCCGCACAAATGCAATGTATGACTCGACGTTCATTGTATATGCCCTGTTCTCGCCATCTGTTGCAATGAGTGACGCTGACACGAGCTGGTCGCCGTATTTCACGTAAAGGGTGTAGGCATAAATGGTCGAGCTTTCAATCTCCTCGTAATTTGTGAATAATATATTGGCGTGCCCGGTCGAGTCGATTGTCTTTGGCTTGGTCTTGATGTCCCCTTTTATCGAGTTCAGCTCGTATTCCACATAGGCCTGCGCGCCCTCAACAGGGCGGAGTGCTTGGTCAAAGACCTGCACTGTGAGGTTTTCCGTATATTTTGCAGCAGGCACGCCGCATGGAAGCAGCAGGCTGGCGGCAATCAGAAGGAAAAACGATGACAGCTTCATGGCTGCATTTGGGGCACGAAGATTTTTATAGTTCGCCCGCGAATATGCTGTGCTAGGCATCTTGGCGAAACCTGGCGGATGGATTGCATGGCATTCTTGAGTAAAGGGCAGGGCGCAACCGAATACCTTGTGCTTCTTGCAGTGGTTCTCATCATAGCGCTCGTGTCCATCATGCTTCTCGGATATTTCCCGGGCATGGCAATTGACGCAAAGATAACCCAGTCCAACTCCTATTGGCGCGGCGAAGCCCGCCCGTTTGCAATTACAGAGCACAACATAAACTCAACTGGATATGGCAGCTTTGTGCTGCAGAACATGGAGGCAAACGGGCCGTTCGTAGTCACTTTTGTCCAAGTTGGCAGCTACAACAATTCGACGAACATCTCTTTCTCGGCAGGCGAGGGCAAAACTGTGATATTGCCCGGCATGGGAAACAACACTGGCGGCCAGGTCTATGACCTGAACGTCACTATTTCATACACCACGCCAAGCGGCCAGGCAAGCAAGCAGTACGGAAGTAAAAACATCATTGGCAAGTACGTCTGATGCTGCCTTTCTTTTTCCCTTTTTTTCTTCCAAGCCAGTTTCCATTCTTTTTCACCTCTGG
>CAZYTZ010000036.1:0-10105 GCA_964650545.1 Microcaldota archaeon | reverse complement strand
ACACGCTTGGGCTCACGGCAAAAGTGACTGCTATTCTTGCGCGCCACAAGGTGGGAATACGCCAAATCATTGCAGACGACCCTGACTTGTACCCAGAGCCGAAAATGATGGTGGTGGTGGAAGGCAAGCTTCCCCGCAAGGCAGTGGAAGAGCTTCGCGCGCTTCACGTGCAGTCAATCTCATTCAGGTAATTTTCACAAGGAGGGATAAACATGAAAGCAATAGTACTATGCGGCGGAAAAGGCACAAGGCTTCGCCCCTACACCTACACAATACCAAAGCCCATGCTGCCGCTTGGCAAAAAGCCCATACTGCAATACGTGCTGGCTTCTCTCAAGCGCGCAGGCGTGGATGAGGCATATCTCGCAGTGGGCTACCTCCACGAGCAGATAAAGGACTACTTCAAGGACGGAAAGCAGCTAGGCATGAAGATCAACTACTCCATTGAGAAAAGCGAGATGGGCACCGCAGGCTCCATCCTCCCGCTTGCTGGCAAGATGGACGGGGCCTTCGTGGTGATGATGGGCGACCACCTCTCCAGCCTAGACATAGCCGCAGTGATAGCCGCGCACAAGAAAAGCGGGAACATTGCCACAATTGCGCTGAACAAGAAAGGCGTGCCGCTTGAATACGGGGTTGCCGACTTGGACGCAAACGGCAACATCGCGCGCTTCCGCGAAAAGCCCATTGTTGAAAACCACGTGAACACCGGCGTCTATGTCTTTGAGCCCGAAATATTCAAGTACATCAAGCCCGGCGAGGATTTTGCAAACAATGTTTTCCCGCGCCTTCTCGAGTCGAAAAAGAAGATAGGCGGCTTTGTCTTCACCGACTACTGGCTGGACATCGGGCGCACAACAGACTACGAGCACATAAACCAGTACATAAGCGTGATAGACCTGGCGCTTGGGATGAAGTAGGGCGCAGCATCAGTTTTGCGCGCTGCACCTTATCATAAGTGGCTTGCCAACCTGCTTTTTTGTTATTGTCTGCCCATTTACGGTCACGCGGTACTCAAAGCCAAACTCAGGGGTAATCAGGTAGCCGTATGGCACAGTGGCAGAGCAGAGCGATTTTGCGTAAAGCTGGTTGTTGTCTACTGCTGGAGACGAGCGAAACCAAAACCCGTGGCAATTTACAATTCCTGCAAAACCCCCCGAGTAATTTGTGTTGTAGCCGAAACACGCTTCCTCTCCGGGCGCAAGCACATAATCATCGCTAAGGTTTGCACCAGTTCTTGATATGCTGTAGGTTCCTGACCACAGCTTCACAATCGTGATTCTATCCATCCCACTGTTCCTTATCCTAAGATAAGGCATCGCGCCGTCTGAATATGCCTTTGCGCCCCACTCCGTAATCGCGATTGGGGTTGCACTCTGCCAGTATGCCTTGCTCTGCGTTTCCTGCGCGTCGGACGCCATCCCCGGGAAGAAGCCAAGGAGCGCAACGGAAACAAGCGCGACAATCAGCACGACTGCAAGCAAAACCAAGTATTCGGTCGCCCCCTGTCCAAGGGGGCGGGCAATCGTGCCCGAGCACGATTCAATTGCCCCTTGCCCGAGCATGGGGCAATAAGTTGCGCCCAAGCGCAACTGTGTGGCACCTTGCCCTGCAAGGTGCCTGCAGCCGAGTAGTGCACTGTTCGACTCAATCGCACCCTGCCCCCCACACATCAAATCAATTACCTCTTCATCCTAAAAATCGACCTGCCGCCCTCGCGCGCCTCCAGTATCTCGCGCAGCCCCTGGGAAAGCGCAAGGCGCGGCGAATAGCCAATCTTCTTTTTCGCAAGCTTGATGTCAGCCACGCTGCGCGCGATTTCGCCCTTTCTCCCAGCTATATACTCGGGGGCAAAGTCCACCCCTAAAATGCCGCACATGGTCTCAAGAAGCTCGTGCACAGAGGTTTCCACGCCAGACGCAATGTTAAGTGGCAAGTCGCATCCCCTGCCCTCCACTGCGCGCACAAACGCATCGCACACGTCATCCACATGCACAAAGTCGCGCGTCTGCTCGCCATCTCCGTAAATAATGGGCCGTTTTCCCTCGGCAATGGCGGTTGCAAACTTGGTTATCACGCCGGAATAAGGGCTGAGGGGGTTCTGCCCTTCGCCGTAGACGTTGAAAAGGCGCAGCGCTGAGTTTTCCATTCCATAAAGAGAGTTGTAAAGAAGCACATACTTTTCAGCAGCAAGCTTTGCAGCGCCATAGGGGGAAAGCGGGGCAGTTGGGTGGTCCTCATCCACAGGCAGCCTCACAGGCTCGCCATACACTGCTGCTGACGAGGCAAATGCCAATTTTTTCACGCCTGCATGCCTTGCCGCCTCAAGCACATTGATTGTGCCTGCTGCATTCACTGAAAAGTCAGCATAAGGGTCTGCGACAGATGAGGCAACGTCGATTAGCGCTGCAAGGTGCACCACTCCCTCGGCACCTGTCAGCAGCTTTGTGAGCCGCGCGGCATCAAGCACTGATGCGCGCACAAACTCTGCCTTAATGCCCATTTTGGGGGGCACAATGTCAATTATCCTCACGCTGTGGCCAGCGTCAATAAGGTGCTCGCACAGGTGCGTGCCTATGAATCCGGAGCCGCCAGTTACAACAATCACGCCATCATCCTCATGCGGGTGCCTCAGGGGAAGATATTCCTTCCATAAAGGAGAATCGCAAGCAAAGCAAATAACCCTTCTGCTGCAATGAACAGCAGCGCCAGCCCCTTCTCGCTTATGCCGCCCGACAGCTTCATCACAAGCTGCGCAAGGCCGCGCACCCTTCCGCCAAGCGGGCGCAGCTTCCCCTTGGAATTGCAGTCGCCCCACCATCTCGTGCTTGGGAACCTGTTGTAAGCCTTTATTGCAAAGTCTGCAAGGTAGGGGATTACCAGTATTGCGCCGACCGACTCAAAGCTGCCGATTATCACTGAGATTGCCAGTGCGCCGCCAATCAAAAGAGTGCCAATGTCGCCCATGAACACCTTTGCGGGATACCAGTTGAAGCGCAGGAACGCTGCAAGCGCTCCCAGCATTGCAATTGCAATCAATGCGGCTTCCATTGAGCCGTTTGCCACAGCAATTATTGCAACCGCTGCAAACATCACGCTGCCCATGCCTGCCTCAATGCCGTTGAAGCCTGCAAGCATGTTGGTGAGGTTTGCGGCAACCGTGACGCCAAGCGGTATGAGCACCACGATGTAAATTATGCCAAAGTCCACGGGGCCCAAAAAAGGCAGGGAAATAACTGTGCTTCCTGCCGCAGCAAGCGCCACCATGGGAAGCGCTGCAATCATGGGCAAAAGCGTTTTGATGTCCTTTCTCATGTCAAACAGGTCGTCAAAAATGCCAATAAGGGCAATTATGGTCATGGTGAGCATTGCAGCCATTATCTCATTGAGGCCGAATGAGTAGCCAAAGAACGTGCGAAGCGCAATTGCAAGCAAAAGCGCACCCACAACGCCAACCACGATTGTCAGGCCGCCCATCTCGGCAACTTCAGGCTTGCCTGGCTTGTTCACGTCGTTCCCTACAATGCCTGCCACCTTCATTTTCCTGATTATCACAGGCATGGCAAAAAACGTAAGGCAAAACGCGGTAACAAGCACTGCTGCCAAAATCGCCAGGTCAATCATCAATTCACCCTGTAGACGGAAACGTCGTCAAACTCCTTCAAAAGCGTTGCGCTTGTGTCAGCGCCTGAATAGATGCCTGCCACCTTTGGCGGCAAGCTCCCCTCTTCCAGCACCAGCAACCTGTTGCTCTTGTCGCTGTAGGGCTTTGAGCCGGAAAGCATCACCATGCGCGGCACTGTCACTGGCGCATAATACCTGCCGAAGCTATCCAGGGCAGCCCCGTCCTTCAGGGCAAAGCTGCCGCCAGAGGCGATTTCGCGCGAAACCAGCCTTCCCTGACTCGACACGAAAAGCGCAAAAGTTACATCAGCATTGGTGTAATTCTGCGCATAATAGTAAACCTCAAACCCTCCTTTTTCAGACAAGGTCTCAAGCGAGGGTAATGAGAGCAGGAGAATGGTGCCTGGCTCAAGGCTTTCATTGCCTGATGATAGGAACTTCTCAAGCTTGTTCTTGTTCCCAATGGAGGCGGAAGGCAGGTAAAAGCCTATGGCATCTATTCTGTCAAGCGTGGCAAGCCCTGGTGCTCCTTCTTCTGACAAATACTCAAGCGCCTCTGATAGCCCTGGTGAGGTGTAAAGCGGGAATCCCTGTTTCACAGGTGGCAGCTGAACAAAGGCTGCAAAGAAAACAGACAGCAGCAAAATCGAGGCGCCAGCAACTGCGAAAAAGCCGCGCGCATTGTAGTCGTAAAGGTGGAGCGTGAGCGGTGCCAGAAGCCCGAGCATTGCCCCTGCCGCCATTGCGGGGTAAGGGCCTGCCTGCGGGTAAATAATGCCTGCAACCACGAAAAACGCGCACAGGAAAGCGGCTGTCAGTTTGGCTCCCTTTGAAGCATTGCCAACCACCTTTGTTATGCCCTCAGCAACAGGGAGCACTAGAAGCATTGCGCCTGCAAGCGGCGAAAAGCCAAACAGCGCAGCTCCGAAAAGCACAAGCGCCAGAAACTCAGAGTCGTGCGTGCCAAAGAAAAACAGGCCAATGCAGATTGCTGAAGCTGAAAACAAGTTAGGTGCACCGGTGGCAATCTCCGCAAGGCTTTCCTGGGAGAACCAAAGCATGGACGTGTCTGCCGACAGGAAGATGGCTGCTGCAAGCACAAGCGCGAGTGCCCCAAGCATTGCCAAGTAGTTTTTCTCCTCCTTCTTTTTGTGGTGCGCAAAAGCAAATGCCACGACAGCAGCAATTCCTGCCAGAGCAAATACAGCATTCACATAGCCTGCTGCAAACCCAAGCACTGCGGCTGCGCCAAGCATTTCAATCCTTGACGGTTTGTGGACAAAGGCTGCAAAAGGCACAAGGAACGCCGCAAACAGCAAGGCAGCAAGCTGCCCGCTTCCATAAACGCCCGGCAGGAAGGAAAGGAAGGCGGTGAGCGAAAGTGAAAACAGCAGCGCGGCAAAAGCAGACGGCGCCTTTGAGTACTGAAGCTGCCTGCAGGCAAAATAAAGCATCACTGAGGACAGCGCCAGCAGCAGTGGCGGGAAAATGAGCAAAAAGCCCACAATCGCCTGCGGGGTGGCTGTGCCCAGCCCCATAATTGAAGCATAAGCCCCTTCCAAGGCAGCAGCGACAGCAATGTGCGGTTGCGCATCTGCGCCTGCAAGCGCGCTTCTTATCTGCAGCGCTGCGCCATATCCAGGCAGCGTGCTTTTTGTGACAAACTGCCCCATGCCAAGCGGCAGCAGAAAAACAACCAGTATCGCGAAAATTTCCCTTGCCTCGAATTTCATGGAATGCACCTATGTTTTTTCCTTCTTCATGGAAGACAGCAGCCCAGCCGCCTTCTTCGCAGAAATGTCCTTTTTCCCAATCATCTTCGCAGCAACCAAGTCGGCCTCCCCGGCCGATGCGCCTGCTGCAATCGCCAAATTTTTCGCATGCAGCTCCATATGCCCCTTCTGTATCCCTTCGCCTGAAAGCGCGCGCAATGCAGCGAAATTCTGTGCAAGCCCCACTGACGCCATCACGCATGCCAATTCCTGTGCGCTTTTCGCCCCCAGTATGGCAAGCGCAGCCTGCGCGGATGGGAGCGAGCGCGTAGCGCCTCCCACAGTGCCAACAGCAAGGGGCAGCTCAATCTCCCCCTCCAAGTCGCCGTTTGGCAGTTTCTTGAAGCGCGTGAGCGAGCGGTACCTTGCGCCGGATGCAGCAAACGCATGCGCACCAGCCTCAACCGCGCGCCAGTCATTGCCAGTGGCCACTGCAACAGCGTCAATGCCGTTCATTATCCCCTTGTTGTGCGTGCACGCGCGGTAAATGTCAGCATCTGCAAAAGCCCAGCCGTCAAGCACGCCCTCCACTGCATCAGCGCCTATGGCATCGCGCTTCCAGACAGCCTTTGCCCTCGCCAGCCTTTTCACGGCCAGGTTGCTCAGTATCCTCAGGCGGGCTTTTCCACCTGTTATTTCCTCAATTTTGGGCGCCACGCCCTCAAGTATTGTGTTAATTGTATTTGCGCCCATGGAGTCGCGCACGTCAACGTCAAACTCGGCAATCACCATCTCTCCTCTCTCAGTGGGCAATGTCCGTGCAGCAAAACCCCTAATGCCTCCTCCGTACTTTGCAATGCCGGCAGCAAAAGGTTCTGCAGCCTTGATTATCTCAGTCTTCTTAGAATTCAGTTCCCTCACAGCCTTTGCAGGCTCCTTCAAGCCCACCACTTGAATCTGCCCCACCATTATCGGAGCATCCGCAACCGCGAAAAAGCCGCCAGTATCCCTGCAAAGCTTTGCGCCATTGCTTGCCGCAGCCACCACAGAGGGCTCCTCGATTGCCATGGGCACTAGCACTTCCCTATTGTTAACAATGAAGTTGGTAGCAACGCAAAGCGGCAGCGCATGCAGGCCTAAAGCGTTTTCCGCCATCCTGTCTGCCACTTCAAAGCCAAGCGGCAAGTCATTTGCCAGCTGCTTTTTCTGCTCGTCTGTAAGCGAGGCAAATTCCGCCACCTTGCTAATTCTCTCGCTCCTTGCAAGCTTGTAAAAGCCAGATATTGCCGAAGTTTTTCCATCCGCCATTTCCTCACTTCCTGCCCTCTTCCATGTAGCAGATCAATTTGTAAACCAGCCTTGCAGCCAAGAAATCACTCACATTCTGCACAGGTATTGGCGCAAGCTCCACCACGTCAAATCCAATGACGTGCCTTTCCTTGCACACCTTCCTCAGAAGCGAAATCACCTGATTCCACTTAAGGCCGCCGGGCTCAGGCGTGCCAACGGCAGGGCATTCAGAGGGGTCAAACGCATCCAGGTCAATTGAAATGTAAACATCCTTGCGCAGCTTCTTCACAACGGCTGCCTCATCAAACTCCACGCCGAAAACATCGCACTTCTGCCTCTTTATCTCATCAGCCTCTTCCTTTGAGTAGCTTCTCACGCCAACCGAGACAGCATGCAGCTTTTCGCGGCAGCGCCTCATTGCGCAGGCATGATTGTGCCGTGTCCCCTCATACTCCTCCCTCATGTCAGCATGCGCATCAAAATGAAGAACTGAAACATCCTTTGCATCAAAGTGCTCTGCAACCGCATTGAAAGCGCCCACAGAGACAGAATGTTCCCCGCCAAGCAAAATGGGCACCTTGCCTGCCTTGAAAACGGCTTCCACTGCCTCTTGCACGTACTGGCAGTTCTTCTCAGGGGAAGCATGGCTTACCTCAAGCTCGTCCTCAGTGCGTATGCCGCACTCCCAGCAGTCGGCGCCAAGCTCAACATCATAGCTTTCAACCTGGCGCGATGCCTCTATTATCGCGTTCGGGCCGCGCTTGGTGCCAGTGCCGTATGACACCGTTCCCTCGTAAGGCGAGGAAAGCACGACGTACCGCGCCTTCTTCTCTCCCTCCTGCACGCCAAGGAACGCCCTAGGCAAACCTTTGTGGAAAATATCCATAACCTCTCACGTGAAAGAGATGGAAAATACACCTTTTAAACCTCCCCTTCAGAACCATTTCCATGAATGCCTATCTCAGGCTTTTCCGCATTGAGCACGCGCTAATGCTAGCTGTGGCAGTGCTTCTGGGAGAGCTTCTCTCAGGCGCGCTTCCCGCGCTCCCGCTCCTCATCTGCTCCCTTGCCGTGCCCGTATTCATAGAAATGGGCTCATTCGCGCTCAACGACTACTTTGACGTGAAAACAGACAAGGCAAACAAGCGCACAGACAGGCCAATAGCAGCAGGCGAAATCCCTTCCAACCGCGCCCTCATTGCAGCCGCTCTTTGCTACGTAATCGGCATTGCAGCTGCGCTTCCCCTCCCATCAGCCGCGCTTTACATCACCCTTCTCTTCGCATTCCTCTCAATTGCCTACAATTTCCGTCTCAAGGAACTTCCCCTCATAGGCAACCTTTACATCGCAGCCTCAATGGCAATTCCCTTCCTCTTTGGCAACCTAGTAGTCGCGCCTGGCATCTACCTGCACATCTGGGCAGTCGCTCTCGTGGCATTTGCCGCAGGCTTGGGGCGCGAAATCATCAAGTCAGCAGAGGACATGGAAGGCGACGTGAAGCACAGAAACGCGCGCACCCTTCCAGTCGTTATAGGCAAGAAAAACGCCCTCACCCTCGCCGCGCTTCTCTACGCGCTTCTAGTGCCGCTCTCCCTCTCGCCATTCGCGCTAGGCTTGCACGCAAACATCCTCTCGCTAGGCCTCATTATCCTCACCGCGCTCTCCTTTGCCGCAATGGCATACTTGGCGGCAACTGATGAAAGCAAAGGCAACCTCATCGCGCTCCGAAAGGCCTCCCTCCTAGCGCTTGGCGTGGGGCTCGCAGGCTATGCGGCGAGCCTCATCTGATTTTTAAATAAAAGCCATCTCAATTAGCCCGCAGGGATGGCGGAGCCAGGTTTAACGCGCCAGACTCAAGATCCCGCGCGTTTGCGCGGCATGCGTTATCTGGTGACTTAGGTCTTCGGGAGTTCGAATCTCCCTCCCTGCATTTCGCTTCGCTCAATGCAGGTCGGTTTCGACCTGCGGTCGAAATCCCGCCAGCAAAGCTGGCGGTCCCCCTCCCTGCATTTTTCCGCAGGAAAATGCGGGGCGCAGTCGAACCGAAGTTCGAGTCGCGCCCTGCACCTCTATATTTTACAGCGCAAGCGCTATTCTTATAATCCTATACTATTATAGAATTCATATAATACTCACGAGGTGCATCTCATGGAAAAAATCAAAATCGAACCGGCAGACGGCAAGCTAGGAATCCTGCTTCCCGGCTTGGGCGCGGTTTCCACCACATTCATCGCAGGCGTGATGCTTGCGCGCAAGAAAAAGCTCTTGCCCATTGGCAGCATCACTCAGATGCAGAAAATAAGGCTGGGGAAGCGCGACGAGAACCGCGCGCCGCTTATCAAGGATTTCGTGCCCCTTGCTCAATTGGGCGACATTGAGTTTGCCGCATGGGACATTTTCCCTGACAATGCCTATGAGGCTGCACTCAAGGCAGGCGTGCTAACGCTGGAGCACATTGACACAGTGAAAGACGAGCTTGAGAAAATAAAGCCAATGAAAGCGGTGTTTGACAAGGCGTTTATCAAAAATATAGACGGCCCCAACGTAAAGAGCGGGAAAAGCAAGCTTGACTTGGCAAACCAGCTGCGCGAGGACATAAAAAACTTCAAAAAAGAGAAAAACCTCTCAAGAATGGTAATAGTCTGGTGCGCAAGCACTGAAACCTACATGGAAAAGCAGCCGGTGCACGATTCCATCGAGGCATTCGAAGCCGGGCTTGCAAACAGCGACCCCTCCATCTCCCCCTCAATGATTTACGCCTATGCTGCAATAATGGAAGGCGTCCCATATGCCAATGGCTCGCCGCAGCTCACGCTCGACATCCCAGCGCTCACACAGCTTGCGCGAAACAAAGGAGTGCCAATAGCAGGCAAGGACTTCAAGACAGGGCAAACTTTGGTGAAAACAGCGATTGCGCCCATGTTCAAAGCCAGAATGCTGGGCGTGCGCGGATGGTTTTCCACAAACATACTTGGCAACCGCGACGGATTGGTGCTTGACGACGCAGGCTCCTTCAAGAGCAAGGAAATGAGCAAAAAATCCTCTCTTGAGTACATTTTCCAGCCTAACATGTACCCTGACTTGTACAAGGGCATGTACCACAAGGTAAGGATCGAGTATTACCCGCCGAAAAACGACGACAAGGAAGGCTGGGACAACATAGACATCTATGGCTGGATGGGATATCCAATGCAGATAAAGATAAACTTCCTTTGCAAGGACAGCATACTCGCAGCGCCCATTGTGCTTGACCTGGCGCTTTTCATGGACCTTGCCTCCCGCGCGCATATGTCAGGAATGCAGGAGTGGCTTTCCTTTTACTTCAAGGCGCCCATGCACGCCCCCTCGCTTTACCCCGAGCACGACCTGTTCATACAGCACATGAAGCTGAAAAACACGCTGCGCTACCTCATGGGTGAGGACATGATAACGCACCTTGGCATAGAGTATTATGACTACTGGGGAGAAAAAAAGTAAGC
>CAZYTZ010000035.1:0-10228 GCA_964650545.1 Microcaldota archaeon | reverse complement strand
TCCTTACAGTCCCGTTTTTCGGCCAGTTTTTGAGAAACGAACCAGTATCAGCCCTTTCCCTGCCAACAAGGAGACTCGTGGGCATTCCTGCCCCGCTCGTCTTTCTGCCGCCCTGCCTTGTCTTCGACTGAGTCGCCTGCGATGTCTGCGAGTCCATCTATTCACCTCTCCCAACCACAATCTGCCTGCATTATTTTATAAAGCCCGCGCTGGCAGCGGAAAAACGGGAAAAGAAGGGAAAAAGGAAAAGAAAAAAGGCTTACCTTGACGAGCGCGCCATTCGCCTGTCTGCGGACAGTCGTCTGCCAAGATCCTCATCTGGAGGATCTTGCCATCCTTTCCGTTTCGTCGCGCTTCTTTATCGCGTAGGACAGGTTGGAGTCGTTCTTTGCCGCAAGCTCGATTTCGTCAGCGAGCGCTTCTGGGAGCGTTTTTTTCTTGTCAAAGGCGCCCATGATTGCCGCAAGCGCGATGTTGCGAAGAGCCATGTCAAGCCTGCGCGAGGCTGAAACGTCAACCGCGACCTGGTAGGACACGCCTCCCATGGACACGCGCGTAAAGTCCTCGCGTGGTGCTGCATTCTGCGCGGCATCCACAAGCACCTGGACAGGGTTTTTCTTGGTGCGCGTTGCAACGATTTCAAGCGCGTCTTCCACCATGCCAAGCACGCGGGTCTTCTTGCCCTGCAGCCTGCCATCAGTTCTAATGACCTTTCCGGAAGTCTTCTCGCCAGTGCCGCCGCGCATGAGCTTGTTCGCCAGCCTCTCTACAACGTTCACCTTGCTCTTGCCAAACTGCCTCTTGGTGTGCCTTCCGTGCGAGTGCGGCATGTTGACAGGCGACAGATTCACGTACGCCACGAATGACGGGTCAGTCACCTGAACTTCCTTCAGGTCGTATTTTCCAAACAACTTTTCTTCCATGAAAATCACTTACCTCTTGGGTTTCTCCTTCCTCTTTTGGACAAGCATCTGCAGGTCCACGCCGTTCACCTTGATCACTTTGTACCTGACTCCGGGAATCGAGCCCATCTGGCCGCGCTGCGAGCCGCCCAGCCCGTCAACAGTGACCTCGTCGTGCTCGTCGATGTAGTTTATCGCGCCGGAGCGCGGTGCGAATGCGGTTACGAACTTGCCGTTCTTCACAAGCTGTATTTTGACGCACTTGATAAGCCCCGAGTGCGGCTGCTTCTGCTCAAGGGCCTTTTTCTCAATCACAATGCCCTTTGCCATGGGCGAGCCCTCGATAGGGTCGTACTTCTCCTTGAGGCGCAGCGCCTTTCTCTTCCAGGTCTTCTTGAGCCAGCGCTGGCGTTGCCTCTTGCGGCTTATTGACCTTCCTGACAATTCCCCTCTTCCCATAAACATTCCTCCTATAAAAGCGCCAAGGCGCCCTCGCGCCCGACCCATTCCTCCTAAGCATCATTTCGAGACCAGGCGAAGGTCGCAGTTGAACCTTCGCTGCAGAAGCGAGCGGCCGACCTTTATCCTGTCGCCGTTCCTCCCTATCGCGGTTCCGCGGTCCTGCTCATCCACGGTGACATAGGCAATCTTCGAATCGCTTTTCTCATGAACATTTATATTCTTCACAGCAATGCTCCCGAACAGGTTCCTTATGAACTGCTCCATGTCCGGCGAGTCCTCGAACACAAGCACCTGGCGCGCGAACGCCTGGCGCACGCGCGTGATGTTTGCGCCCTTCCTTCCAATTGCGCGGCCAAGTTCGCCGCGCTTCACGATAAAGGCGACTGCGGTATCCGAGAGGAGGCAGTCCACCACGGCTGCGCCGGTCTGCATCTCGAACTCCTCGATGCACTTCATGTCGTCTTTTGAAAGCTCAATCATGAAATTATTCCCCGTTACTTCGCATAATCCATTATGCTTGAGTTGCCAACGTCATAGACTGTGAGCACGGATACCGGGTGCGGCCTGCCTGTCGCGGTGCCAAGCTCGATTGACGTGCCCTCGAACACTGCGGTCTGCACGCCTGACAGCTTGCAGAAGCGGAGCACATCTTCGCTCACTTCCTTGGGGCAGTTGGCTGCCAGGACCACTAGCTTTGCCTTGCCCATAAGCGCGCGCTTTATGCCTGTGTTTGCGCCGAACTCCACCTTGCCCGCGTCCACGCACTGGCGGAGCGCATGGGCGAAAGTGTTGCCCGATGATTTCTCAGACTTCTTTTTCCTTGCCATAAATACACCTTGTAAGCCTGTTTTACTTCTTGGATTGAAATTTCATTTCAATGCGGACAAAAACCTCAACGGTTTTTGTCCATGCAAACAAATAAAAACGGGCACCATCAGGCCAGCTTCATCCTCAGCCTCACCAGGCCTGTGCCGACGGGCACAGTCTGCCCCACAATAATGTTCTCCGTGACTCCTATGAGGTTGTCGTCCTCGCCTTTCACCGCGGCGTTTATGAGGTGCTTGATGGTCTCCTCAAACGCAGCGCGCGCAAGCACTCCTGCCTTTTCGCCGGAAAGCCCGTGCCTGCCGATGGAATTTATGCCCCCGTCCATGGTCATGGCGTCAGCAAGAAGCATGCAGTGGCGCGCGTCCACTGTCAGGTTCTGCATCTCAAGCACCTGCTTTATCTCTTTCATGAGCGAGTTCCTTGCAGCCTCTATCCCCAGCACGCGCGCAATCTCCTGCACGTCGTTGGTGTAAAGCCTCTCAGTCTCCACCTTGGGGTTCTTCATGAGCATTGCGAGATTTGAGCCTGCCGTCCTGATGAAAAAGCTTCCGTCCTTTGCCTTGACCACAATGGTCCTGCGGATTTTCTCCACTCCCTTGATGTGAAGCGCGCGCAGCTTTGTGGTGAGCCTGCGGATGTTCTTAAGCGAGGAGTTCGGGCACCTCACTGAAATGACATTGCCCTCTGAATCCGTGTGCGAGCCTGCAAGCGTCTTCACGCGGATTTTCACTTCCTCAAGCGTGACGCCTTCCGCGTCCATCTCTGCCTGCTCAAGGCTGATGAGGATTTTCTTGGCCTCAAAGTCCTCCTCAACGTACGCCACCTTGTCCAGGGTGGTCCTCTCGATTTCCTTTGCCACTTCCTTTGCCTTTTCATAAGAGGCGGCGTGCTCTTTCTTGAGGAAAATGTCCATGATGGGCTTTTTGGGCTCCTTGCGCGCATCCACAAGCTCAATCAGGCGCGGAAGTCCTGTAGGCACCTGCTCTGCCACTCCTGCATAGTGGAATGTCCTCATGGTCATCTGCGTGCCGGGCTCACCGATGGACTGCGCGGCAATAATGCCCACTGCCTCGCCAACGTCAACATAATTCTTTTTTGAAGCCATAATAATCAACCCGAAGTTTAAGCGTCAGCTTAGCCCTCCTGGGCTAAGTCTGCGCAAATGCTTCGCATTTACGCATCGTGCTCCTCCTTCTTCTCCTCTATGAGTATCTCAGTCTTGACATTCGCCTTTATGGGGTCAAGCCCGTCGCCGCCGTACTTGAACTGCACGATTGCGCCCCTGCTGTCACGCACCGACAGGTCGCCTACAACAATCATGTCCTGCAGCGCGTTTATCAGCCTGCGCTGCATGTAGCCGGACCTTGCTGTCCTGATGGCCGTGTTGACGAGCGATTCGCGGCCACCCATGGAGTGGTGGAAGAATTCAGTCGGCGAAAGCCCTGTCTTGAACGAGCCGAAGACGAAGCCGCGCGCATTTGCGCCCAGGTCCCCGCGCTTGAAGTGCGGAAGCGTCCTGCCGCGGTAGCCGCGCGAAAGCCTCTTGCTTCTCACTGCCTGCTGTCCCACCATGGCGGTCATCTGGATGGCGTTCAGAAGCGAGCCTCTTGCCCCGATCTTCGCCATGATAAGCGCGGTGTTGTCATATCCCATGGAGCGCACCACAAGGTCGCCTGCGGTTTCCCTGGCGCGCGAGGTGATCTGCATGATCTTCTCCTCAAGCGATTCCTTGAGCGAAAGCCCTGGCGAGCGCTCGAGGGTCTTGTTCTTGTACTGCACGATTGCAGCCTCGATTTCGCGCTTCATGCTGCTCTGCTGCTCCAGAAGCTCCTTTTGGTTCTCAGGCGTGAGCGTGTAGTTCCGCAGCGACACGGAAAGCCCGTGGTGCGAAATCACGTCAAGCAGCATGTGCGTGGACTGGTCAATGAAATCGCGCGCGGCATCTGGCCCGCGCGAGTGGAAAATCTGCTCAAGGATTTCGTTCTCGTAGGACTTGCTCTCAAGCGCGCCTGAAACCAGGATGCCGTTCTTGATGACAATCATTGCGTCAGGGTCGTCTTTCGGGTCCTTGGTCCTGCAAAGCTTGCTTTTCACCTTGATGTTCAGCTCCTTGGGGAAAAGCATGGAAAGTATGAGCCTGCCGGAGTACTTGTCGCCGCGGTCAGGCTTGGGCAGGCGCGAAATCCCTGCCATTGCAAGCAGGTGGCACGCCTCGTCAGTCTCAAACTCAGTGTCGTGGCGCGTGAAATAGTAGGCGCCTGACACATAGTCCTCCTGCGGCTTGATGATTGCGTGGCCGTGGCGCGGGGAGATTATCTGGTTGTGCACCTTCATGAGCACGTCCGCCTCCACTCTTGCCTCCTCGCTCTGGATGACGTGCATGTTCATTTCGTCCCCGTCAAAGTCGGCGTTGTAGGGCGGGCACACCACAGGGTTGAGCCTGAATGTCTTGCCCGGAAGCACGCGCACGGCATGGCTCATTATCGAAATCCTGTGCAATGAAGGCTGCCTGTTGAAAAGCACGGTGTCGCCGTTGATGAGCTGGCGCTCAATCACATAGCCGGCGCCAAAGGTGGCCATTATTTCCTCGCGCGCAGGCGCAGTCACGCGTATTCTCTTGCCGTCCGCCCTCACCACATACTCTGAGCGGGGGTAAACGTCGGAATTCACATAGTTCTTGCATTCCTCGATGTTCCATGAGGTGACGCGCACCGGAATCGTCATCGCCTCTGCAATCTCCTGCGGCACGCCCACCTCGGAAATCGAGATGTCCGGGTCAGGGGAAATCACTGTGCGGGCCGAGAAGTTCACACGCTTTCCCGACAGGTTGTAGCGGAACCTTCCCTCCTTGCCCTTCAGCCTCTGGGAAAGCGTTTTGAGCGGCCTGCCTGACCTGTGCCTGGCAGGCGGGATGTTGCTCGTTTCATTATTGAAGTAGGTAGTGACGTGGTACTGGATAAGCTCCCACAAGTCCTCAATGATTAGCTGGGGCGCGCCTGCATTGATGTTTGCCTCCAGCCTCTGGTTTATCCTCATGATGTCCACAAGCTTGTGCGTCAGGTCGTCCTCCGACCTGTCTCCCGTCTCAAGCGTGATTGAAGGCCTTACCGACACCGGCGGCACAAGAAGAGCAGTGATCACCATCCACTCCGGGCGGGCATACTGCGGGTCAAAGCCAAGCATCCTCAAATCATTGTCAGGCACTGTGGCAAGCCAGTCGCGAACCTCGGTGGGAAGCATCATTGCCCCGTCCTTGGAAAATGTGGTGGGCCTCAGGAGCTTTATCTCAGGGACTTTCTCGTGGCAGTGGGGGCACTTCTGCTGCTTTTTCTTTGCCTTGCTCTTCATCTCCCCTTCAATGTCGGCGTCAATGTGTGACATGAGCTCCTCTATCTCAGTCTCGGAAATCAATATCCTCTTGCACGAGTGGCAGGTGGACTTGAGTATGAAGAGTATGGTCTTGCCGAATTCAGGGTGTATCACAGGGCGCACAAGCTCGATGTGCGCAAAGTGCCCCGGGCAGCTTCGTATCTTTCCGCCGCAGGTCTTGCACTTCAATCCAGGGTCGATGACGCCCATCCTCGGGTCAACCAGGCCTCCGTCAATCGGGTAGGAGTCGTCGTTGTACGTGTCAGGCACGGTAACCTTGACTGAGGACGCCCTCCTTATCATCTCCGGTGAGAAGAGGGAGAACTTCACGCGGTCAACCATTTTTGTTACAACCATAGAAAACACCATGCCAAACTCAGGCCTTGTCCCTCAGTATCAGCCTTGGGAAAATCCCAAGCGCCTTTATCTCGTCAAGCAGCAGCTTGAATGCGTAGCTCATTTCCACTGCGTGGATGTCCTTTGCTTCAGCGGACGGGTCCAACGGGTCGTACAGGCGGTTTTTCGTGTGGTCCTGCACCGCAATCGCGCCTGTCTTTGTGGAAACGAACAGCGTGGTCTTGTCAGACTCGTCAAGCAGCCTCTCTTTGAGAAGCATGGATGCGCCATAGCCTATCAGGCAGTCTCGCTCCATCTCCCCGAACCTCAAGCCTCCTTCCCTTGAGCGCCCTTCGGTCGGCTGGTGCGTGAGCAGCTGCACAGGCCCGCGTGAGCGCACGTGCATCTTGTTTGACACCAAGTGGTGCAGCTTCTGGTAGTAAATCACGCCGATGAATATCTTTGTCTTTATCGCCTTGCCTGTGAAGCCGTCGTAGAGGATTTCCTCGCCGTACTCCTCCATCCCGTGCTCCTTCATTATCTTCTTTATCGACTCGTCCGTGTTGCCCTCGAATGCAGTGGCGTCCACAATCTTGCCAGAGTAGCAGGCTGCCTTGCTGCCCATCATCTCAAGCAAATGGCCGACTGTCATACGCGAGGGGATGGCGTGCGGGTTGATGATAAGGTCAGGTACTATCCCGTCCGCCGTGAATGGCATGTCCTCCTGCGGGCGAAGCATTCCGATGACTCCCTTCTGCCCGTGCCTGCTTGCGAACTTGTCGCCCACTTCAGGCACTTTCACCGAGCGCATCCTCACTTTTACAAGCTTGGTGCCTGCAAGCGAGTCGCTTATGAGAACGGAATCAACAACGCCCCCCTCTCCAGACTTCAAGGTGAGAGAGTTTTCGCGCTTCTTCTCCTCAGTGACTCCGAAAACCGTGATCTCCTCAAGGAAACGGGGCGGCGAGGTCTTGCCCACAAGTACGTCGCGCGCGCCTGCCTCGCACTCAGGCGAGATTATTCCGTCCTCGCCAAGGAAGCGGTAAGCCGACTCCTCGCGGTAGCCAGACGTGGTCGCAGGCGGGAGCTCGAACTTGTCGCGCTGCCCTCCGGGGTAGCGGCGCTCCTCGCTGTCATGCGTCTTGTAGAAAACCGAGCGGCCAAGCCCGCGGTCAATGGCGTTCCTGTTCATGACGACAGCGTCTCCGATGTTGTAGCCGTACGAGCTTGTGATTGCCACCACGAAGTTCTGTCCTGCCGCGCGCTCCGCAAATCCCAAAAGGCCATATGCGCGCGTCTGCGCAAGCGGCTGCTGCGGGTAATATAGTATATGTGCGCGCGAGTCGTTCCTCATATTGAAGTTGACAGTGTAAGTGCCCAGCGACTGCTTTGCCATGGCGCACGCCATGGTAATCCTCGGGGACGAATTGTACTCGGGGAACGGAAGCACGGACACGGTCACGCCGAAAATCGAGGACGGCGAAAGCTCAAGGTGCGTGTGCTCAGGGACGATGTCCTCGGGGCGCAGCGCAACGTACGCGCTTTCCTCCTCTTCAGCGTCAAGGTACTCAATCACTCCGAGCTTCACCAGGCTCCCCCAGCTTATCTCGTTTTTGGAAAGCTGGTCCAAAAGCACTGGCGTGAGGCGGGACTGGCCGCTCTCCACCACTATGTAAGGGCGGCGCGCCCTTCCCTGGTCGGCGTTGATGAACAGGTCCTCTGTTTTCTGGTTGTAGAAGAAATTGACCTGCGGCGAAAGGCTGCCTCCCCTTCTCTTGTTCCGCAGCTCAGCAATGAGCGTCTTGCCGCTCTCGTGGAAGCCAACCAGCCTTCCGTTTAGGTAAACGCTGGTCTTGCCCGGCTGGCCCACCGGCACCTTCTTCTTTTTCCTTATTTTTTTGCGCTTCACAAATATCACCGTTTACAGCTTCACTCCGAGCTTGGACACTGTCTCCTCCACGTTCTTCTCATCCTCTCCGATTGATACTTCGCACAAAAGCGACATGTTCTTCACAAGAGCGCAGGATGGCCCCTCGGGCGACTCGTTCGGGCAGAGCTTGCCCCAGTGGGTGCCGTGCAAGTCGCGCGCCTTGAAGTGCGGGTGCTTGCGCGAAAGAGGCGAAATGATTCTCCTCAGGTGCGACACGGTGGAAAGATAGCTCGTCCTATCCAGCAACTGCGACACTCCGGTCTGCCCTGCTATCCAGTTGCCAGTTGCCATTGAGTAGCGTATCCTGTCAGTGAGCGCATCAGGCCTCACCAGCGTCTGCACTGCAAGGTGCCGTCCTCTGCTGTCAGCGCGGCCTGCCTGGTATGAAACGTCCTTCACAAGGAACTGGAACGCATAGCGGAACAGGTCCTCCATCAGGTCGCCTGCAAGCTTAATCCTCTTGTTCGCATAGTGGTCCTTGTCGTCCTGCGGGATTTCCTTGTACGCCACCTTGCTTGCATGCTCTGCCATCTTGCACAAGTAGCGCGCTTTTTTCAGCCTGTCGTCGGGCGTGTTGCCAATGTGGGGCAAAAGATAGGTGTCAAGCAGTATTTCGGCGCGCTTTTCCTGGTAGTCCTTTGCCTGCCCGGGCGCAGCCTTCCTGCCGATGTACTCGATTGCAGTCTTCCTGTCGCTCACCTTGTTGGTGCTGTCCACCTCAAGGTTCAGAAGCACGTCGTTTTTCACATTCCTGTCATCAGAAAAAACAGCCAGTATTTCCTCCTTCTTCTCCAGCCCCAGCGCGCGCAGCGTCGCTGTGAAGGCCAGGTCCTTTGGCGATGCGGGGAAAACCACGCGCATTGCGCCGTCGTTGGTGCGCTCCACCACTGAGCGGGCACGGAAGCCAAAGCGCGTTGAGAAGACTTTCGCAGTGATGAGCGTGTCGTCCTTTTCGCGCGTGCACATGATCTTGTTTGGGGCAAGGTCCTCAATGGAGGTGAGCGCGCGCTCGCTTCCGTTGATGATGAAATATCCGCCAGGGTCTGCAGGGTCCTCGCCTGCTGCAACGAGCTCGTCCTCGCTCATGTTGTCAAGGTAGCAGAGCTTGGACTTTGCCATGACCGGCAATTCGCCGATGAAAACCTCGGAGAACATTGTCTTTTCCACTCCGTTGAAAACAGGCACGATCTCCAGGAAAATGGGCGCGGCATAAGTGAGGTTCCGCAAGCGCGCCTCGGAAGGGAGGATTGCGCGCTGCGCTCCGTCTGCCTCGATAATCTTTGGCTTCTCAATCCTTATCTGGCCGAAGCGAAGCTCAAATCCCTCCACTGACGGCTGTATGATTCCCACGCGGTTCACAATGGTCTGCAGCCCGTGGTCTATGAATTTGTTGTACGAGTCAAGGTGCTGCTTCACCAGGCTGTTTTCCTTGAAATACGCGGTCAAAAGTTCTCCTGACATATGACACACCCTGGTAAATTTTATTGTAGTGGAATTCCTTCAATTCCACTGCTGAAAAATTTCTTCTGAAATTTTCCATGCGTCTTTCCCTGCTTGGGCTAAGCTTTACTCAACCACAAGCCTGTAGTACTGCGAGCCGTCCAGCCGCTTTATCTCGACGATCTGCCCTGCCTTTGCTCCCTTGCCTATCAGCGCAGCGTCCTTGGAGCGTATCTTCGGAATTTGGAGGCGCGAAACCCTATAATCCACCAGAACCTTTTCTGCATTCTCCTTTGACAGGAGCTTGTGTTCGGGGATTAATTCGTGTGAGGGAGCTTCTTTATCAGCCAAGGAAACACCTAACCTAATCAGTACCTAAGGTAGGGGGTAATTATGGGGGAAAAGTTTATAAATGATTCCAATCGCGCGGCGAAATCCGTTTATAATGGGAAAAGCGCGCTCACAGCGTGCCAATGCACTTTATTATCAGGTCCTTGCTCCCGACCTGCCTTTTTGTTATTGTCTGCCCCTCGATTGTTTCCGTATACTCAAAGCCGAAATTCCTCACCACAACAAGCCCCTTGCCCTGAGTGTCGCAGCGCTGCCTCAGGCACAGCCGCACGCTGCTTCCCCCTCCGCCGCACCCGCTGCCGCCGTTTATCTCGCCCTCGATGTCCAGCGTGGCTGGCAGCCCTGCAAAAGTACCTGACCCGAAATAGGCTTCCCCTCCGGCAGGGATGACATATGCGCCTGCAAACGGGACCGAGCCTCCAATCGGCTTCCAATACCTGACTGTAGTTGTATCTTCGGAAAGCAGCTTGGTTATGCTGATGGTGTATGCGCCGTTGTTCCTCAAGCGGATGTAAATCGCGCTTTGAAGATTCTCATTCGTGTATGCCTTTGCCGCGCTCTCAGTCACGGCAATCGGGCTCGCGCCCAGCCAATAAGCCTGCGACTGCGT
>CAZYTZ010000034.1:0-10447 GCA_964650545.1 Microcaldota archaeon | reverse complement strand
CCCTGGTCTTGGCCTTGAGAAGCTCCATCCTTGTCGGGTTCGGGTTGTCGGCCATATTATCCCTTGTTTTCCTTCCTGTACTTCTTGCCGTACTTCTCGATGAACTCCTTCTTCAGGCGCTTAAGCTCGCTTTCTGGGAACATGGAAAGCATCTCCCAGCCAAGGTCAAGCGTCTGCTCAATTGTCCTGTCCTCATGCGTGCCCTGCGCGATAAAGCGCTTTTCAAACACATCTGCGAACTTCAAGTACGTTTTGTCGGTTGCGGACAATGCTTCCTCGCCAACCACTGCGGAAAGCGAGCGCAAGTCGCGGCCGGTTGCATAGGCAGCGTAAAGCTGGTCAGCCATGCCCCTGTGGTCCTCGCGCGTCCTGTCCTTGCCAATTCCAAGGTTCATAAGCCTGGATAAGCAAGGCAATACGTCAACCGGCGGGGCAATGTTCTTCCTGTGAAGGTCGCGCCCCAGCACAATCTGCCCTTCTGTAATGTAGCCTGTCAAGTCTGCAATCGGGTGCGTAATGTCATCGCCAGGCATGGTAAGGATGGATAGCTGCGTCACAGTGCCGTCCTTGCCCTTGATGCGCCCTGCCCTCTCGTAAATTGTAGACAAGTCAGTATACATGTACCCTGGGTAACCGCGCCGTCCTGGCACCTCTTCACGCGCAGATGCAATCTCGCGCAGCGCCTCGCAGTAGTTTGTCATGTCGGTGATGATGACCAGCACGTGCATGTTCTTCTCATAGGCAAGGTATTCAGCAGTGGTGAGCGCCAGACGAGGCGTGATAATTCTCTCAACCGAGGGGTCGTCCGCCAAATTCAGGAACAGCACAGCCCTTTCAAGCGCGCCGGTTTTCTCAAAGTCGCGCATGAAAAACGAGGCTTCCTCGTGCGTGATTCCAACAGCTGCAAACACCACGGCAAACTGGTCCTTGCCCTTGGCTGAGGATGAAACCACCTTTGCCTGCCTTGCAATCTGCACTGCAAGCTGGTTGTGCGGAAGGCCCGAGCCTGAGAAAATGGGCAGCTTCTGCCCGCGCACCAGCGTATTCAGGCCGTCAATGGTTGAAATTCCCGTCTGGATAAAGTCGCGCGGCTCAGCCCTTGCATATGGGTTGATGGGCGCGCCGTTGATGTCCAGCCTCTTTTCAGGGATGATTGATGGCCCGCGGTCTCGCGGCTCGCCAAGCCCATTGAACACTCTCCCCAGCATCTCGCCTGACACGCCAATCTGCATGGTCTCGCCAAGGAATTTCACTGACGTGTCCTCAAGATTGATGCCAGCAGTGGTGCCGAACACCTGGATGACTGCCAAGCCTCGCTGGGTGTCGAGAACCTGCCCCTTTTTCCTCTCGCCAGAGGGCAGCTGTATCTCCACAATCTCGCCGTAGCTGATGTCGTTCACCCCTTCCACGAACACTAGCGGGCCTGCGATTTTTGTGACTGTTTTGTATTCCTTCATATAATCACCTACTTTGTCCCGAGCGAGTCAAACGCCTTGTCTATCTCGCTGCCAAGCGCGTCCACTTCCTTCAGCTTTTCCTCAGGCACTTCCTTCATCCTCGCGATTTTCTCGCGGATTGGCAGCTCCAGCACACGCTTTAGCTGCACGCCAAGCTCCACCGCCGCAATGGCGCGGTGGTGGAAGCGCAATATGTTCCTCAGCATGAGGTACTGCTTTTTCATTGACGAGTATGTGTCCACCTCGTGGAAAGCTGACTGCTGCAGCAGGTCCTCGCGAAGCATCTTTGTGGAGACCATGACAGCCTGCTCCTTTTCTGGGAGCGCGTCAGGGCCCACCAGCTGCACGATTTCCTGAAGCTCTGCCTCCTGTTGCAGTAGCGCCATTGCCTCTTTCCTCAGGTCCACCCAGTCTGATGACACGTTCTGCATATACCAGTTGTCCAGCGTGTCTGTGTAAAGGGAGTAGCTCCTCAGCCAGTGGAATGCAGGGAAGTGCCTGCGCTGCGCAAGCGATGCATCAAGCGCCAAAAACACTTTGGTGACGCGGAGCGTGTTTTGCGAAACAGGCTCGTTGATGTCCCCTCCTGGCGGCGAAACCGCGCCGATGATGGTGACCGACCCGTTCCTGTTCTCGTCCGTGCCAAGGCAGCGTATGCGCCCTGCCCTCTCGTAAAACTCCGCAAGCCTGCGCGCAAGGTAGGCTGGATACCCTTCTTCGCCAGGCATCTCTTCCAGCCTTCCGCCGATTTCACGCATGGCCTCTGCCCAGCGCGAGGTGGAGTCTGCCATGAGCGCAACGTCATAGCCCATGTCGCGGTAGTATTCCGCAATGGTGACGCCGGTGTAAATGGACGCCTCGCGTGCAGCCACAGGCATGTTGGAGGTGTTTGCAATCAGCACCGTCCTGTCCATGAGCGGCTTTTTTGTTTTCGGGTCCTCAAGTTTCGGAAACTCGGTAAGCACTTCGGTCATCTCATTGCCTCGCTCGCCGCAGCCCACGTACACCACGATTTGGGTGTCAGACCACTTTGCAAACTGGTGCTGCGTAACCGTTTTCCCGGAGCCAAAAGGGCCAGGCACGCACACCGAGCCGCCCTTTGCAATCGGGAAGAAAATATCCACAATCCTCTGGCCAGTGATGAGCGGGATATTGGGGTCAAACCTCTCTGCAGCAGGCCTGGACTTCCTCACGAACCACCGCTGCATCATGATGACTTTCTGTTCCTTGTCTCCTGATGTGATGCTGCAGATTTGCTCCTCAACAGTGAAGTTGCCTGCCTTGATGTCTTTCACCTTGCCTTCAAACGGTGACATTATCTTGTGGAGAATGACATCTGTCTCCTGCACAGTGCCCAAAACGTCCCCCACTTTCACCGCCTGCCCGTTTTTCGCAACCGGCACAAACTCCCATTTCTTTTCGCGGTCAAGCGAGTTGGCTGACAGCCCGCGCGTGATGAACGCGCCGCCCTTTTCCGCCATCACATTAAGCGGCCTCTGGATGCCGTCGTAAATTGACCTCATGAGGCCAGGCCCCAGCTCCACTGAGAGCGGCTCGCCAGTTGTCTCCACAGGCTCGCCAGGCTTCAACCCGTTGGTGTCTTCGTACACCTGGATGGTGGACGTATCTCCCACCATTTTGATGATTTCTCCGGTGAGCCGCTCGTTGCCCACCTTGACCACGTCGTACATTTTCGCGCCAGCCACTCCTTTGGCTTCCACGACCGGCCCGGATATCCTGTGCAGAATTCCCATCATAACACCTCGTAAGCATTTCTTCTTCGTCAAAACCTGCAGGTTTTGGCGATTAGTAGTGGCGAAGCCACTACTTCTTCTTCGTCAGGTCCACTCCCAGCGCCCTCTTTATGAGCTTGGCAAGTGACTCCTCCTGTTCAATCGGCCCCTTTGAATCTGGTATTGCAACCACAATCGGCTTTGCAGTCGCCTCAATCCTTTTTTTGAGGCGCCAGTCGCAGCCTTCCACCAGCCTCTCAGGCACCACGATGATGCCATAGTTCACGTCAGACAGCAGCTCAGTCAGCTTGCCTTCAGCTTCTTCTCCGGAAAGCGCGAAAGTGTTCTCAACGCCTGCCAGCCTGAAGCCCGTGCACGTGGCCGAGCCTGCAATCACCGCGACCTTTTCCTTGTTTTCCGCCATGAAAATCACTCAAACAAATATCAGCATCTGCGAAACCTTTTCTGCAGGCAATGAAAGTGCCTTGCCCCTCACGATTTTCTGTATATTGCGCATCTCCTCCTCTTTCAGGAAAAGGAAGCCGACGATTGCGCCTATGGACATGATATTTCTCTTGAGCGCATGCAGCGAGCGGCGCGCAATGGAGCGCTCGAACACGACTTCAAAGTGCGACAGCTGCCCGTCGTCCTTGTACTTCTGCTCGGCAGCGGCAAGGTCGTCCCTGCCGGTCCTTGAGATGAAGAATGCTGACGCAAGCGAGGCAGCCTCATGCACGTCCTTGGCAGAGGCAATCTTGTCAAGAGTGGCGCGCGGGAGCTTTCCCTTGCCCACAATGTGCCGCATTATCGTTTTCTTGTCAGCCCCGCTTCTCTTGAGGCGCAAAATCGTCATGATATTTTTCGCGTCAGCCTCAAAACGCAGGAGGGCTGCGATTGCCTGCGCCTCCTTTTCCCCTGTTGCCAGTATGCTTGACGCCATCTCGTAATAGTAGAAGTCAAGCGAAGAGAGGAACAGGTCAAGCTTTGCGGCATCCGAGGCAGGGTTCTGGAAAAGCGCCTTTATCTGCTCTTTCGGGATGTTGCGCACTGATGCTGATGTGAAGAAGTCCGCGCCAAATGCTGTGCCGCGAAGCGCAGCATAAAAATCATCAGCGCTCTTTGCCATGAGTATGGCGGAAAGCGCCTGCGGGGTCATGGTGCCTGCAGGCACAAGGAGCGCCTGTGCCTCCTCCCGTGTCTTCCCAAGCTTCCTTGCAAGCATTATCGCCTTGATGTTGTGAACGTCATACCTGTTGAGGAATACTCGGAGCGTGGGCTTGCTCTTCGCAGGCGTGATGCGCAGCAGCTTCTGCGCAGTCCTTGCAAAGTTCTTGCTCACCGCAAGCTCTACTCTTTCCTCGTCGGTTATCTTGTGCGGAAGATTGGAGAAATCGTTCTTGTAGGCAGTGCGCGACAAATACTCAATCACCGCGGCATTGGTGTTCACGCGGAGCAGGTCGTCCGCCTGCCTCCTTGTGAGAAGGCTTGGCCTCATGGCGCGCACGCGCGCGTTCGAATAGCCGTATGTGAGCGAGCGGAGGAAGGGCAGGAACTCTGCCATCCCGCTCCCGGGGCCGGTGTTGAATTTCTTCATGTTGCTACCTGCCTAAAATAGCCTGTCGTAAATATCCTTACGAAGCGCAGGCTTTTTCTGCGCAAAAACTTCCTCAAGCGTCCTGTTCACGCGCACCTTCCCGTTCGGGCTCTCAACTATCACGCCGCCGCAGTATTCGGATGGCAGCTTCTTGAACTGGAAGCCCTGCAGGTATTGATGGTCCTCGTCGCGCGCGTACACTATTGCCTGGCTTGTTGAATTGGAACTTCGTTCCAATGCAGGCAAATTTCCATGGAAATTTGCCCCGCCAAGCTCTTCCATGCCTTCCTTCACAAGCCTCTCAAGAAGGCCAGGATAGACTGCCTTTTTCATGGAGTCTGACTTGAACTTTTGCCAAACCTGCTTCATGGACGCCTCGACAGCCTCGTCGCGCGCATCGTCCACCATTTTTTTCGCGGCAAGCTTTGCCGAAGTCGCCTTTTCAGACGCCTCCTGCTTTGCAAATTCAGTGGCCTCATTTTTCGCCACCTTGATGATTTCGCCTGCCTTTCCCCTTGCCTCGTCCACGATCTTCGCTGCGCTTTTCTCCGCGGCATTGGTGATTTTCCTGCCTTCGGCGTCCGCGCCCTTCTGGAGCTCTGTTGCGAGTTCTTCAAATCCCATGTATTCACCCTGGGCTGCAGTATGCCTGCAGCAAACAGCCCTGCATGCGCATTTGCGCGGGCAGCCAAAGAAGCAAAGCCGCCCGTTGCGCTGAAGAGCGTGTGTTTTCGTGCTTATTCAACCGTCGCTGCAGCTGCTTCCGCGCCGCTGATCTGCCCGAGCAGCAGGAAAGCGACCACGAAGCCGAAGATGACGAGCAGCTCAGGAATCGCCATGTAGACGATGAGCTTGAACGTGTCCTCCGGCCTTTCCGCGACTACGCCCATAATGGCTGAGCCGACAGACGCCTGCGCGATGCCGGTGCCGATGGCGCCGCCAAAGATGGCGATCGCAGCAGCGATGCCGAATGCCCCTGCATTTTCTATTGCTACCATATTCACACCTCTTCTTTTTTCTCTTATGAGTGTGAAATCCAGGCGAATGCGTTCGCCTATCTTTTCACACCTCTTCTTTTTCATTTATCAGAGTCATGCCTCTGAAGTGTAATTCCTCCTCACTGCAAACGGCGCAAACCTCACGCCGCCGCCCTTGTAGAACTTGCCGAAGAACTCGACAACATTCAGCCTCGCGCCATGCACAAGCCCCTCGAACATTATAAGCATGCAAGCGGCAACGTGCATTGCGATGAATATTGCCGCCGTTATAATGAACACAACAATCCCCAATGGCGAGAACTCAAGGCTCGGCATGAGAAGACCGTTTATCGCCTCTGCAATTATCACCCCTCCCACGCCCACAGCGGCAATACGGAGGTAAGACATCACGTTCCCAAGAAGCCCAGGTATTTCAACAGCGGCAATTATGCCCTCGGTCATTATCAGCCCCACAATGGAAAGTGCAAGAACAACGGCGGAAGGCATGGTGAGGATTGGCACTATATTGTACATGCCGCTTGCAATCAGCATGAAGCCTGAAAGCAGTATGAGCAGCCAGCAAACTTTGGCAGCCGCGTGTTTCTTATTGTGGTGCCACTCGTTGATTGCGCCCAGCACAAAGCCAAGCGACAGGTGCACCATGCCTATCAGTATTGATATCAGCATGAGCGTGTTTATCTCGCTGATGCGGTGGAAGCCCTGGTATAGCTGGACTTCTCCAAAGCCGAAAAGCGATGCAATGTGCGTGTGCGTCATGCCAAAGTACTCGTCAAACGCAATACCTGCGATGATTGCCGGGATTGCGGAAATCGCCCAGATGAGCGCGATCTGGTTCATGAGCGTGCCCTTCTTTGAATTCTTCAGCATCCAGAAAGCAAGCAGGAGCGACATGAATGCATAGCCTGTGTCGCCCATCATGAGCGCGTACATCAGGGGAATTGCGATTGCAAGTATGATTGACGGGTCTATCTCGGTGTACTGCGGCATGGAGATGAACTCCACCAGATACTCAAACGGCTGCGCGCGCTTTGGATTGTTCAGAAGCGTGGGCGGCATTTCCTCATGCGGGTGCTGCGCGGTTGAGATGTGCAGCTTCTTCCCAAACCGCTTCTTCATCTCCGCCTCTATCTCCTGCACCTTGGACTCCTCTGCCCATCCTTCTATGAAATAAAGCTGCGCGCTTGCGCCAAACGAGGTTGCGACCTGCGCGCGGTCAGCCTCGATTGAAAGCGCCTCCTCAAGCACGATTGCCTGCGGGCAGATTGCATCTGCAGCCTTTGCAAACTTCCTCTCGGCCGCCTCAAGCTTTGCGCGAAGCGCCTCTTCCTTCTCCTTAAGCGCCGCAATCTCCTTTTTAGGCGTGGATGAAATCTGCGGCATGGGAAGCGCTGCGCCAAGCCCTTCCAGGAACTTGGCATCCTTCCCTTTCTCCAGGGCAACAAGCACCAGGCTTGCGCCCTTTGCCTCTGAAACAACATACTGGCAGTTCTTTGTTGCCGCAAGCACCTCTTTCACAATCGCCATCTTCCTTGTCGGCACCCTCACAAGCGAGAACTGCAACGAATCGGCGGAAAGCTCTGAAAAGTCAACATCCAGCCCCTCGATTTCCAAAAGCGCCTTTTGCGATGCAAGATTGGCGTCCAGCCCCTTTGCAATCGCCTCCTTTTCAGAAGCAAGCGAAAAGATGTGCTCGGACTTTTCCAAAAGCGCGTCAGCCTCCTTCAAGGGGTCGGCGCACTCCTGCTTTTTCTTCGGGAGCTTCCCGTCTTTTGGAAGAGTCTCGCGCAGCGCCCTGATTTTCACAAGCCTGGCTGCCACCTCGTCATACGAGGGAAGCGGGCCTGAGCGCTCGATTTCCTGCAAGTCAGAATCAATGATATGGAGCACGGACAAAGTGTGCAGGGACTTTACCACCTGCGGGGCAACCGCCTTGAGGCAAATTGTCCTGATCTTTGACATTTTTACCGGCTTGAGCATGCAAGACCCCTACAATATACTTATATGTCCTGTGAAATCTCAGCAACATCTGTGTCTGTCAGCCTTTTTGCGCGGATTGCGCCTGCCTGCTTTTTCGCAGCTCCCAAAATTGCGCCAACTTCCGCTTCAGCCTGCTCGCGCTTCTTTGCAAGTATCTCGTTTTTTGCTTCCACGCCCTTTTCCTGCGCCTTTGAGGTTATCTCAACGGCAGACTCGCGCGCAGAAGCCTCGATGTGCGATGCCTCCTTGCGCGCCTTCTCAACATGCGCAGCAGCGCTGCTCTCGGCCCCCTTAAGCTCCCTGACTTGCGCTAAGAATTCGCCTGAGCCTGAAGAATGCGCGTGCCCATGCCCCTTGTGGCGCGCGGCACCATGTTCGTGTACTTTAATGTCCTCTGAAGCTTTGGTCATTTCAATTCACCTGCCCAATGGACTATTCTTGGAAAAAGCGAGACCTATATTCAAGGTAATGGTTTAAAAGGATTTCTTTGGCTCTGACGAAAAACGCAGATGCTCCCTCTTACAAAAGCGCCTTTGCAAACGCCAGCTGCACGGAGTAAAGCGCATGCCTTACATCGTTTGATTGCGCCGCTCGCCCATTGGCGGCCAGCCAATCCAGCACGCGGCTTCCAAGCGTAAGGTCCTCAAGCGCGCCGTCAATCCCCTTTTCGCAGATATGCAGGAACAAAAGCGCAGATGCAATCTCCACTGCGCTTGCCTTTGGCACGTCTTTCAATTCCGTAACATCCAACAGCATCTCCTTGCCAACTGCCTTCTTGCCAAGCGCGCGCACGAACAGCGCCGCGGCAAGCGCGGCATCGGGAGACAGGTAAAGCGCACCGTCCTTCGCATCCAGCCTGCTCTGTTTTTCCACTTTCACCTCAAGCCCCAGCATCTCCCCAAGCACTGCCATCATTTTCTTCACATCCACCCTTGCAAGTTTCCTGCTTTCCCTCGCGCCTGTGGGCAGCCCGCGCGCAGGCTGGGACTCAATCACGCTCATAAGCAGCCTGCCAGCAGCGCCCTCCACCGCAAGCTTCTTGGCATTGCCAACAGCCTTGTCCTTGTTGGTGATCTCAGGGAAGCTGCGCATATATTCGTGCACTGTCTGCTGTTCTACTCTCTGTTGAAGTTTCATTTCTGCGCACCTCCCAAAAAGTCATTCCATGCCCTGTCAGGCGTCCTGGCAACATTCGTCTCGAATTCAGTGTAAGTCTGCTCAAGAACACCACTGCTCCTGAAGCCCGAATATGCCTGCCTCAGCTGCCCGCTGTTTTCCCCAAAGCCCTGCTGGAGGCGCTTCCACTCAGCTTTGAATTCTCCCTCCATCAGGGCAAGCTCATCCGGAGTGAGCCTGCCTATCGTGCCTGCGAGCTTTTCGTCCATCTTTGGGAGGGTCTCTGGGGAAAGAATGTGCGGGCCTGCTTTCTTTATGCCGAACTCGTTGAAGTCTATGCGCACCAGGCTTCCGTCGCGTTTGACAATGAAGTTGCCTGCATGCGAATCGTCCATGTAAGTGGCGAACTGCTGCGCCATGATGCGCGAAAGGCTGGAAAGGAAGTTTGCACGTTCCGGCCCTGCTGCCCCTGGCAAGATCTGGCGCAGCTGCACGGCGGACGGCATGCCCCCTGCGTTTGCAAAATTGTAGAATGTCATGCCATCCACCAGCTCCATGACCCCCAAGTCGCCATTCTTGGCTATTTTGTAGCCCGCGTCTGTTCCGAGCAGGCGCAGCACGCCGTGCGCAAACATCTCGCGCGAAACGTCGTCCACTTTTGCAATGAATTGCCTGCCATCCTTGCAGGAAAGCTCGTAAACCCTGGCTGTGCCTTTCAGCCTGATTGCCTTTGTGCCCATAAGATATTCTGCTCCGAATTCCTGGTAGAGCAGCAGCTGCAGCTCGCCTGAGCGGCAGGCAAGCTCATGGGGCAGGCCGGTGCGCTCAAGCACCTGCATAAAGTCCACCATGCTGCCCCCTTCCTTTGCTTTCCAGGTCCCATAGCTTTCAAGAAGCCCGGAAAGGCCTGGATCCGATCGTTCTCCTTTTGCCGCAATATCCGGGTAACGGTCAGCATAGTTGCGGGCAAAGATGGCAAACTCATCCAGCCTTCCTTTTGGAATTTCAAAATCCTTCATGCCCTCATCCATAAGCACTCTGGACAATTCCAGGGGCATGTCTGTGGCGCTCAGCCGCCTATTGACATCCACAAACTGCTCGTTCTGCTGTCTCTGCGTGGGCATGGCCTCCTGCTGCCGCGGCGCCGCGGCCCGCTCCTGGCCCGCCCTGGCGAGTGCGGCTTCCTGAGCCTTTGCCTTTGGCATTGCAGCCTTTCCAGCAGCCCTAAAGAACCCGAATCCCATCTCGAACACCACAAGCTGGGCAAACGTCTCGCCAAAATACGCAGCCACCCTTCCGGCATCTAGCTTGTACGACGGGTCGCTCTTGAGCCTCTGCACAAGCTCGGCCCTTGCCACGTCCACATTCAATATGAGCCTGTCAAACTGCGCGCCATCCTCCCCTGCCTTCTTCTTCGTGCTTTTCAGGATGCCTGCCAGCTCGCCAAGCGCGCCTGCCTGGTCAGTATTCATCCTTTTCATTGCGCCTGACAGCTGCCCGAATGAATAGTATTCAGTGCCGAAATTCAGCGCAGTGAAAAGCGCCGAGCCTGCAAATGCGCTTGCAAACGCC
>CAZYTZ010000033.1:0-11641 GCA_964650545.1 Microcaldota archaeon | reverse complement strand
GGCTCAACCTTCTTCGCGCTCTTCATTTTCATCGCGTCCAGAATGCGCGCGTCCCTGTCAGGCGATGTCCTATCGTTTCGTGCGAGGCTGTCCGGCTTGGCGCCGTATGTGTTCGCGGGCACCACGTTTTCGTTCGACGCGACGTACCTAACTTTCTCCTGCGCGGGGTTTATTGGAAGCTGCGCGTCCTTTGCCTGCGCATTCAAGAGAAGGGGGGTGCTGATGCCAAAAAGAGTGAGGAAGGTGTTTCTTGCGACGCGCAGGATTTTCTTGCCCGTTCCTCTCTTAGATTTAGTAATTTCACTGCCTTCTCGCTTGCTTACGTTCGTTTTTTGATGCCTATGCGTGCCCATGTGCATACTCTCTCATATATCATCTGGTCTGCGGGATAAATTATGCCGAGCGTGGTTTAAAATGGTTTGCTCCGCCCGACCATACGCAGCGACTACCACTTTTCGGCAAGAAACAGTGGCATTTCGTCGGGTTATCACTTAAAGCGCCTAAAAACAACGATAAAGCCTTATTAACATGGATTGCAAAATTGGGCTCATGAGGGTGGCTATAATTGGCGTGGGCAAGATGGGGAGCGCCTTAGCCTTAGGCATAGCGCGCGGCAAGGGGGCAAACCTCGTGCTGTGCGACCATTCGCATGCAAACGCAGCCGCGCTTGCGCGCAAAATAGGCGTAAGGGCTGCAAAAACGGCCAAAGAGGCTGCAGAAAGCGCGGACGCCGTCATAATCGCGGTAAAGCCTGCCGACGCCGGAAAACTGCTGGAAGAGATAAGGGGCAGGCTTGGCGAAACCCTGCTGATTTCGCTTGTGGCAGGCTTGCCGCTTTCATATTTCAGGAAGCGTGTGCCAAAAAGCTGCAGAGTGGCGCTCATCATGCCAAACCTGGCAGTGCAGGTGGGGAAAGGCGCCACCATGTATTTTGCGCAGTCCGGCCTTGACGCAAAGGAAATCGAGGCGCTGCTTGCGCCCACTGGCATTTTCATCAGGGCAAAAAAGGAAAGCGAGATGGACACTGCATTCCTCCACAGCTCAGGAATCGCGTTCTTCCTTGCGGCAATAGAGGGAATGGCAGAGGCCGGCAAAAGGAACAGCATCCCGTATTCTCAGGCGCTTTCGCTTTCTGCAAAAGCCGCAGAGGGCGCAGCCGCGCTTGTGCTGGAAAAGAGAATAAGGCCGCTTGAGCTTGAGGCAATGGTCTCAACAAAAAGGGGAATCACCATGCACGGATTGCGCGTGCTTAGAAAGGCAAAAACAAAGCATCACTTCCACCGCGCAGCGCACGCGGTGATAAAGGAAGCGAAAAAACGAAGAAGGAAGAACCGCTAGCCTGCCCGTCGAAGGAGAAGCTGCCTGCCTTTTTGGCTGAGCCTGTAATAGACAAACTTCTTGCCTGGCGTGGCAATGCGCTCCACAAGCCCTGCCTCCATAAGCGTTGCCAAGTGTTCCACGACTGAAGCCTTGCTCTTGCCAAGCTTGTTTGAGATGTCTGTGGGTATCTTGTCTGCAGAGGACAATTCCTCCATTATTCCTGCGCGCGTCTCATTGGCAAGCAGCCTTTCATCCTGGGCATCGGGCATTGGCACAGGCCGCGACTGGAGTATAAGGTATGACGCCACCAAAACCGCAAGGAACGCGCCCAAAAGCTGCAACAGCTGCTCAGTGCCAATCCTGTCTTCTTCTGCTGCGAGAGGCGCTGCTTCTGGTGCTGCCTGTGAATCATATGCTGCGCGCGAAGGCATGCCCAATGACTTTGCCTCAGGCTCAGAGGTTGGCTGCGGCACAACGAGCGCGCCTGTGCCGCTTGCCTCGTTTTGCATTTGCTGCCAGCTGCCGTTCTCATCGCAATAGACTGTGCCTTCTGGCACTGACTCAAGGCTGCATTTTGTGGAAAGCATGTTATTTTGCGCAAGCCACATCATTTCAGACACAAGCGCACCATGGCTTTCCTCAGCGCCAAAAACCATTATTTCAATCGCGCCGCCCCTTTCCTGCACTGACAGCGTATAGTTTCCATAGTGGCCTGCAAGCGTGGTGTTTTCCGTTATGCTTGCCGCCTGGGGGGAAAGCCGCGCTGTCTGGCCGGCTGAAACGCCTATCACAAGGCAAAGGAGCAGCGCGGCTGCATAGGTATTTCTCATACGGTAGAGTCTCCTCTAACTGAATATAAATCGTTCGGTTATTGTTCGCCTCTTGGCGAACAAAATCTGATGCATTTTGCCAGGCAAAATGCACATCGGTTATTGTTCGTTTCTTGTTCAGAACCTAAGGCTTTGCCAGCTTGATGTCAGATGCAGTCACCGTCTTCCTGCCCGCATGCTTTGCAAGCTTGAGCGCGCGGACTGAGATATCATTGCCGATTTTCTCAAGGATTTCGGCAAGCTCAATGGCAGCGCCCTCGCTCACCCTGCGCGCTCCGGCCTCTCGTATTATCTTTTCAACAGGGGCTTTGGGAAGTATCATATTATCACTATGGTAACATCATTGAAATTGAGTTTGGGTTTGGAAGACACATTGTCACCTAAAGAATGACATTGAACTTTATCTTGGAAGCCCGCTCAATCGCCTGCTTGCCCAACTTTTCGCTTTCAGGGCTGGCAAAATTGTCCAGAAACTCCCTAGTTTGTTTTTTTGTAAGCTCTATTACAGCCTTTATTTCCCGTGCCATATCAATCAACTAAGAGAATATGAGTTTTCAAGACTTAAAGCTTTGCTTTTCACCGCATACAAGACATCATATTGTCTGCCGTGCCACCGGCATCCTACTGACGAAAGGTATATAAAGAAAAAATGGAGAGTAATATCATGAAGTTGTATCGTTTCAGGGTGTATCTCTCCAAGTCTCAGGAGAGGTTGATGAAGCAGCAATGCTGGCTTGCCAAGAACCTTTGGAACGAACTGCTTGAGCACAGCAAGGAAACCTACAGGAACTTTGACAAGTTTCCCACAAGAAACTCGCTTCAATTGATGGTCAAGAATTCTGGTATGTACTCACAGGTTGCACAGGAGATAGCCCATCGTGTTGAGAATAGCATCTGGCGCTATGTCAAGCTCAGGAAAGCTGGAGACAAGAAAGTAGGCTTTCCACGTTTCAAGTCATTGATCAACCTAAAGAGCATACACTATCCACAGAAAGGGTTTGAACTTGACAAGAAACTCAAAGTAACTCCCTTTGGGGAAATCCTGATTGTCAAGCACAGGGAAATCAAAGGAACAATCAAAACGCTCACTCTCAAGAAGGAGCCTTCCGGCAAATGGTTTGCCTGCTTTGCAGTTGAAGAAACTCCAATCGTCAAAGCATCAAATGAAGGCACAAGAATAGGCGTGGACCTTGGGCTAAAGACACTTGCCACCTTTTCCAATGGAATTGTAATCAAGAACCCAAGGCACGTCGAGAAGCATCAGGAAAAAATAGCATTCCTGCAAAGGAAGCTGTCGGGCAAGAAGAAAGGAAGCAAGAACAGGAAGAAAGCCAAGAGGCTGGTTGCGGTTGAGTTTGAAAAGCTCAAGAACACCAGAAGGGACTTCCTGCATAGGCTTTCCCGTGGAATGGTAAGATCATATTCCTTCATCGCCCTGGAAGACCTGGCATCGCAGGAGCTTGCCCAACAGGACTTCGGCAAGCAGATAAACGATGCAGGCTGGGGCGAATTGGCAAACATGCTGCGCTACAAGGCTGAAAGTGCTGGTTGCGAGGTTGTGTTTGTCAATCCTGAGGATACTACAAAGACATGCTGCATCTGTGAGAACCGAAAGGATATGTCATTGTCTGAGAGAACATACCTCTGCGACAACTGCGGCAACCACATGGACAGGGATCTCAATGCATCATACAATATACTCAAAAGAGCTACTGGCGGATCGCCAGGAAGTAACGCTTGTGGAGATGGACATCATGTCTGTCAGTGAAACAAGAAGCCATGACTTGGGCAACAACCAGGTCATTGGAGGATCACACCCTGCGCCTCCTTCAACTAGCATGTTCCTCAGGGAAGGCATTGTGCCGCGCGAGTACCAGTCAGCAATAGCGCAGTCCGCGCTGGCAAACGGCAGCACGCTGGTGGTGCTTCCCACGGGCATGGGAAAGACGCTGGTTGCGTTTCTTGTCATCGAGAGGATGGTGGAAAAGGGAAGGGTGGCATTCCTTGCGCCCACAAAGCCTTTGGTGCGCCAGCACCACAAGACGTTTTTGGAGATGGCTTATTTTGAGCCCTCGCACACGGCAATGATAACGGGCGAAATATCCCCGAAAAATCGCGAGGAGCTCTGGCAGAGAAGAGTTTGCTTCTCAACGCCGCAAACACTGCAAAACGACATAAAAAAAGGAAGGGCAAAGCCGGACTTTGCTCTTTGCGTGGTGGACGAGGCGCACCGCTCAGTTGGCAGTTATGCCTACACATTCGTGGCAGCCCAATGCTCAAAGGCAGGTGCGCTCATTTTGGGGCTTACTGCCTCGCCCGGAGGCAGCAAGGCAAAGATTGAGGAAATTGTGGAAGCACTTGGGGCAAGGAACATTGAGATACGCACTGCACAGGACACAGATGTACTGCCATACATGCAGAAGCTTGACGTTTCCCATGAATACGTGCCTTTGGGAAAAAGCAATTCAGAGGCGCGACTGCTTCTGGAGGAAATGCTCCATGATTCAGCAGACACGCTCTCGTCATTCGGCATGCGCGTGCCTTTCCACTCCAAGCGCGCATTGGTCGAGCTTCGCGCAAAGATACTGCGCATGAACGAGAAAAGCCGCTACACCGCGCTTTCCTTCTATGCCACGATTTTCAACCTGGCGCACATGCTGGAGCTCATTGAGACTCAGGGGCCAGTAACATTCCTCTCGTACGTGAAAAAGCTTGAGGCGCGGCCTGACACCCGCGCGCGCCACAGGATAATGGCGGATAGGCGCTTCATGCAAGCTGTTGAGATTTGCCGCACTTCGGAAACGCACCCAAAGCTGGAAAAGCTTGCCGAAATAGTGGCAAATTCAAAAGGAAAGAAAATGCTGGTATTTGCCCAGTACAGGGACTCGGTGCAGGCAATAGTGGAGTACCTGAAAAGCCATGGCATTGCATCAGAGCGCTTTGTTGGGAAAAAGGAGGGTGTGACTGCGGAGGAACAGAGGAAAACAATTGACAGGTTTGCGCAAGGAGTTTTCAAAATCATGGTCGCCACCTCGATTGGCGAGGAAGGGCTTGACATTCCCGCGGTGGACACGGTAATTTTCTTCGAGCCCATACCATCAGAAATCCGTTCAATACAGCGGCGCGGCAGGGCAGGCAGGTTGCAGGCAGGAAAGGTAATCGTGCTCATTGCGAAAGGCACGCGCGACGAGGGGCATTTGCAATCGTCCAGGAAAAAGGAGGAGAAGATGAAAAAGATAGTGGGTGGCATGAAGCGCAAGTTCGAGCGCGAAAAAGCCTCTCCTCATTCAAAGAAAAAGAAGGGCAACACGCAAAGCCGCCTCGGCGATTTCTAGCCAAGAGTGCCTTTTTAATTTTGCTTCCCCTTTGTCATGCCATGGAAAGGAAATGGCATGCCCTCAAGCTCACAGACATTTTTTCAGCACTGAAGTCCGGGCATGCCGGCCTGCAAGAATCAGAGGCAGAACTGCGGCTGCAAAGCATGGGGAAAAACGAGCTGGTGGAAGTTGAGCGCGACCCCTGGTACATGATGCTTTTCTCCCAGTTCAAGAGCCTTCCCATAATCATGCTCATTGCAGCAGCGGCCATAAGCTTTGCGCTTGGCTTTTCAGTGGACAGCAACAAGCTCATAGACGGGACAGCAATAACCGTGGCAATATTGCTTGCGGTGTTTTTCGGATTTTTCCAGGAGTACAAGGCGGAAAAGGCAATGGAGGCGCTGCGCAAGATGTCAGTGCCCCGCTCCATAGTGATAAGGAACGGCAAGGATCTGATGATAGGCTCTCGCCAGATAGTGCCTGGCGACATCGTGGTGCTTGAGGAGGGCAGCCGCGTGCCTGCAGACCTGAGGCTGGTGGAGGCCACCAACCTTGCAGCTGACCAGTCCATGCTCACAGGGGAATCCCGCCCTGTGCACAAGTACGAGTGCGCATTGCCTGACCGTACTGTTCTTTCAGACAGGAGGAACATGCTTTTCTCCGGAACGGTGATAGTGCGCGGCCACTGCCGCGGCATTGCAGTGGAAACAGGAATGAGGACTGAGTTTGGCAAAATCGTGGGCTTTGTAGCACAGTCCTATGAAAAGGAGACCACGCTGCAGAGGAACCTTGGCGAGCTTGCGCGCAACTTGGGATATGCAGGCATTGCGCTTGCAGGGCTATTTTTCATAATCGGCATGATGCGAGGGGAAACCGCGGTGGAAATGTTCGTGGTGGCAGTCACGCTTGCGGTTGCCGTGATACCTGAGGGGCTGCCAACGGTGCTTGCAATCACAATGGCAATAGGCGTGCAGAAAATGGCAAAGAAAAACGCAATAGTGCGCAAGATGCCTGCAGTCGAGACATTGGGCTCGGCAACCGTGATTTGCACTGACAAGACAGGCACAATAACGCAGAACAAGATGATGGTGGAGGAGATAGTGCTTGCCAGCCGCTCCTACAGCATAGGCAAGGGAGAGCTTTCCCACTCAGTGGTCTCGCGCGACGCTGCGCTGAAGCGCGCGTTTGAGGTAATGGCGCTTTGCAACAATGCGCTTATAGTTGAGGAAAACGGGCAGCGCAAGCCGTCAGGCGACCCAACGGAAGTGGCATTGCTCTCTGCAGTTTTCACCTGCTGCGGCTCGGAAAGGCCTGCCCGCTCAATGCACAAGCAGGTGGGCGAAGTCCCGTTTGATTCCGACAGGAAGATGATGAGTTCCATCCGCCTTTATGGCAATGGCAGGATGGCGTTCATAAAAGGCGCGCCAGAGGCAGTGCTGAAGCACTGCACAAAGGTGATGAACGGAGGCAAGGAGGCGCGTCTTTCCCCAAAAATGGCAAAGAAGATGGCGTCTGACGCGCATGCAATGGGCGCGGACGGCATGCGCGTGCTTGCGCTTGCCTACAGACATGTCGGGAAAATGGCAAAGTACACGCGCCAGAACACTGAGAAGAACCTGGTGCTTGTGGGCCTGGTGGCAATGGAGGATCCGCCGCGCCCTGAAGTGCCCCAAGCAATTGCGCTTTGCAAGTCTGCAGGCATCCGCGTTGTGATGCTCACCGGCGACTCGATTGCAACTGCGCGCGCCATAGCTTCCAAAGTCGGGCTGCTTGGGCCAGGGCAAAAGTCATACGACAGCGCCCAGCTGGAAAAAATGTCCGACGGGGAACTCCGCAAGGCAATCTACTTCGCAGGGGTGTTTGCGCGCGTCACCCCAGAGCAGAAATACAGGATAGTAAGCGCGTTCATCAATAACGGGGAAATCGTGGCAGTGACCGGCGACGGGGTGAACGATGCGCCTGCGATCCGCAAGGCGCACATAGGCATTGCAATGGGCGTGGCAGGCACTGATGTCACAAAGGAAGTCTCGGACATTGTGCTTACGGACGACAACTTTGCCTCAATCATGCACGCAGTGCGCTATGGCAGGATGATTTTCAACAACATCAAGTCCTTTGTTCGCTACCAAATCTCAACCAACGTGGCGGCGCTTCTCCTCATGTTCGGCACCCCTGCAATCGGGCTTCCGCTTCCATTGCTTCCACTGCAGATACTCTGGATAAACATCATGGTGGACGGCCCGCCTGCCGTTGCGCTTGGCATGGAGCCGACCACGCATACCGAGATGGACTGCCCGCCGCGCAATCCAAAGGAGAGGTTCATGAGCCGCAACCTCATAGCCTCGGTATTCCTGCTCGGCGCGGCAATGGCAGGCATAGCGTTCGTGGCGTTTGCCTACTACCAGTCATTCGCCCCTGAAAAGTCCTTCACTGCGGTATTCACACTTTTCGTGTTTCTCCAGCTTGCAAACGCGCTCAACTGCCAGTCTGCACACCGCTCAATCTTCAAGAGATTCTTTGCCAACCCGTACCTGATTGCGGCAATCGTGCTTTCGCTTGCGCTGCAGATGGCAATATTGTACTGGCCGCCTTTTGAGGGCGTCTTTTCCACGGTGCCCCTCTCGCTTGAAGACCTGGGCCTGCTTGCGCTTTTCGCATCCATCATAATCCTGATGGAGGAAACAAAGAAGAAGTTCCTTCCCAAGGCAACGGAATACTAAAGCATCATTACTTTTGCATCCTTTTGAGGAAGCCCTGCGCCTTTTCCACAATCTCTTTCTCTCCCAGCTGCACCACCACGGCACCAGCATCTGGCTGGCCGTAGACAAGCGTGCCGTGCTTTGCGCGAGCCATCACAAGAAGGGAGGACAAGTCATCCTCGCCTGCCACCATGATCGCGCCCTTGCCCTCATCAAGCACGCGCGAAACAGCGATTTCAAGCTCAGGAGTTATGCTTCCTGCGCTGGAAAGCACAACGTAGGCCTCTTTTGCGTGCGGCGCAAGCTTTTCCTTCATTGCCTGCGGGATTTCCACCCTTTTTATCTTGAAGTCGAAAATCAGTATGTCTGGCGCAATGCCTGCGTCAATGAGGTCTGATGCGCACTGGTCGCCAACGCTTATCAATGGCCGCGCTGCCTTCCTGCACGCGTCCATTGCAGCTGCCCCCCTAAGGACAGGGCCAAACGGGCGCCTTATCTCCTCGCGCATCTCCTCGGGCAAAATGAGCATGGCATTACTCCAGCACGCGCGCTGTGCCATTTGTGCTTCCGACTATCACTGAAACAGCGTCGTTCTTTGTGAAAAGCCCGTTGTCAACAACCCCTGGAATTTCGTTTATCCTCCACTCAAGCTCAGCAGGATCCTCTATCTTGCCGAATTTCGCATGAAGCAGCGCATTGCCATTGTCAGAGAGGAATTTCTTCTTGCCATCCATCCTTGCAGGCGCCTCTGATGCGCCCAATATGGCAAGATCGCGCCTCACCGCCTCTTCTGCAAGGGGAACCACTTCCACAGGCACAATGCCTGACAGCTCGTCGCAGAGCTTGTTCTCCCCCACAAGCACGAAAAATCTCGTTGCGCGGTAATCCACAATTTTCTCGCGCACAAGCGCTCCGCCAAGTCCTTTTATGAGGTTGAAGTCCGAGTCCACTGCGTCCGCCCCGTCAAAAGCAGCATCCAATTTTTCTATAGTGTCAAAGCCCCCAAGCGCCAGGCCAAGCCTCTTTGCCTGCTTTTCAGACGCGCGCGAAGTGGCTATGCAGGCAATGCCAAGTTTCTCATCCTTGTTTCTCTTCCCCAATAAATCAATGAAAATCTCTGCAGTGCTTCCAGTGCCAAGTCCCACGCTCATGCCTGGATTTACAAAAGAGAGCGCTTTTTGCGCTGCTGCAAGCTTGGCTTTGTCCATAAGAATGAATAAGCCGCGAGCATTTTTATTCCTGCCTTCTCCTCAGATGGACTTGAGAATGTCCGCCTTTGTGATGATGCCTGCAATCTTTCCCTTCTCGCTCACCAGCACCGCCGGGTGGTGGCGCAAAAGCGAGGCAACTGCTGAAAGTGGGGTGGAGGGAAGCACTGACGGAAAGGGCTCGCCCATGGCATCTGCCACGCGCACCTCACCAGGGGATTTGCCTGAGGAAAAGCAGGAAAGCAGCGCTTCTTCTGTCAGGCTGCCTATCACTTGCCCCTTGCTGACAACCGGCAGCTGCGAAATAGCCTTTTTCCTCATGGAGGCGGCCGCAGAGTGCAGCGTGGCATCGGGTGACGCAGCAGCCACTCCGGTATGCATGATGTCGCGCGCTTTTTTTTCATTGCCGGCTGAAGCGTGCTCAAGCGCCTCAATGATTCTCTTCACCTTGGAGTAAGAAGCATCCACGCTCCCAGCCTCTATTTTTGCCACAAGCGATTGGCTTACTCCTGCCATCTTTGCCAGCTGGTGCTGAGTGATGCCAAGCTTCCTTCGCTGCGCGGAAATCAGATGCGATTCTTCCATGGTAGGAATATTTTGAAATAGCTTTTATTCCTATCGGATTATGCCTTCAGCCAGCGACCCATTGCGGCGCGCCATTGACCTGCTGTGGAGGCTGAGGTGGCGCGACGCAGTGAACCTTGTGAAAGTGATTCCGCCTATAGCGGCAAACTCCTTCCCGCTGTTCCAGAACCTCTGGACCTGGCGGTAAATTGCGGTTTCCTTCCTTGCCTGCCCCCTGCTTATCGTTGCAGTGTTCACCATGATGCACCCCGTTTCCCTTCGTGGGGCTCCTTGTGCTTATTCCTTCTTTATATACTTGGCTGAGCAAATTATTCGGATAAGAATAAAACTAGGGGAATGGAAAAAAAACATGCCAAGGGCGTGATTTGTTCTGCCTCCGCCGCAAACCACGGGGTTTGGGCGGTGCCGGACTAAGGGGCGGAGCCCCTTGGGCTGGCATTTGAACACGCGACTTCCAGATTTCTCCGGTTGCTGGTTTTCGCGGCGCAATTGCCGCGCGATCAGCATCGAGCGTTGCTCGATGTCTGATGCGTTTGCTTCGCAAACGCACATAGCCTTTGTATATCATCGTGCGCAGACGCGCACTCATCACTCATTGATTTCCCGCCTGCAATGTGCAGTTGGGCTCTATGAGTCTGGCACTCTAACCAAATTACCCTGCGGAAGTGCCTACACTTCCACATCTGAGTTACCTTGGCACGAGGCTAATTAGATGAGGAAGGATTAAAAATGGGGTTCAGCAGCCTTCGGGCTGAGGGCATAATTGTGGGAGCGGCAGGTAGTAGCCTGCCTTCTGTTTCAGACGGCATTGGACTGAGCGGCACAAAGGCCTTGCACCGCGCATAACGTCCATGCACGGGCCGTTTCAATCCGCACCCCTTGTCTCCTTTCGTCATCTTCATCCGCAGGGGCGGTTTATCGTTTCTGTTCCCGATTCCCCCTTAAGGGGATAGGACTCTTGCGGTGGGCAGAACTTCCTCCGTTGGCGCTTTCGCGCCTTGGTAAGCCGTCCTTCCGCCGCTCCCGCTAGTGTTCCTATTGGAACCGAATAAAAACCTTCGCCTAGTCGCCGCTTCCCCTGTTGAGCTTGGACAGGAGGATAAAGACCATGACTGCCGATAACAGGCCTGCGCCATAAGGCACCCACATCTCGTCAATCCCGCTGCGCGTGTCGTTCCAGACCCAGGCTATGCCGTATCCGACTGCAAGCGCCACCAATATCTTGGCAAAGCTTACAAGAGCCCTCATTTTGTCTGACGCCATATGGCAATTCTCCAGACAAGGATTAAAAGCCTGCCTTTGGATGCAATGCTGGTGATACGATGGAATTGCATTACCTGAGCCTTGCAGGCCTTGCGCTGATTGCAGTTGCATGGCTGCTGCAATACCAGAAGATGTCAAAAGGAAAGACAGAGGTCACGCGCCAGTTCGCCATTCTCCAGGCGGCAGGCATTGCGCTTCTGGTGATCGACGGCTTCATGAGCGGCTTGTACGACCTTGCGGCAATGAACATAATCACATGCGGAGGAGCGCTTCTCGTGCTTTCCAAGGCTAAGAAATAGAAAAAATAAATGGACTTTTTGCTCTAGCAAAAAGTACTGCCATCGAGCACCGCGGTGCTCGATGTCAATGGACTCGGGGGGATAATCGGATCCTTTTCGACGCATCAAAAAGGGCCATTC